>NZ_CP017661.1:1277767-1597209 GCF_016805985.1 Microbacterium sp. JZ31
CGTGATCGCCGTGTGGCACGTCGTCACGACGACGGGCCTGGTGCCGGCGCATCGGCTTCCCGCGCCGCTGTCGGTGGTGCAGGCGGCGGGGCAGCTGATCCAGGACGGCAGCCTGGGACTGCACATCGCCATCTCGACGCAGCGCGTCCTGATCGGCTTCCTCACCGGATCGGCGATCGGGCTCGCGTTCGCGGCGATCGTCGGTCTGTCACGAGCGGGGGACATCCTCTTCAGCCCGACGCTCGTCGCGCTGCGCGCCGTGCCGTCGCTCGCGTGGGTGCCGCTGCTGATCCTGTGGCTGCAGATCGGCGAGGAGTCGAAGATCACGCTGATCGCCATCGGCGCGTTCTTTCCCGTGTACACGACGGTCGCGGGAGCACTGCGCCGCGTGGATCCGCACCTCGTCGAGGCGGGGCGCTCCTTCGGGCTGCGCGGCTGGTCGCTGCTGCGCACCGTCCAGCTCCCCGCTGTCGTGCCGTCGCTGGTGTCGGGACTACGGCTTGCGCTCGCGCAGGCCTGGCTGTTCCTGGTCGCGGCCGAGCTGATCGCCTCGTCCATGGGCCTCGGCTGGCTGCTCACCGACTCGCAGCAGACCGGTCGCGTCGACCGCATCCTGCTGGCGATCGTCCTGCTGGCGCTGCTCGGCACCCTGACCAACGCGCTGCTCGTGCTGTTCGAGCGCGCCGTGCTGAGGAGGTGGCTGTGAGCTCCGTGATCGACGAGGCCCGTCTCACCGAGAGCCGCGCCTATCCCGCGCCCGAGGCGTTCGCCGCGCAGGCGAACGTCGGCGCCGAGGCCTATGACCGTGCCGCAGCCGATCCGGAGGCGTTCTGGGAGGACGCCGCCCGCCGCCTCGACTGGGCGGAGCCTTGGCAAACGGCCCACGACTGGCAGCCGCCCGTCCCCGGCGAGGACGGGGAGCTGACCGTTCCGGCCGCGCGCTGGTTCGTCGGCGGGCGCCTGAACGTCGCGTACAACTGCGTCGACCGGCACGTCGAGGCGGGCCGCGGCGACAAGGTCGCCCTGCACTTCGAGGGCGAGCCGGGCGACCGGATCGCCGTGACGTACGCGGATCTGCAGCGCCGCGTGTCCCAGGCGGCGAACGGGCTGCTCGCGCTCGGCATCCAGCCCGGCGACCGTGTCGTGGTGTACCTGCCGGTCCTGATCGAGACCGTCGTGATCGCGCTCGCGTGCGCGCGGATCGGCGCCGTCCACTCGCTCGTGTTCGGCGGCTTCTCGGCCGAGGCCGTGCGGTTCCGGATCGAGGACACGGGCGCCAAGCTGCTCGTGACGACCGACGGCCAGTGGCGTCGCGGCAAGGCCGTCGAGGTCAAGTCGGCCGCCGACCAGGCCGCGGCGGACGTGCCGCACATCGAGCACGTGCTCGTCGTGCGCCGCACCGGGCAGGACGTGCCGTGGACCGCGGGGCGCGACGTCTGGTGGCACGACGTCGTCGACACGGCGCCCGAGACGCACGCACCGGAGGCGTTCGACGCCGAGCACCCGCTGTTCATCATCTACACGTCCGGCACGACGGGGAAGCCCAAGGGCCTCGTGCACACGTCGGGCGGGTACCTGACGCACGCGAGCTGGGCCCACTGGGCGCACTTCGACGCCAAGCCCGACGACGTGCACTGGTGCACGGCCGACCTCGCGTGGGTCACGGCGCACACGTACGAGCTGTACGGTCCGCTGTCGAACGGGCTCACGCAGGTGATCTACGAGGGCACGCCCGACACCCCCACGCAGGAGCGGCACCTCGAGATCATCGAGCGCTACGGCGTGACGGTCTACTACACGGCGCCCACGCTGATCCGGACGTTCATGACGTGGTGGGGCGAGCGGATTCCGCAGGGGCATGATCTGTCCACGCTCCGGCTGCTCGGCACCGTGGGGGAGGCGATCAACCCCGAGGCTTGGGTGTGGTTCCGCCGCAACCACGGCCGCGACGAGCTGCCCGTGGTCGACACGTGGTGGCAGTCGGAGACCGGTGCCGCGATGATCGCGCCCCTGCCCGGCGTCACGACCCTCAAGCCCGGATCGGCCACGGTGCCGCTGCCGGGCATCGACGCGGCCGTCGTCGACGAGAACGGCGAGCCGGTCGCTCCCGGGCGATCCGGCACCCTCGTCGTGCGCCGGCCGTGGCCGGGCATGGCCCGCACCGTGTGGGGCGACCCGCAACGGTACCGCGACTCGTACTGGGCTCCGTACGCGGGACACGGCGCGCACGGCGGGTACTACGTCGCGGGCGACGGCGCGACCGTGGACCAGGACGGATACGTCTGGATCCTCGGCCGCCTCGACGACGTCGTGAACGTCTCGGGGCACCGCCTGTCGACAATCGAGATCGAGTCGGCGCTCGTCGCGCACGAGGCGGTCGGCGAGGCCGGCGTGGCCGGGGTGGCCGATCCGCTCACGGGCCAGGCGGTCGCGGCGTTCGTCGCCACGCGCGAGCCGGTCGACGCCGACGGGCTGCGCGCGCAGGTCGCGCGCGACATCGGGCCCGTCGCCAAGCCCAAGCACATCGTGTTCGTCCCCGAGCTGCCGAAGACGCGCTCGGGCAAGATCCTGCGCCGGCTGCTGGCCCAGCTGTGGCAGGGTGACGAGCTGGGCGACACCACATCGCTGCAGAACCCCTGGGCCGTCGACGGCGTGCGCGCCGCGGTGGAGGCCGCCCGAGAGAAGGAGAACTCATGACCGAGGAGCACCGTTTCGGGTTCCGCACCCGCGCTCTGCACGCCGGCGGCACGCCCGACGCCGCGACGGGCGCCCGCGCCGTGCCGATCTACCAGACGTCCTCGTTCGTCTTCGACGGGGCGAAGGATGCCGCGAACCTGTTCGCGCTGCAGAAGTACGGCAACATCTACTCGCGCATCGGCAACCCCACGGTCGCCGCCCTCGAGGAGCGACTGGCCTCGCTGGAGGGCGGGATCGGCGCGGTCGCGACTGCGAGCGGCATGAGCGCCGAGTTCATCACGTTCGCCGCGCTCGTCGGTGCCGGCGACCACGTCGTCGCCTCCGCCCAGCTGTACGGCGGTACCGTGACGCAGCTCGACGTGACGCTGCGCCGCTTCGGCGTCGACACGACGTTCGTCGCCTCGAGCGACCCGGTCGACTTCGCCGCGGCGATCACGCCGAACACCAAGGTGGTCTACACCGAGGTGATCGGAAACCCCGGAGGCGAGGTCGCCGACATCGCGGGCCTCGCCGAGGTCGCGCACGCGGCGGGCGTGCCGCTTGTGGTCGACGCCACCCTCGCGACGCCGTACCTCTCGCGACCGCTCGAGCACGGTGCCGACATCGTGATCCACTCGGTCACGAAGTTCCTCGGCGGCCACGGCACGACGCTCGGCGGCGTGGTGATCGAGGCGGGCCGCTTCGACTGGGGCAACGGGAAGTTCCCGACCATGACCGAGCCGGTGCCGTCGTACGGCGGCATCCGCTGGTGGGACAACTTCGGCGAGTACGGCTTCCTCACCAAGCTGCGCAGCGAGCAGCTGCGCGACATCGGGCCCGCGCTGAGCCCGCAGGCGGCGTTCAACCTGCTGCAGGGCATCGAGACGCTGGCGCAGCGGATCGACGGCCACATCGCCAACGCCCGCGTCGTCGCCGAGTGGCTGTCCACGGATCCGCGCGTGTCGTTCGTCACGTGGGCGGGACTCGAGGGACACCCGCACCATGAGCGCGCGCAGCAGTACTTCCCGCTGGGCCCAGGCTCGGTCTTCGCGTTCGGCGTCAAGCCGACGGGCGAGTTCTCCGACGATGAGGCCCGCGCGGCGGCCGCGCGGGAAGCGGGCGAGACGTTCATCGACTCGGTGCGCCTCGCGTCCCACCTCGCCAACATCGGCGACGCACGTACGCTTGTCATCCACCCCGCGTCGACCACGCATCAGCAGCTCACCCCGAGCAGCTCGTCGCCGCCGGGGTGCCGGCGGACCTGATCCGCATCTCGGTGGGACTCGAGGACGCGGACGACATCATCTGGGACCTGGATCAGGCCCTGACGCAGGCGACGGGAGTGAACCGATGAGCGAGGCACCGGGCGGACTGGTGGCGTGCGAGCTTCCGTGGGCCAAGGAGCCGGCCCCCGGCCGCACCTGGACCGGGCCGAACGCACAGGACCGCTACGACATCCTGCGCCGCACGAAGTCGATCGCGATCGTCGGCGCGTCCGACAACCCGGCGCGCGCGAGCTACTTCGTCTCGACGTACCTGCTGTCGAGCTCGCCGTACGACGTGTACTTCGTCAACCCGCGCGCAACGACGATCCTGGGACGCCCCGCCTACGCGTCGCTGGCCGACCTGCCGGTGGTGCCGGACCTCGTCGACGTGTTCCGCCGGCACGAGGACCTGCCGGGCGTCGCGCAGGAGGCGATCGACGTCGGGGCGAAGACCCTGTGGCTGCAGCTCGGCTCGTGGAACGAGGATGCCGCGGCGCGGGCCGAGGACGCCGGTCTCACGGTCGTCATGGACCGGTGCGTGAAGATCGAGCACGCGCGCTTCCACGGCGGTCTGCACCTCGCGGGCTTCGACACGGGCGTGATCAGCTCGAAGCGCCAGCTCATCTCGCGCTGAGGGCCGGCTTCCTCCCCGGCGGGGAAGGAAGCCGGACTTCGCGCCGCAGCGGGGGATCAGCCTCCCATCGTGCCCTCGAACAGGCCGATGACGTTGCCGTCGGGGTCTTCGAACAGGGCCCACCAGCTGGTCTCGTCGATCGGCGCGCGCGGCTGGACGACCCTGCCCCCGCCGGCCGTGACCTTCGCGAGCGTCTCCTCGATCGAGTCGACCTCGATCACCGATCGCGGCTGCGTGAAGCCCTCCTCGCGCGGGGTCAGTGCGCCGCCCGAGATCTTGTTGGGTGCCTGCCACATCGGGTACTCCTCGAAGCCGGGCGGCGACGAAATGTCCCAGCCGAACAGGTCGGCGTAGAAGTCCTTCGCGCTCTCCAGGTCGCTGACCGGGATCTCCAGATGGGTGACGTCGCCGTGTGCCATGACTGACCTTCCTTCCGCGGGGCGTGACTGACGCGCTCACCGTATTCCCGGCCGCCGACACCGGCAAGAGCGCATCGATCGCGCATCCGGGTAGCGTGCAGGAGTGACGATCACTCTCGAGGCCCGCGCGGTGCTGCTGGACATGGACGGGACTCTCGTCGATTCGACGTCGGTCGTCGAGCGGCTGTGGCTGGAGTGGACCGAGAAGCAGGGCCTGGATCCCGATGCGGTGCTCGCGCTCATCCACGGTCGTCAGGCGAAGGACAGCATGGCCGTGCTCCTGCCCGAGCGCCCCGTGGAGATCAACATCGCCGAGGCGCGCGAGATGCTCGCGCGCGAAACGGCCGAGACCGAGGGCGTCGTCGAGATTCCGGGTGCCGCCGTGCTGCTGCGCGCGCTGGCGGATGCGCCTCACGCGCTCGTCACGTCGGCCGACCTCGAACTCGCCCGCGCGCGCATGACCGCCGCCGGGATGTCGGTGCCGCGCGTCGCGGTCACGGCCGACGACGTGACGGCGAGCAAGCCGGATCCGGAGGGCTTCCTGCTCGCGGCACGGAAGCTGGGCGTCGAGCCGGCCGACTGCGTGGTGTTCGAGGACTCCCATGCGGGGATCCAGGCCGGCCGCGCCGCCGGCATGCGGGTGATCGGCGTCGGCGAGGCCGCGGCCGCGCACGACCCGACCCACGCCCTGCGCGACCTGCGCCAGGTCTCGGTGGCGCTCACCGAGGGCCGGATCCGGCTCACCCTTCAGAGCTGAGCCGGATCAGCGTTCCGGGTAGTACGCGCCGTCCCCGCTGCGCAGCATCGCCTGCGCGACGATCTCGATGTGCTCGCGCGCCATGTCCTCCGGCATGGCGGGCATGACCTGCTCCCAGTAGGGCAGGATCGCGCCGCGCCCCTGCATCATCCCCTCGGGTCGCGCGTAGGCCCACAGGTGCAGATGCGCGGAGCCGTCGTTCCAGCGCATGAAGTGGCAGCGCGCGACGCCGGGGATCTGCTTGACCGCGTTCGACAGGCGCTGCAGGACGGGCCCCAGCCCGGCGAGCACCTCGATCGGCGCGTTTTCCAGCAGGACGTGCTCTCGTGGCGAGATCGACGCGAGGAACGGCAGGCCGGGGATCGCGAAGCCGGAACCCACCCGCCACGTGTCGTTCGCCCAGATCGTGTGCTCGGACGGACCGCAGTGGCCGCACTCCGACGGATCCGTCTCGCCCGCCCGCGGCTTCTCGGGAGCGAGCATCTCGTCCAGCGGAAGCAGCGTGAGTGACGCGATGCTCGGCACCGGCCCTCCGACGACGCCGCTCGCGTCGAGCGTCTGCCCGATCGGCGCCCAGCGGTGCCAGGGGGATTCTGCGGGGCGCTGCTGCTCGTCGTGCGTCATGCCGTCATCGAAGCACATGACCGCGCCGCAGGGCCGCGCGGTCCGCGCGCGCCCGCACCGGTGGAAGACTGGGGGAATGCCACTCATCGCGCTGACGGGCGGGATCGCCTCGGGGAAGTCGACGATCGCCCGGCGTCTGGCCGAGCACGGGGCGGTCGTGATCGACGCCGACGCGCTCGTGCGCGAGCTGCAGCAGGCGGGACAGCCGGTGCTCGCGGCGATCGCGGCCGAGTTCGGGGACGGCGTGCTCACCGCGTCCGGGGAGCTGGATCGCGCCGCCCTCGGGGCGCTCGTGTTCGGAGATCCCGACCGGCTGGCGCGTCTGAACGGCATCGTGCATCCGGCGGTCAAGGCCGAGTCGCAGCGGCGGTTCCGGGAGGCGCTCGACGCGGATCCGGATGCGCTCGTCGTCTACGACGTGCCGCTGCTCGCGGAAGCGCGGGGAACCGGGGAATGGGATCGGGTCGTCGTCGCGCACGCGCCCGCGGAGGTCCGGATCGCCCGCCTCGCGGAGCACCGCGGCATGTCCGAGACCGAGGCGCGGGCGCGCGTGGCGAACCAGGCGTCGGACGAGGACCGCCTGAAGCTCGCGGACGTCGTGATCGACACGTCCGGCACGCTCGAGGAGACGCTCGTGCAGGCGGACGCGCTGTGGGAGTCGCTGAGGGGCTGAGCCTCAGCCGCGGCGCTGTCGCGTGTACGCGCCGAGCACCGTCTGCTCGGAGTGCACGAGGTAGTCGTGCAGCTGCCGCGCGGCGGCCTCGCCGCCGTGCGCCAGGAACGTCTCCAGCAGCGAGCGGTTGCGGGCGACGAACGGTGCGTGCAGGGCCTCCGGGCTGTCGATCTCGAGGAACGCCAGCCGCAGCTCCGCCGCGATGTCGCGGTAGAGCCGCCCGAGTCGCGGGCTGTCGGCCAGCGCCACGATCGCCTCGTGGAAGGCCATGTTGGCAGTGCCGAGCGCGCGCCAGTCGCGCGCCGCGAGAGCCGCCTCGCCGCGCTCGAGCGCGGCTGTCATGTCGGCGACCGCGGGATGCAGCGGCGATCCGGCCGCGAGCGCCGCCGGCTCGATGAGACGACGGGCGCGATAGATGTCGATCACGTCGGCCACCGCGGGCGAGGCCACCGAGACGCCGCGGTGCGGCACGTGTTCGATCAATCCCTGCTCGGCGAGCACGCGGAACGCCTCGCGCAGCGTGTTGCGCGAGACGCCCAGGTGATCGGCGAGCGAGGCCTCCGACAGCCGCGTCCCCGGCGCGAACTCGCCCAGGATGATCCGCTCCCGCAGGGCGTCGGCGAGCGTGTCGTCGGGGGCGGGCATGCTCGCATCCTATGGCCGCGCCGGAGAGTGACGCGTCACACGATCGAAACACGAATGACTTGGATTGTTGAACAATGCGTGGGATGTTGTTCCACACGAACGTCGTGAGCCCCACCGCGACGATGCGGAAGCCCCACCTCCACGACCGCCCTTCGCCCCAGAGGAGCCACCCCCATGACCCCCGACACCACGACCACCGCCGAGCGGGCGACCGGGTTCGTCCGCTCACGCCGCGGAGCGATCCTCGGTGCCATCTTCCTGATGGCCACCTCCGCCATCGGCCCCGGCTTCATCACGCAGACCGCCACCTTCACGGCGCAGCTCGGTGCGTCGTTCGCGTTCGCGATCCTCGCGTCCGTGCTGATCGACTTCGCGCTGCAGATGAACGTGTGGCGCATCATCACGGTCTCCGGCAAGCGCGCGGGCGAGCTCGCGAACGCGGCGATCCCGTTCGCCGGCCACGTCCTGGCGGTGCTGATCGTCGTCGGAGGCCTCGCGTTCAACATCGGCAACATCGCCGGCGCGGGTCTCGGCCTCAACGCCCTGCTCGGCATCGATCCCAAGATCGGCGGGCTCGTCTCGGCGCTGCTGGCGATCGGCATCTTCCTGTTCAAGCGCGCCGGCAGGATCGTCGACGCGGTCGTGCTCGTGATGGGCGTCGCGATGATCGTGCTCACCGTGGCGGTGGCGATCGCGTCCCAGCCGCCGGTCGGCGACGCGCTCCGCCAGACGTTCGTGCCCGACGAGCTCAACTTCGCCACGATCACGACGATCGTGGGCGGCACGGTCGGCGGCTACATCACCTACGCCGGTGCGCACCGCTACCTCGACTCCGGTCACGTCGGCGCCGAGAACGTTCCCGCCGTGCACCGGGCATCCGTCACGGGAATCCTCGTCACCGGCGTGATGCGGTACGTCCTGTTCCTCGCCGTCCTGGGCGTCGTCGCATCCGGCGTCGCGCTCGACCTGTCGAGCCAGGCGGCCAACCCCGCGGGACAGGCGTTCGGCGCGGTGCTCGGCGACGCGGGCATGCGCATCTTCGGCGCCATCTTCTGGGCCGCGGCCATCACGTCCGTGATCGGCGCCGCGTACACCTCGGCCACGTTCATCTCGACGTTCTCCAAGAAGCTCGCGGCCGGCTGGGGCCTGCAGCTGACGACGGTCGCGTTCATCGTGGTGTCGCTCGTGTTCTACCTGCTGATCGGCGCGGCGCCCGCGGCCATCCTGGTGTTCGTCGGCGGCTTCAACGGCCTGATCCTGCCCATCGGCATGACGATCTTCATGTACATCGGGTGGTTCCGGCAGCGCGACCTGCTCGGCGGCTACCGGTACCCCGTGTGGCTGCTCGTGGTGGGCTCGCTCGCCACGCTGCTGAGCTGGTACATGGGCGCCGTCTCGATCGGACCCATCTTCGCGTTCATCGGCATCGGAGGCTGACAATGACGACCATCGACCTGAACTCCGACCTCGGAGAGAACACGCCGGACCGCGTGGTCGCGGACGACGCGGCGATGCTCGGCATCGTCAGCAGCGCGAACGTGGCGTGCGGCTTCCACGCGGGCAGCCCCGAGGGCATCCGGAAGACGCTGGCGTCGGCCGTGGCGCACGGCGTCACGATCGGCGCCCATCCCGGCTACCGCGACTACGAGGGCTTCGGACGGAAGGCGATGGACGTCGACTCGGCGACGCTGCAGGCGCACGTGGAGTACCAGCTCGGCGCGCTGATGGGCCTCGCGGCCGCCGTCGGCGGCGCCGTCCGGTACGTCAAGCCGCACGGCGCGCTGTACAACACGATCGCGCGCGACGAGCGGCAGGCGCGGGATGTCGTCGCGGCCATCCGCGCCGTCGACCCGTCGCTCGTGATGCTCGGTCTGGCCGGCGGTGTCGCGATCGACGTCGCCGAGCGCGCAGGACTGGCGACCGCCGCCGAGGCGTTCGCGGACCGCGCCTACACGCCGGGCGGCGAGCTCGTCTCGCGCACGGAGCCGGGCTCCGTCCTGCACGATCCCGAGCTCGTCGCCGCGCGCATGCTGCGACTCGCGCGGGAGGGCGTCATCGAGGCGATCGACGGCAGCCTCGTGCCGGTGCGCGCCGCCTCGATCTGCGTGCACGGCGACAGCGCCGGAGCGATCGAGATGGCCCGCGCCACGCGAGACCTGCTGGAGGCGGAGGGGATCCGGATCGCGCCGTTCGCGGGGGAGGCGGCGTGAGCCGCGCCGACACGGTGGCGGAGGCACGAGCCGAAGCGCGTGCCGCCCGGGCCGCGTACCGCGCGGGCCGGGTCACGCCCACGAGCGGCGTCGCGCACGGCCTCGTGCAGGCGAACCTCATCGCCGTGCCCGCCGACTGGGCGTACGACGTGCTGCTGTTCGCGCAGCGCAATCCCAAGCCCTGCCCGGTGCTCGAGGTGCTCGACGCGGGCGCGGTCGAGTCGCGCATGGCGCCCGGATCCGACCTGCGCACCGACATCCCCGCGTATCGCGTCTGGCGCGACGGCGAGCTCGTCGAGGAGACCACGGACGCCTCGGCGGCGTGGGAGGAGCATCCCGACCTGGTGTCCTTCCTGATCGGGTGCAGCTTCACGTTCGAGGCCGGCCTCGACGACGCGGGCATCTCGATCCGGCACCGCGAGCTGGGCAGGAACGTCCCGATGTACCGCACGGCGCGGCAGTGCGCTCCCGCCGGGCGGCTGCGCGGAGAGCTTGTGGTGTCCATGCGGCCGATCCCCGCCGAGCGGGTCGCCGACGCCGTGACGATCTCCGGTCGCTATCCCGCGGTGCACGGCGCGCCCGTCCACGTCGGCGATCCGGCCGCGCTCGGCATCGCCGACATCGACGTGCCCGAGTTCGGCGACGCCCCCGAGATCCGCGCGGGCGAGGTGCCCGTGTTCTGGGCTTGCGGGGTGACTCCGCAGGCGGCGATCATGGCCTCGCGCCCGCCGTTCGCGCTCACGCACGCACCCGGCCACATGTTCGTCACCGACGTCCCGGATGGGGAGTACCTCGCGTGAGGCGCGTGCTGACCGCCTCCGACACCGCGCTGCTCGTGGAGGAGGACGACCTCGACGCCGCGATGCGCCTGCACGCGGCGCTCGCCGCGGCCGCTCTTCCCGGCGTGACGGAGCTCATCCCCGCCGCGCGCACGGTGCTCGTGCGCTTCGACCCGACCGCCAGCGGCGCGGCGGAGCTCGCCGGCCGGATCGCGCGGCTGGTGCCCATCGCGGACGCCGGGGGAGACGCGGGCTCGGTCGTGATCCCCGTGCACTACGGCGGCGAAGACCTCGCCGAGGTCGCGCGCATCCTCGAGCTCAGCGAGGACGAGGTCGTCGCCCGCCACAGCGGCGCCACCTGGCGCGTCGCCTTCACGGGGTTCGCGCCCGGCTTCGGCTACCTCGTGGGCGACGACCCGGTCTTCGACGTGCCGCGTCGCCCCACGGCTCGCACGCGCATCCCCGCCGGGTCCGTCGCGCTCGCGGGGACGTTCTCGGGCGTCTATCCGCGCGAGAGTCCGGGCGGCTGGCAGCTGATCGGGCGCACGGACGCCGTGATGTGGGACCTCCGTCGCGACCCTCCCGCGCTGTTCGCGCCGGGCACGGTCGTGCGGTTCGAGCGCGCGGGTCGCGAGAGCGTGTCGGCCGCGCCGCGCCCCGCTCCCGCCGTCCACGAAGGCCCGTTCGCCGTCGAGGTCGTCCGGCCGGGCCTGCAGCTCGTGGTGGAGGATCTCGGGCGTCCGGGCAACGCGGCACTCGGCGTCTCGGCCTCGGGCGTCGCCGACCGGCGCGCGCTGCGCCGCGCGAATCGCGCCGTGGGCAATCGCCCGGGTGAGGCCGCGCTCGAGCTCGCGGGCGGCGGTGCTGTGCTGCGCTCGCGCGGTGCGGGCGTGATCGCGGTCGCGGGTGCGGCGATGGACCCGGTACTCGTCCGGCCCGATGGCGTCGAGCTGCCCGTGACGGACGGCGTCCCGGCGGCGATCGAGGACGGCGACGAGCTGCGCCTCGGCGCCGCGCGCGACGGGCTGCGTGCGGTCGTCGCCGTGCGGGGCGGTCTCGACCTCGAACCCGCGCTCGGCAGCCTCGCGAGCGACACGCTCGCCGGGCTCGGCGCCGGCGAGCTCGGCGGCTCCCCGCTCGCGGCGGGGACCGTGATCCCGGTGAACGGACCCGCGGCCGCGCCGTACGCCGTCGAGCCTGTTCCCGCACCGCGCCCACCGCTTCCCGCCGCGGGTGATGCGGTCGAGCTGCGGATCGTCCGCGGACCGCGCGACGACTGGTTCACGGACGCGGGCCTGCGCACGCTGTTCGCCCAGGAATGGCTCGTCACGCCCCGCTCGGACCGCGTGGGCGTCCGGCTCGAGGGCGCGACGCCGCTGGAGCGCGCGATCCCTGGCGAGCTGCCGAGCGAGGGCGCCGTCACGGGCGCGATCCAGGTGCCGCCCGACGGGCAGCCCGTGCTGTTCCTCCCCGACCACCCGCTCACGGGCGGGTATCCCATCATCGGCGCCGTGATCGACGCCGACCTCGACCTCGCCGGGCAGCTGCCGCCCGGCGCCCGCATCCGCTTCCGCCTCGTCTCGGACGACGTGGCGACGGGCGAGACAGGAGACTGACGTGCAGAAGGTGCTGATCGCCAACCGGGGCGAGATCGCGGTCCGCGTGATCCGCGCGCTCGCCGAGGCAGGGATGACGTCCGTCGCCGTCTATGCGGACCAGGACGCCGACGCGCTGCACGTCCGACTCGCGGACGAGGCGCACGCGCTCGGCGGTGCGACACCCGCCGACAGCTACCTCAGCATCGAGGCGATCCTCGCTGCCGCGCGCGCCTCGGGCGCCGACGCCGTGCATCCGGGCTACGGCTTCCTCTCCGAGAGCGCGGCGTTCGCGCGCGCGGTCGAGGAGGCCGGCCTGGTCTGGATCGGGCCCAGCCCCGAGAGCATCGAGGCGCTCGGCGACAAGATCACGGCGCGGGGCATCGCCCGCAGTGTCGGCGCGCCCCTCGTCCCCGGCACGGACGGTCCGCTGGGCTCGCCCGACGAGGCGGTCGCCTTCGCGCGCGAGCACGGCCTGCCCATCGCGATCAAGGCGGCCTTCGGCGGCGGCGGACGCGGCCTCAAGGTCGTCCGGCGCCTCGAGGACGTCGCGGAGGCGTTCGACTCGGCATCGCGCGAGGCCCTCGCGGCGTTCGGACGCGGCGAATGCTTCGTCGAGCGCTTCCTCGATCGCCCCCGGCACATCGAGGCGCAGGTGGTCGGCGACGGCGCGGGCACGGTCGTCGTCGTGGGCGACCGCGACTGCTCGCTGCAGCGCCGCAACCAGAAGCTCGTCGAGGAGGCGCCCGCGCCGGGCCTGACCGCCGAGCAGCGGCAGCGGATCCACGACGCCGCGCGCGACATCTGCACCGCCGTGTCGTACCGGGGTGCGGGAACCGTCGAGTTCCTGATGGGCGAGGACGGCGTCATCTCCTTCCTCGAGGTCAACACGCGCCTGCAGGTCGAGCACCCCGTGACCGAGGCGGTCACCGGCGTGGACCTCGTGCGCGAGCAGCTGCGCATCGCGGCGGGAGAGGGACTGTCGCTGCGCGCCACGCCGGCACCGACTGGGCACGCGATCGAGCTGCGCATCAACGCGGAGGACCCCGGTCGCGGCTTCCTGCCGAGCCCGGGCGTCGTCACGGCGCTGCGGATCCCCGCGGGGCCCGGCGTGCGCTGGGACAGCGGCATCGAGGCGGGAGACGCCGTCCAGCCGGCCTTCGACTCGCTCGTCGCGAAGCTCATCGTCTCGTCGACGGACCGGGACGCGGCGCTCGTGCGTGCCCGCCGGGCCCTGCGGGAGCTCGGGATCGAAGGGGTCGCGACCGTCGCGGACTTCGCGCGCGAGCTGCTGGCGGACCCCGCGTTCTCGACCGGCGGATTCGCCGTCCACACGCAGTGGATCGAGTCGGAGCTGATGCCGCGGCTCGAGACCCAGCCCCGCCCGGAGCCGCTGCCCGACGCGCCCCTGCGGCGGTTCCCGATCGAGCTCGACGGGCGTCGCGTCATGGTCGGGCTGCCCGCCGAGCTGCTGTCGGGGGTCGCGGCGGCGCCCGCCGCCCCTGCCGCGGTCGCCCCGCGCGACCCCGCCTCGCTCGAGGCGCCCGTGCCGGGTGCGCTCGTGCGCTGGCTCGCGGAGGACGGATCCTCGGTCGAGGCCGGGCAGGACGTCGCGGTGATCGACGCGATGAAGATGGAGACGAAGGTCCCCGCGCACCGCTCGGGCGTGCTGCGCCACGGCGCGAGCGAGGGGAGCGCGGTCGCCGTCGGCGATCCGCTGGGCGTCGTCGAGGGCTGACGGCGTCCGCCTCCAGCGAAGCCCCGGCCCGGTGTCCGTGGCCCCTTCTAGGCTGGGATCATGCAGACGACTCGGAGTGTGCGCCCGTTCGAGGTGGTCAGCGAGTACATGCCGTCGGGCGACCAGCCGAAGGCGATCGCCGAGCTCGCGGCCCGCATCAACGCGGGCGAGACGGACGTCGTGCTGCTCGGCGCGACGGGTACGGGCAAGTCGGCCACTACGGCCTGGCTGGTCGAGCAGGTGCAGCGGCCGACACTGGTGATGGCGCACAACAAGACGCTCGCGGCGCAGCTCGCGAACGAGTTCCGCGATCTGCTGCCGAACAACGCGGTCGAGTACTTCGTGTCGTACTACGACTACTACCAGCCCGAGGCGTACGTGCCGCAGACGGACACCTTCATCGAGAAGGACTCCTCGATCAACGCCGAGGTCGAGCGTCTGCGCCACTCGACGACCAACTCGCTGCTGAGTCGCCGCGACGTGGTCGTGGTCAGCACGGTGTCCTGCATCTACGGCCTCGGCTCGCCGGAGGAGTACCTGCGCGCGCTCGTGGCGCTGCAGGTGGGGGAGCGGTACGACCGCGACGCGCTCATCCGCCAGTTCATCGGCATGCAGTACAACCGCAACGACGTCGACTTCTCGCGCGGCAACTTCCGCGTACGCGGCGACACGATCGAGATCATCCCCGTGTACGAGGAGCATGCGATCCGCATCGAGCTCTTCGGCGATGAGATCGAGGCGCTGTACAAGCTGCATCCGCTCACGGGCGACGTGCTGGAGCGCCTGGATGCGATCGCGATCTTCCCCGCGACGCACTACGCGGCGGGCACCGACACCGTGCAGCGCGCGATCAAGACCATCGAGCACGAGCTGGAGGAGCGCCTCAAGGAGCTCGAGTCACAGGGCAAGCTGCTGGAGGCGCAACGTCTGCGGATGCGCACGACGTTCGACCTCGAGATGCTGCAGCAGCTCGGCTTCTGCTCCGGCATCGAGAACTACTCGCGCCACCTCGACGGCCGCATGGCGGGCGAGCCGCCGCACACGCTGCTCGACTTCTTCCCCGACGACTTCCTGCTCGTGATCGACGAGTCGCACGTGACCGTGCCGCAGATCGGCGCGATGTACGAGGGCGACGCGTCGCGCAAGCGCACGCTCGTCGAGCACGGCTTCCGGCTGCCGAGCGCGATGGACAACAGGCCGCTGCGCTGGGACGAGTTCAAGAACCGGATCGGTCAGACCGTGTACCTCTCGGCCACGCCCGGCAAGTACGAGATGGGCATCGCCGACGGCGTGGTGGAGCAGATCATCCGCCCGACGGGGCTCGTCGATCCCGAGATCATCGTGAAGCCGTCCAAGGGGCAGATCGACGACCTGCTCGAGGAGATCCGCCTGCGCGTCGGTCGCGACGAGCGCGTGCTCGTCACGACGCTCACGAAGAAGATGGCCGAGGAGCTCACCGACTTCCTCGGCGAGCACGGCGTGCGCGTGCGCTACCTGCACTCCGACGTCGACACGCTCCGCCGCGTCGAGCTGCTGACCGAGCTGCGGCAGGGCGTGTACGACGTGCTCGTCGGCATCAACCTGCTCCGCGAGGGCCTCGACCTGCCCGAGGTGTCGCTCGTCGCGATCCTCGACGCCGACAAGGAAGGCTTCCTCCGCTCCGGCACGTCGCTCATCCAGACGATCGGCCGCGCGGCGCGCAACGTGTCGGGCCAGGTGCACATGTACGCCGACTCGATGACCGACTCGATGCGCAACGCGATCGAGGAGACCGAGCGCCGGCGGGAGATCCAGATCGCGTACAACCGCGAGAACGGCATCGACCCCCAGCCGCTGCGCAAGCGGATCGCCGACATCACGGATCAGCTCGCGCGCGAGGGCGCGGACACCGACGCGATGCTGTCCAAGCGCGACGCCTCGCGCCTCAAGAGCGGCAAGGGCAAGTCGCCGACGCCCGTGCGCAAGCGCGAGGGCCTCGCGGCCGAGGGCGCCACCCAGCTCGAGGAGGCGATCGCCGACCTCTCGCGCCAGATGCTCTCGGCGGCCGACGAGCTGAAGTTCGAGCTCGCCGCGCGTCTGCGCGACGAGGTGCAGGACCTCAAGCGCGAACTGCGGCAGATGGAGAAGGCGGGCCACGCGTAGGGCTGACGGCGGGAGCACGCGCGCGGGTGAATCTGTCCTTGAATGGCTGAGAGTGAGGCAGCCGGGCAGGCTTCTGCGGACTCTCCGACCCCGGTGCGCGTTCCGCGTCGCTGCAGACCTCGACAGGGCAGCGAGGCCCCCGCGTCAGGTCAGACGGAGGGGCAGTGCAGTGCGCCGTCGGGACCCGCGGTGTGGGCGTCCCTGCGTTGTCCGCAGTGCGCGCATGGATCGGCGTCGCGATTGCGAGGAAGGTTCGGGCTGACGTGGGGCGGACCGGCGAGACGGATCAGCGTCGTGTTCGCCCACTGGTAGAGGCCGCCGGCCTCCCGGATGCGTGCGCGGAGCGGAGTCTTCTCTCCCATAACGATTAGTGTACTAAACAAAGCGTGTGGAAGACTAGGGCCGTGCAGCACCCCGAGGATGACCTGCTCGCGCTGGAGAACCAGCTCTGCTTCGCGATCGTGACCGCCGCGCGCAACGTCGTGTCGATCTACCGTCCCGTCCTCGAGCGCCTCGGTCTGACGCACCCGCAGTACCTGGTGATGCTCGCGCTGTGGGAGCAGTCGCCCCGCACGCTCGGGGAGATCGCGGAGGCACTGGCCTTCGATCCGGCCACGGCCTCGCCGCTCGTGAAGCGCCTCGAGGCGCAGGGTCTCGTGCACCGGCGGCGCCGGCCCGACGACGAACGCCGGCTCGGCATCGAACTCACCGAGGCCGGTCGCGCGCTCCGCGAGCAGGCCCTGTCTGTGCCGCTGCAGATCATGGAGCGGGTCGGCATGACGGTCGACGAGGTGGCGGCGCTGCGCGACGCGCTGAAGCCGTTCTCCGGACGCCTTGAGAAGACCGGCTGAGACTGGGGTTCCGCTGAGGATCCGGCCGCGGAATTCGAACAAACGTCCGCGTGTCGGTAGCCCCACCTAGACTGGTCTGGTGCCGATCGTCCCTGTCTCCAGCCCCGGAAAGATCAGTGTGCGCGGTGCCCGCGTGCACAATCTGAAGAACGTCGACCTCGAGATCCCGCGCGACTCCATGGTCGTGTTCACGGGCCTTTCCGGCTCCGGCAAGTCGAGCCTCGCCTTCGACACGATCTTCGCCGAGGGGCAGCGCCGGTACGTCGAGTCGCTCAGCGCGTACGCGCGCCAGTTCCTCGGTCAGGTCGATCGTCCCGACGTCGACTTCATCGAGGGCCTGAGTCCGGCGGTGTCGATCGACCAGAAGTCGACGAACCGCAACCCGCGCTCGACGGTGGGCACGATCACCGAGATCTACGACTACATGCGTCTGCTGTGGGCGCGCATCGGCGTGCCGCACTGTCCCGAGTGCGGTGAGCGGATCCAGCGCCAGACCGTGCAGCAGATCGCCGATCAGCTGAACGGTCTTCCCGAGGGCACGCGCTACCAGGTCGTGGCGCCGGTCGTGACGCAGAAGAAGGGCGAGTTCGTCGACCTCTTCAAGGAGCTCGGCGCGAAGGGCTACTCCCGCGCGATCGTCGACGGCGATCTCATCCAGCTCGCCGAGCCGCCCACGCTCAAGAAGAGCTACAAGCACGACATCTCCGTCGTGGTCGACCGCCTGGTCTCGCGCGAGAACATGCTGGGGCGCATCACCGACTCGGTCGAGACCGCCCTGGGCCTCGCGGGCGGCGTGCTGCAGGTCAACTTCGTCGACGAGGAAGGCGAGGACGCCTGGCAGTCGTTCTCCGAGAAGCTGTCGTGCCCGAACGGGCACGCCCTGCAGCTGACGGAGATCGAGCCGCGGACGTTCTCGTTCAACGCGCCGTTCGGCGCCTGTCCCGCGTGCTCGGGCCTCGGCACCCGCATGTCGGTCGACGTCGAGCTCATGCTCGGCGACGAGGAGCTGTCCATCCGCGAGGGCGTGATCGTGCCGTGGACCACGCAGGGCAAGGGCCTGTTCCAGTACTACGAGCGCCTGCTCGTCGGCCTGGCGCATGACCTCAAGTTCTCGCTCGACACTCCGTGGCGCGCGCTGCCGCAGGCGGTCAAGGACGCCGTCCTGTACGGCGAGGGCTACAACGTCAACGTCCGCTACAAGAACCGGTGGGGCCGCGAGGTCCGCTACGCGAGCGGGTTCGAGGGCGTCGTGCCCTACATCGAGCGCCAGTGGTCTCAGGCCGAGAGCGACAGCCAGCGCCAGCGCTGGGGCGAGTACCTGCGCGAGGTGCCGTGCCCGGTGTGCGACGGCGACCGCCTCAAGCCCGAGGTGCTCGCGGTCAAGATCCACGACCGCTCGATCGCCGAGGTGTCCCACCTCAGCCTCGAGGACGCGCGCGGGTTCATGGACCTGCTGACCCTGACCGACCGCGAGGCGCACATCGCCGCGCAGGTGCTGCGCGAGATCCGCGTCCGGCTCGACTTCCTGATCCGCGTCGGCCTCAACTACCTCACGCTCAGCCGCGCCGCGGGCTCGCTCTCGGGCGGCGAGGCGCAGCGCATCCGCCTGGCCACGCAGATCGGCACGGGGCTGACGGGAGTGCTCTACGTGCTCGACGAGCCGTCGATCGGCCTTCACCAGCGCGACAACCGCCGCCTGATCGAGACGCTCGTGACGCTGCGCGACCTCGGCAACACGCTCGTCGTGGTCGAGCACGACGAGGAGACCATCGAGGCCGCCGACTGGATCGTCGACATCGGCCCCGGTGCAGGCGAGGGCGGCGGCGAGGTCGTCCACTCGGGTCCGTACCGACAGCTGCTGGCCGACGAGAACTCCATCACGGGCGACTACCTCGCGCGCCGCCGCGAGATCCCCACGCCGTCCAAGCGCCGCCGCATCGACCGCAAGCGCACGATCTCGGTCGTGGGGGCGCGCGAGAACAACCTGCGCGACGTGACCGCGGAGTTCCCGCTGGGCGTGCTGACGGCCGTGACGGGCGTGTCCGGATCCGGCAAGTCCACGCTCGTGAACGACATCCTGTACGAGGTGCTCGCCACCCGCCTGAACGGCGCCCGCCGCGTCGCCGGCAAGCACACGCGCGTGACCGGTCTCGACCAGCTCGACAAGGTCGTGCACGTCGACCAGGCGCCGATCGGACGCACGCCGCGGTCGAATCCCGCGACCTACACGGGGGTGTTCGACCGCATCCGCAACCTGTTCGCCGAGACGCCCGAGGCGAAGGTGCGCGGCTACCAGGCCGGCCGGTTCAGCTTCAACGTCAAGGGCGGGCGCTGCGAGGCCTGCTCGGGCGACGGCACCCTGAAGATCGAGATGAACTTCCTGCCCGACGTGTACGTCGACTGCGAGGTCTGCCACGGCAAGCGGTACAACCGCGACACGCTGCAGGTGCACTACAAGGGCAAGAACATCGCCGAGGTGCTCGAGATGTCGATCGCCGAGGCCGCCGAGTTCTTCGAGCCGATCCAGGCGATCCACCGCTACATGAAGACGCTCGTCGACGTCGGCCTGGGCTACGTGCGCCTCGGTCAGTCGGCCACGACGCTCTCGGGCGGCGAGGCGCAGCGCGTCAAGCTCGCGACCGAGCTCCAGCGCCGCAGCAACGGCCGCAGCGTGTACGTGCTCGACGAGCCGACGACGGGCCTGCACTTCGAGGACGTGCGCCGCCTGCTCGAGGTGCTGAACAGCCTCGTCGACAAGGGCAACACGGTGATCGTGATCGAGCACAACCTCGACGTGATCAAGTCGGCCGACTGGATCATCGACCTCGGCCCGGAGGGCGGATCGGGCGGCGGCCAGATCATCGCCACGGGAACGCCCGAGCAGGTCGCCCGCGTCGAGGGCAGTCACACGGGCGCGTTCCTCGCCGAGGTGCTCGGCCTGCGGGAGCGGGAGATCGAGGCCCCGGTCCGTAAGGCGGGCTGATGCGGGAGCAGCTCGCCTACAAGCCCAAGCCGGGGGAGATCCCGACGAACCCTGGCGTCTACCGGTTCCGCGACGCGCACGGGCGCGTGCTGTACGTCGGCAAGGCGAAGAACCTGCGCCAGCGTCTGTCGAACTACTTCGCGCCGCTGCACACGCTGCACGAGCGCACGCGCCGGATGGTGACGACGGCCGCGTCGGTCGAGTGGACCGTCGTGCCCACCGACGTCGACTCGCTGCAGCTCGAGTACCAGTGGATCAAGGAGTTCGATCCGCCGTTCAACGTGCGCTACCGCGACGACAAGTCCTACCCCTTCATGGCCATCACGCTGGGAGACGAGGCGCCGCGCGTCATGGTCACGCGCAACCGTCGCATCCCGGGGGCGAAGTACTTCGGCCCGTACCCGAAGATCTGGGCCGTGCACGACACGATCGACCTGATGATCAGGGTGTTCCCGATCCGCACGTGCAGCGACTCGTCGTACAAGCGCGCCATGCAGACCGGACGGCCGTGCTTCCCGGGCCAGATCGGCAAGTGCGGCGGGCCGTGCTCGCACCGCGTGACGATCGCGGAGCATCGCGCGATCGTCGACGACTTCATCGCGTTCATGCAGGGCGGCGACGAGCGCTTCACGCGGGATCTCACCGCGCGCATGAAGGCGGCGGCGGCGGCGATGGACTACGAGCAGGCCGCCATCCTGCGCGACAAGCTCGCCTCGATCGATGCCGTGCTGAACAAGAGCGCGCTCGTGCTGCCCGCGGACACCGACGCCGACCTGTTCGGCATCGCGGAGGACGAGCTGTCGGCCGCCGTGCAGCACTTCGTGGTGCGAGGGGGCCGCGTGCGCGGCGTCAGCTCGACCACGATCGACAAGGAGCTGGACATCTCGGGCGGCGAGCTCGTCGACCAGGTCCTGCAGCGCGTGTACGGGGACGCGGCGCCCGCCGACGTCCCGCGGCGCGTGCTCGTGCCCGTGCTGCCGCCCGACGCCGACGAGCTCGAGCAGTGGCTGCGCACGCGCCGCGGCAAGACGGTCGAGATCGCCGTCGCCCAGCGCGGGCAGCGCGCCGAGCTGCTGCGGACGGCGACGCTCAACGCCCAGCAGGCGCTGATGCGGCACAAGACCCGCCGCACGAGCGACTACACCGCCCGCACCCAGGCGCTGAACGACCTGCAGGAGGCGCTCGGCATGGACGAGGCGCCGCTGCGCATCGAGTGCTTCGACATCTCCCACCTGCAGGGCACGAACGTGGTCGGATCCATGGTGGTGTTCGAGGACGGGCTTCCCCGCAAGGACCAGTACCGGTCGTTCTCGATCGCGCACACGACGGACGACACCGACTCGATCCATCAGGTCCTCAGCCGCCGTCTTGCCCACCTCGACCGCCCCGACGAGCCGGAGGCGCAGCCCGGCGAGGAGGGCACGGTCAAGAAGCGGCCCCGCTTCGCGTACCCGCCGCAGCTGCTGATCGTGGACGGCGGCAAGCCGCAGGTGGAGGCGGCCGCACGCGCGCTGCGCGAGTCGGGCCACGAGGAGATCGCGCTGTGCGGCATCGCCAAGCGCCTGGAGGAGATCTGGCTGCCCGGCGAGGACTTCCCGGTCATCCTGCCGCGCACGAGCGAGGCGCTCTATCTCGTGCAGCGCCTGCGCGACGAGGCCCACCGCTTCGCGATCTCGCACCAGCGGCGCCGGCGCAAGCGCGACATCCGCAGCGTGCTGAGCGAGGTCCCGGGCCTGGGCGACGCGCGCATCCAGGCCCTGCTGCGGCACTTCGGCTCGGTCGCGGCGCTGCGCACCGCGACCGCCGAGCAGATCGAGGAGCTGCCCGGCATCGGGCCCAAGCTCGCCGAGACCGTCGTGCGTCACCTGCAGGGTGATCTCCGGGAAGAGCGCGCGACAGCATAGGGTTGACGTGATGATCGACGATGGGCGCAAGCCGGGCGGCACGGGAGAGGTGCTCATCGTCACCGGCATGTCCGGAGCCGGGCGCTCGACAGTCGCGAATGCTCTCGAGGACCTCGACTGGTACGTCGTGGACAACCTGCCGCCGCAGATGCTGCGGCCGCTGCTCGACCTCGCCGGGCGCTTGGGGGGACAGCTGCCGCGCGTGGCGGCCGTCGTCGACGTGCGCGGCCGCGACCTGTTCGCCGAGCTGCCCGCCGAGGCGCAGGCGATCCGCGACAGCAGGAACCTGCGGGTCGTGTTCCTCGACGCCTCCGACGAGGTGCTCGTGCGCCGCTTCGAGGCGGTCCGCCGGCCGCATCCGCTGCAGGGGAACGGCACGCTCGTCGACGGCATCCACCGCGAGCGGGAGCTGCTGTCGCCGCTGCGCGAGAGCGCGGACGTGATCATCGACACGTCCCGGTTCAACATCCATCAGCTGGCGAACCGCGTGGGAGACCTCTTCGCCGATGCCGAGGCGCCCGCGCACATCGTGACGGTGCAGAGCTTCGGTTTCAAGTACGGCCTTCCGCCCGACGCCGACCTCGTCGCCGACATGCGCTTCCTGCCCAACCCGTTCTGGAACGACGACCTGCGCGGCCTGACGGGCGAGGAGTCCGAGGTCAGCGACTATGTGATGACGCAGGAGGGCGCGGCCGAGTTCCTCGACGCGTACGCGACCGCGCTGCGCCCGGTGCTCGCGGGCTACCAGCGCGAGAACAAGCGGCACTCGACGGTCGCTGTCGGCTGCACGGGAGGCAAGCACCGTTCCGTCGCCATGGCGATCGCGCTCGCCGATCGCCTCAAGAGCGTCCCGGGCGTGTCGGTGCGCCTGCGACACCGCGACCTCGGCCGCGAATAGCACGGCTAGCGCCTCCGGCTGAGAAGTCACCCCCGGCGTCGGACGGCCCGCGGAAGGTAGGCTGAGTCTTCGCGCCGATCGTGGCGCCGCAGTCTCAGAAGTAGGGGGAACGTTGTCTTTGACCGCCGATGTCAAGGCCGAGCTCGTCGCTGTGCGCGACCCGCGTCCGACGGTGCGCGTCGCCGAGCTGACCGCGCTGCTGCGGTTCGCGGGCGGCCTGCACTCGATCGCCGGGCGCGTGGCGGTCGAGGCCGAGGTCGACACCCCCGATCTCGCCCGCCGCACGGCGCGCGACATCGCCGAGATCTACGGCGTCCGCCCCGAACTCGCCCGCATCCAGGGCTCCGGCAGTCGCGTGGGCGAGTACTTCGCCGTGCGCGTGGTCGACGGCGGCGAGACCCTCGCCCGCCAGACCGGGCTGCTCGACGTCCGTCGCCGCCCCGTGCGCGGGCTGCCGAACAAGCTCACGACCGGGTCGCGCGACGACCTGGCCGCCGTGTGGCGCGGCGCGTTCCTCGCCTCCGGAAGCCTGTCCGAGCCCGGGCGCTCGGCGTCGCTCGAGATCGCCTGCCCGACGGGCGAGGCCGGCATGGCGCTCGTCGGCGCCGCCCACCGCATCGGCGTGGCGGCGAAGGCCCGCGAGGTGCGGGGAGTGCCCCGCGTCGTCGTGCGCGAGGCCGAGGCCATCCGCGGCATGCTCATCGCCATGGGCGCGGCGCAGACGGCGACCGAGTGGGACCAGCTCCGCCAGCGCCGCGAGGTGCGCGCCGGGGTGAACCGTCTCGTGAACTTCGACGACGCCAACCTGCGCCGCTCGGCCCAGGCCGCCGTCGCGGCGTGCGCCCGCGTCGAGCGCGCCCTCGAGATCCTCGGCGAGGAGGTGCCGCCGCACCTGCGTCAGGCCGGTGAGCTGCGCCTCGCGCACCGCGACGCGAGCCTCGACGAGCTCGGCCATCACGCCGACCCGCCGCTGACCAAGGACGCCGTCGCGGGCCGCATCCGCCGCCTCCTGGCGATGGCCGACAAGCGGGCCGAGCAGGACGGCGTGCCCGGCACGGAGTCGGCCGTTCCCGCCGGTTCCTAAGCCACCGGCGCGATCCGCGCAACAGGGAGTCCCACGGTCCTCCGGCCTCACTAGGATGAGGAGCGTCCGGTCCCGTTGCGAGAGCGACGTGGAGGCACACCGATAGCGCCGGCAGCCCGGCGCGGATGGGAACATCGCATGGCTGTCTACACCCTCCCCGACCTGCCCTACGACTACGCGGCGCTCGAGCCGCACATCAGCGGCAAGATCATGGAGCTGCACCACGACAAGCACCACGCCACGTACGTCGCCGGCGCGAACACGGCGCTCGAGCAGCTCGCCGCTGCGCGCGAGGCGAACGACTTCGCCAACGTGAACAAGCTCGAGAAGGACCTGGCGTTCCACCTCGGCGGACACACCAACCACACCATCTTCTGGAACAACCTCTCGCCGAACGGCGGGGGAGAGCCCGAGGGCGAGCTCGCCGCCGCGATCGCCGACCAGTTCGGCTCGTTCGCCGCGTTCCAGGCGCACTTCGCCGCCGTCGCGAACGGCATCCAGGGCTCGGGCTGGTCGGTTCTCGCGTGGGACGCGATCGGCCAGCGCCTCGCCATCTTCCAGCTCTTCGACCAGCAGGCCAACGTGCCGCTCGGTCTCACGCCGCTGCTCATGCTCGACATGTGGGAGCACGCGTTCTACCTCGACTACCTCAACGTGAAGGCGGAGTACGTCAAGGCGTTCTGGAACATCGCCAACTGGCAGGATGTCGCCGCTCGCTTCGCCGCCGCTCGCGAGAAGACCGCCGGGCTGCTCGTCGCCGGCTGATCGACGGAGGGTCCGGCGGGGTGCGTGCCCGCCGGACCACGCCCGTCACACCCACCGCGTGCGAGAGCGCGCATGACCTACAGGAGACCTCAGTGTCCGTCAGGATCGGAATCAACGGCTTCGGCCGCATCGGCCGCAACTTCGTCCGTGCTGCGCTCGCGCAGGGCGCGGACTTCGAGATCGTTGGCGTCAACGACCTCACCGACAACAAGGCGCTCGCGCAGCTGCTCAAGTACGACTCCGTCGGCGGCCCGCTCGGCAAGGACGTGACCTTCGACGAGCAGTCGATCACGGTCGACGGCAAGGTCATCAAGGCCTTCGCCGAGAAGGACCCCGCAGCGCTGCCGTGGGGCGACCTCGGCGCCGACATCGTCATCGAGTCGACCGGCCGCTTCACCAAGCCGGAGGACGCCGCCAAGCACCTCGAGGGCGGCGCCAAGAAGGTGCTCATCTCGGCTCCCGCCAGCGGCCCCGCGCCCACGTTCGTGATGGGCGTGAACGAGGACAGCTACGCCCCCGAGAACGACCACGTCATCTCGAACGCGTCGTGCACGACCAACGCGCTCGCCCCGCTCGCCAAGGTGTTCAACGACGCCTTCGGCATCGAGCGCGGCTTCATGATGACGGCGCACGCCTACACGGCCGACCAGAACCTGCAGGACGGCCCGCACAAGGACCTGCGTCGCGCCCGCGCCGCTGCCATCAACATCGTGCCGACCTCCACCGGCGCCGCCAAGGCGATCGGCCTCGTCCTGCCCGAGCTGCAGGGCAAGCTCGACGGCACGAGCTACCGCGTGCCGGTCCCCACGGGCTCGGTCGTCGACCTGACGCTCGTGACGAAGGACGGCCTCACCAAGGAGGCCATCAACGAGGCGTACAAGGCCGCTGCCGCCGAGGGCTCGCTCGCGGGCTACCTGCAGTACTCGGAGGACCCGCTGGTGTCGAGCGACATCCAGCTCAACCCGTTCTCGTCGATCTTCGACTCGGGCCTGACGTCCGTCTCGGGCAACCTCGCGAAGGTGTCGGCCTGGTACGACAACGAGTGGGGCTACTCGAACCGTCTCGTCGACCTCGCCGAGTACGTCGGCGCGCGTCTGTAACACCTGACGTCCTGCGAAGGCCCGTCGGCCCGGATCCGTCCGGCCCGGCGGGCCTTCGTCGCGCCCGGGGCGGGAGTAGAGTCGGATCGATGTCTCTGAGAACTCTCGAATCCCTCGGTTCGGTCGCCGGCAAGCGCGTCATCGTGCGCTGCGACCTCAACGTCCCCCTCAAGGACGGCACCATCACGGACGACGGGCGCGTGCGCGCGTCGCTCCCGACCCTGAACGCGCTGCTCGACGCGGGCGCCCGCGTCGCCGTCGTTTCGCACCTCGGCCGCCCGGAGGGCGCCCCCGATGCGAAGTACAGCCTCGAGCCCGTGGCGCACCGCCTCTCCGAGCTGCTCGGCAAGCCCGTCGCGTTCGCGCGCGACACGGTGGCCGAGTCGGCGCAGGAGACGGTCGCGGGGCTCGCGGACGGCGAGATCGCCGTGCTCGAGAACCTGCGCTTCAACCCAGGCGAGACCGCCAAGGACGAGGCCGAGCGCGGCGCATTCGCGCAGCAGCTCGCCGCCCTCGGCGACGTCATGGTGTCGGACGGCTTCGGCGTCGTGCACCGCAAGCAGGCGAGCGTGTACGACCTCGCGCAGCAGCTGCCGAGCGCCGCCGGCCTACTGATCGCCGCCGAGCTCGACGTTCTCGACCGCCTCACCGAGAACCCGGAGCGGCCCTACACGGTCGTGCTGGGCGGCTCGAAGGTGTCGGACAAGCTGGGCGTCATCGACCACCTGCTGCCGCGCGTCGACCGCCTGCTGATCGGCGGCGGCATGCTGTTCACGTTCCTCGCCGCGCAGGGCCACAAGGTCGGCGCGAGCCTGCTCGAGCAGGATCAGATCGAGACGGTGCAGGGCTACCTCCGCACCGCGCAGGAGAAGGGCGTGGAGATCGTCCTTCCCACCGACATCGTGGTGGCGTCGAAGTTCGGCGCCGACGCGGAGCACGTCGTGACGTCGGCCGACGCGATCGAGGACACCGCCTTCGGATCCTCGGGGCTGGGTCTCGACATCGGTCCGGACACGTCGGCCGCGTTCGCGGACGCGATCCGCGGATCCCGGACCGTGTTCTGGAACGGGCCCATGGGCGTGTTCGAGCTCGCGCCGTTCGCTGCCGGCACCAAGGCGGTCGCGCAGGCCCTCACCGAGGTCGACGGCCTCAGCGTGGTCGGCGGCGGCGACTCCGCCGCGGCCGTACGTCAGCTCGGCTTCGCCGACGACGCGTTCGGTCACATCTCGACGGGCGGAGGCGCGAGCCTCGAGTTCCTGGAAGGCAAGAAGCTCCCCGGACTGGAGGTCCTCGGATGGTCGGCAGCATGACCGGCAAGCGCACCCCGCTGATCGCGGGCAACTGGAAGATGAACCTCGACCACCTGCAGGCGGTCGCGTTCGTGCAGAAGCTGCACTGGGCGCTCAAGGACGCCAAGCACGAGTTCGATTCGGTCGACGTGTCCGTGTTCCCGCCGTTCACCGACCTGCGCAGCGTGCAGACGCTGATCGACGCCGACAAGATCCCGTTCGGGCTGGGCGCGCAGGACCTCTCCGTGCACGACTCGGGCGCCTACACCGGCGAGATCTCGGGCGCGTTCCTCAAGCGCCTGGACGTCGGCTCGGTGATCATCGGCCACTCGGAGCGCCGCGAATACCACGCGGAGGGCGACGACGTCGTGGCCGCGAAGGTCAAGGCCGCCCTCAAGCACGAGCTCGTCCCCGTGATCTGCGTCGGCGAGACCGCGGAGGACCTCGAGAAGCACGGCGCCAGCGCGGTGCCGGTCGGTCAGCTCGAGGTCGCGCTCGAGGGCGTGCCCGCCGCGGCCGACATCGTCGTCGCGTACGAGCCCGTGTGGGCGATCGGATCGGGTCAGGCCGCGACGCCCGAGCAGGCGCAGGAGGTCTGCGCCAAGCTGCGCGAGGTCGTGAAGGCCAAGCTGGGCGACGAGGCGGCGGCGCGCACGCGCATCCTGTACGGCGGGTCGGTCAAGGCCGCGAACATCGCGAGCTTCATGCGCCAGCCCGACGTGGACGGCGCGCTCGTGGGCGGCGCGAGCCTGCTCGTCGACGAGTTCGCCGCGATCGTGCGCTTCCAGAAGCACGTCGGCGTCTGAGCCGCGGCGATGCCCCGTCGCGTGAGCCGCTCGGCTCCGCGGCGGGGCGCCCCGTATACTGATCCTTCGTGCGGCTACTCCGTCCCGCACCCACGAAAGGCCATCCGTGCAGATCATCGAATTCATCCTCCAGGTGCTGCTGGGTATCACCAGCCTGCTCCTGACGCTGCTGATCCTGCTCCATAAGGGACGCGGCGGCGGGCTGTCGGACATGTTCGGCGGCGGCATGTCGCAGGCGATGGGCTCGTCGGGCCTCGCCGAGCGCAACCTGAACATCATCACGATCGTGCTCTCGCTCGCGTGGTTCTTCTCCATCGTGGGCCTCGGCCTCATCACGAAGTTCCAGGTGATCTGACATGGCCGTCGGAGGAAACGCGATCCGCGGCACCCGTGTCGGATCCGGCCCGATGGGCGAGCAGGACCACGGGCACCACGCCGACCGCATCGCGGTGAGCTACTGGGACGGCCTCGGCAACGAGACCGTGCGCTACTACGCCGCGGGTCTGCCGGAGGAGGAGATCCCCGACATCGTCGACCACCCGCACTCGGGCCTCCCCGCGGGTCGTGACAAGGACAACCCGCCGGCCGTCGCCAAGAACGAGCCCTACAAGACGCATCTCGCGTACGTGAAGGAGCGTCGCACGGACGACGAGGCCGAGGAGCTGCTCGGCGAGGCGCTGCAGAAGCTCCGCGAGAAGCGCGGACAGTAATCAGCTCGACCCCACACGACCTGCTGAGGCATGAGCGCCTCCGGTCGTTGAGCGAGGAGCGAAGCGACGAGACGAAACGGTCCAAACCGCCGACGGGTGAAACCCGTGGCTGGTCTGGACCGTTTCGACGTGCTCCGCTCGCCCAGCGAGGCGGACGATGTCGCTGGGCGAACCGCCCGTGGCGGCTAGTACTCCGGATCGATCAGATCCTCCGGCACGTCGGCCGCGGCATCCTCGTCCACGAAGACGACGGTGCTCGAGGTGCCCTCGGCGCCCGCCGCGGGCACGCTCCCCGGGCTCGCGCCCGCCAGCATGAGACCCAGCGCGGCCGCCTTGTCGGAGCCGGCGACGACCATCCAGATGTCCGCGGACGCGTTGATCACCGGCAGCGTGAACGTGATGCGCTCGGGCGGCGGCTTGGGCGACTCGCGCACCGCGAGCACGGCGCGGTCGGTCACCAGCACCTCGCCGCGGTCGGGGAACAGCGACGCGATGTGCCCGTCCGGACCCACGCCCAGGAAGCAGATGTCGAACGCCGGCCACGCGGCACCGTCAGCGCCGTGGCGGGCGAGCTCGGCCGCGTACGCGTCGGCGGCCTCGTCGAGCGAGAGGCCGTCGTCGGTGGACGCGGGCTCGTGCACGTTCCCGGCCGGCACGCCGATGCGGTCGAGCATCGCTGCCCGGGCCTGGCCGGCGTTGCGCTGCTCGTCGCCGCGGGGCACGAAGCGCTCATCGCTCCACCAGAAGTGCACGAGCGACCAGTCGATCTCGCTCGCCCACCCGTGCTCGGCCGCCGCCGAGAGCACCGCGGAGCCCATGCCGCCGCCCGTGAGGGAGACGTGGACGTCGCGGCCCTCCTGGGTCAGCTGCGCGAGGCGCCCGACGAAGCGGTTCGCGACGTTCTCGGCCAGCTGCTGCTTGTCGGGCAGCACCACCACGCGCTGCCCGGTCATGCCGAGCCTCGCGGCTCCGTCAGGCGGCTCCAGCCGTCGCTGATGACGCGGCCGTAGAGCGTGTCGGGGTCGAGCCGGCGCAGCTCCTCCGCGAGGCACTCGCGCAGCGAGCGGCGCGGCAGGTGCAGATCGTGGTCGGGCTGACCGGGTTGCGTCAGCAGCGCGAGCGACTCGGTCTGGCGCTCGAGCACGATGTCGCCGCTCGGACGCGTGAGACGCACCGAGTGGATCCCGTGATCCCAGACCGCCGGATCCTCGTACTGCCAGTCGACGGGCAGATCGAGCGCGAGCCCCAGCCACGCCGCCAGCAGCGCGGTGGACGGCGACGTCGACGCGCCCCGGACCGCGACCGCCGTGACGGGCTCGTACGGCGGCTGATCGAGCACCGCCGCGAGCTGCTCGCGCCAGCGCGTCAGGCGCGTCCACGCGAGATCGGTGTCGCCCGGGATGTACGCGCTCTCGAGCTGCGTGAGCCGGTCGGGGGAGGAGGGAGCCGTCGATGCGTCGGTGATGCGGCGCTGGGCGATGCGGCCGAGCGCCGACGCGCCGGGGCGCGTGGGCGGCTCGTCCGGCCACCAGGCGACGACCGGCGCGTCGGGCAGCAGCAGGCCGGTGAGCAGCGTCGACTCGTTGCTCGCGGCGTCGCCGTACGCCTGCAGCACGATGACCTCGCTCGCGCCGGCGTCGCTTCCCACGCGGATCTGCGCGTCGAGCCGCGCAGAGCCCTCCGTGTCGGTGACGAGCACGATCACGCGCATGGGGTGCTCGCGCGAGGCGTCGTTCGCGGCCTCGATCGCCTCCTCCTCGAAGCCGCGGTGCGACTTGATGACGAGGGTCAGCACGCGGCCGAGCGCGACGGCGCCGCCCTCCTCGCGCGTGTTGACGAGCTGGCGGGCGACCTTGCTGACGGTCGTGTCGGGCAGATCGATGATCACGGGCGCCTCCAGACGCGGCCGTCGCGGGCAAGGAGCTCATCGGCGGACGGCGGACCCCACGACCCCGAGTCGTACTGCTCAAGGGGACCGTCCTGCGACGCCCAGTACTCCTCGACCGGGTCGAGGATCTTCCAGGACAGCTCGACCTCCTCGTGCCGCGGGAACAGCGGTGGGTCGCCCAGCAGGACGTCGAGGATCAGGCGCTCGTAGGCCTCGGGGCTCGCCTCAGTGAAGGCGTGGCCGTAGCCGAAGTCCATCGTCACGTCGCGCACCTGCGTGCCGTAGCCGGGGACCTTGGATCCGAACCGGATCGTGACGCCCTCGTCCGGCTGGACGCGGATCACGAGCGCGTTCTGTCCGAGCTCGGCCGTCTGACCGCGCGTGAACAGGTGCTCGGGGGCGCGTTTGAACACCACCGCGATCTCGGTCACGCGGCGGCCCAGGCGCTTGCCGGAGCGCACGTAGAACGGCACGCCCGCCCAGCGGCGCGTGTTGATCTCGAGCTTGATCGCGGCGTAGGTCTCCGTCGTGGACCGAGGGTTCATGCCCTCCTCCTCGAGGAAGCCGCAGACCTGCTCGCCGCCCTGCCATCCGCCCGCGTACTGGCCGCGTGCGGTCGCCGTGGAGAGGTCGTCCGGCAGCCGCACGGCGGCCAGAACCTTCTCCTTCTCGGCACGCAGGTGCTCGGCCGACAGGCTGATCGGCTCCTCCATGGCGGTGAGGGCGAGCAGCTGCAGCAGGTGGTTCTGAATCACGTCGCGCGCCGCGCCGACGCCGTCGTAGTAGCCCGCGCGTCCGCCGACGCCGATGTCCTCGGCCATCGTGATCTGCACGTGGTCGACGTAGTTGCGGTTCCAGATCGGCTCGTAGAGCTCGTTCGCGAACCGCAGCGCCAGGATGTTCTGGACGGTCTCCTTGCCGAGGTAGTGGTCGATCCGGAAGATCGAATCGGCCGGGAACGCCGCCTCGAGCGAGTCGTTCAGCTTCCGCGCGGAAGCCAGGTCGTGACCGAACGGCTTCTCGATCACCACGCGGCGCCAGCGGTCGTCGTCCGGCTTGTCGTCGACGAGCCCGGAGTCGAGCAGCTGCTGCGCGACGATGGGGAACGACTTCGGCGGGATCGACAGGTAGAACGCGTGGTTGCCCATCGTGCCGCGCTCGACGTCCAGGCGGTCGACCGTCTCGCGCAGGCGACGGAACGCCTCGGCGTCGTCGAACTCGCCCTGCACGAAGCGGATGCCCTGCTGCAGCTGCTGCCAGGTCTCCTCCCGGAACTCGGTGCGCGCGTACTGCTTGACAGCGTCGTGCACGACCTTCGCGAAGTCCTGGTCCTCCCAGTCGCGACGCGCGAAGCCGACGAGCGCGAATCCGGGCGGCAGCAGTCCGCGGTTGGCGAGGTCGTAGACCGCCGGCATGAGCTTCTTGCGCGACAGGTCGCCCGTCACACCGAAGATCACGAGCGCGCTCGGACCGGCGATCCGGTTCAGGCGCCGGTCGGACGGGTCGCGCAGCGGATTCGCGCCGCGCGCGATCTCCACCGAGCCTGCCGTCATTGCGCGGCCTCGAACAGCGCGAGCACCTCGGCCTGCGGGTCCGTGAGCGTGAGCGTGACGACCGGGCGGCCGTGATCCGCGAGCACCGCGGCGTCGCCCGCCGCCTGCGCCTCGATCAGCTGGCCGAACGTGAACGGCCGCTCGGGGATCTCGACGTCGAGCTCGGTGCGCTCGGTGATCTGCAGGAACACGCCCTGGGCCGGCCCGCCCTTGTGGTACTGACCGGTCGAGTGCAGGAATCGCGGGCCCCATCCGAACGTGGTCGGACGGCCGGAGTCGGCCGCCACCATCTCGCGCAGACCCTGCAGCTGCGGAATCTCGAGGCGGTTCACATACGCCTGGATCGACACGTAGCCGTCCTCGGGCAGCGCGGCCCACAGCGCGTCGAGCACGCCCTGCACCGTGCCGCTCGCGGCGAGAGCGGGGTCGCTGACCCGCACCTCGACGCCCGCCTCGACGAAGGCCGGGGCGGTCGGCTCGGGGCGCGCGTCCAGCAGGCCGCGCGCCGCGACCTTCGCCGACTCGACGTCGGGCTGGTCGAACGGGTTGATGCCGAGCATGCGGCCCGCGATCGCGGTGGCGTACTCCCACACGACGAACTGCGCGCCGAGCGATCCGCTCACGAGGATCTCGCCGTGGTGACGGCGCTCGACCTCCTCCGCGTCGTCCACGAGACGCACGATCTGCAGGTCGGCGGGCTGCGCGTCGAGCTCGGGCGAGACGGGGAGCAGCACGACCGGCAGGATGCCCGTGCCCTGCTTGCCCGTGGATTCCGCGATGAGCTGCTCGATCCAGTCGGGCAGGCCCACGATGTGCGTGCCATCCGTGATCAGGCCGAGCTTGTCGCGCCGCGCCGAGCCGTCGGGCGTCCGCGTGCCCGCGATCGCGGCCGCGAGCGCCAGCGCGGGGTTCTCCGGCGCGTCGATCGCGACCTCGAGCAGCGAGGCCTCGGCCTCGTCGAGCAGCTCGGCGATGTCGGCGCCGGCCAGGCCCGAGGGCACGAGGCCGAAGGCCGTCAAAGCCGAGTAGCGACCGCCGACCGACGGGTCCGCGTTGAACACGCGGTACCCGGCGGCGCGCGCCGACTCGTCGAGCGGGGAGCCGGGATCCGTGACCACGATGATCCGCTCGGCCGGGTCGATGCCGAGGTCGCGGAAGGCGGCCTCGAACGCGCGGCGCTGGGAATCGGTCTCGACGGTCGAGCCGGACTTCGACGACACGATGAGCGCGGTGCGCTCCAGTCCGCCGTCGAGCGCGGCCAGCACCTGCCCGGGGGAGGTCGAGTCGAGGATCGTCAACTCGACGCCCGCCGTCTGCGTGATGACCTCGGGCGCGAGCGACGAGCCGCCCATGCCGCCCAGCACGAAGCGGTCGACGCCCTTGGCGTTCAGCTCGGCTCGCAGCGCGACGATCTCGGCGACGAGCGGGCGTGACACCGACACCGCCTGCACCCAGCCGAGGCGCTTGGACGCCTCCTCCTCGGCCTCCGGGCCCCACAGCGACGCGTCGAGGTTCGTGATGCCCGAGGCGACGAGCTCCTGGATGAGGACCGGCAGGTGAGTGGCGACGGCCTTCTCCGCGTCCCCCGAGACGCGGATCGAGAAGGTCACGCGTCCGTTCCCTTGGTCGCGCTCTCCAGGGCGTTCTTCACGGTGTCCTGCAGCTCGTGCCACGAGGCGATGAACTTGTCGACGCCCTCGCTCTCGAGCACCTCCGTGACGTCGGCGAAGTCGACGCCGACCGCGGCGAGCTTGTCGAACAGCTCGTGCGCCTCGGCGTATGCGCCGGTGACGGTGTCGCCCGTGACCTCGGCGTGGTCGTAGGTGGCCTCGAGCGTCTTCTCGGGCATGGTGTTGACCGTGCCGGGGGCCACGAGACCCGTGACGTAGAGCGTGTCGGGAAGCGCCGGGTCCTTGACGCCGGTCGAGGCCCACAGCGGGCGCTGCACGTTCGCGCCGGCCGCGACGAGGTCGGTCGCCCGGCTCTCGGCGAACCGCTTCTCGTACAGCTCGTACGCCAGGCGCGCGTTGGCGAGGCCGGCCTGCGCTGCGAGGCCCTTCGCCTCGTCCGTGCCGATCGCGGTGAGGCGCTTGTCGACCTCCGAGTCGACGCGCGACACGAAGAACGACGCGACCGAGTGGATGCCCGACAGGTCGATGCCCGCCGCCTGTGCCTTCTCGAGGCCCGCGAGGTAGGCGTCGATGACGGCGTCGTAGCGCTCGAGGCTGAAGATCAGCGTGACGTTGACGCTGATGCCCGCGCCGATCACCTCGGTGATCGCCGGCAGGCCCGCCTTGGTCGCGGGGATCTTGATGAGCACGTTCGGGCGGTTCACGCGCGCCGCGAGGTCCTTCGCCTGCGCGACGGTCCCCTCGGTGTCGTGGGCGAGGTCGGGGGAGACCTCGATCGACACGCGGCCGTCGACGCCGTTCGTCTCGTCGTACAGCGGGCGGAACAGGTCGCACGCGTTGCGGACGTCGTCGGTGGTGATCGAGAAGATCGCCTCGTCGACCGAGGCGCCCTCGCCGGCGAGCTGCTCGACCTGGCCCTGGTAGGCCTCGCCCTTCGACAGCGCGAGCGCGAAGATCGTCGGGTTCGTCGTGACGCCCGTGACGTTGCGCGTCCGGATCAGCTCGGCGAGGTTGCCGGACAGGATGCGCTGACGCGAGAGGTCGTCGAGCCAGATGCTGACGCCCTGGGCTGCCAGAGCGGCGGTGGGGGTGGTCATGCGTTCTCCTTGATGGTCTCGCGGGCCGCGGTCACCACGGCCTCGGCGGTGACGCCGAACTTCTCGAACAGGGTCTTGTAGTCGGCCGATGCGCCGAAGTGCTCGATCGACACCGAACGGCCGGCGTCGCCGACCACCGGGCGCCACGCGAGGCCGAGACCGGCCTCGACCGAGACGCGGGCCTTGATGCCCTGGGGTAGCACGCTCTCGCGGTAGGCCTCGTCCTGCTCCGCGAACCACTCGAGCGACGGCGCCGAGACCACGCGGGCGCCCACGCCCTCGGCCGCGAGCGTCTCGCGGGCCGCGACGGCCAGCTGCACCTCGGAGCCGGTCGCGATCAGGATCACGTCGGGCGTGCCGTTCGGGGCCTCGGCGAGCACGTACGCGCCCTTGGCGGCGAGCGACGCGGAGGCGAACGTGTCGCCCGACGCCTCGCCCTCGCCGCGCTCGAACACCGGGATGTTCTGACGCGTCAGGGCGATGCCGGCCGGTCCCTTGCGGCGACGCAGCATCTCGAGCCACACGGCGGCGGTCTCGTTCGCGTCCGCGGGGCGCACGACCGCGAAGTTCGGGATCGCGCGCAGGGCGGTCAGCTGCTCGATCGGCTGGTGGGTCGGGCCGTCCTCGCCGAGCGCGACCGAGTCGTGCGTCCAGACGAAGATGCTCGGGATGTCCATCAGCGCGGAGAGGCGCACGGCGGGGCGCATGTAGTCGCTGAAGATCAGGAACGTGCCGCCGAAGGCGCGCGTCGGCCCGTGCAGCACGATGCCGTTCACGATCGCGCCCATGGCGTGCTCGCGGATGCCGAAGTGCAGCACGCGGCCGTACGGGTTGCCCGTCCACTCGTGCGTCGACCACTCGTTCGGAATGAACGACGGCGCGTTCTTGATCGTGGTGAGGTTCGACTCGGCGAGGTCGGCCGATCCGCCCCACAGCTCGGGCAGCTGCTCGGCGAGGGCGTTGATGACCTGGCCCGACGCCGCGCGCGTGGAGACGTCCTTGCCGGGCTCGAACACCGGCAGCGAGGACTCGATACCCTCGGGCAGCTCGCCCGACTGGAGGCGGTCCCACAGCGCCTTGCGCTCGGGGTTGGCCTCTGCCCACGCGTCGAACTTCTGCTGCCACTCGGCCTTGATGTCGGCCGCGCGCTCGGCGAGCGAGCGCGTGTGGGCGAGCACGTCGTCCGCGACGACGAAGGTCTGCTCGGGGTCGAAGCCGAGCACCTGCTTCGTGGCGGCGAGCTCGTCGGCGCCCAGCGCCGAGCCGTGGATCTTGCCCGTGTTCTGCTTTCCGGGCGAGGGCCATCCGATGATGGTCTTGAGCACGATGATCGACGGCTTCGAGGTCTCGGCCTTGGCCGCCTCGAGCGCGCCGAACAGCTCGGCTGCATCCTCGACGTACTCGCCGGTCTTCTTCCAGTCGACCGTCTGGACGTGCCAGCCGAGCGCCTCGTAGCGGGCGGCGACGTCCTCGGTGAAGGCGACGTTCGTGTCGTCCTCGATCGAGATCTGGTTGGCGTCGTAGATCACGACGAGGTTGCCCAGCTGCTGGTGGCCCGCGAGCGAGGACGCCTCGTTGGTGACGCCCTCCTGGATGTCGCCGTCCGACGCGATCACGAAGATGTGGTGGTCGAACGGGCTCTCGCCGGCGGGCGCCTCGGGGTCGAACAGTCCGCGCTCGTAGCGCGCCGCATACGCGAAGCCGACGGATGAGGCGAGCCCTTGGCCGAGCGGGCCGGTCGTGATCTCCACGCCGTCGGTGTGGCCGTACTCCGGGTGGCCCGGCGTGAGCGAGCCCCACGTGCGCAGCGCCTTGAGGTCGTCGAGCTCGAGGCCGAAGCCGCCGAGGTACAGCTGCACGTACTGCGTGAGCGACGAGTGGCCGGCCGACAGGATGAAGCGGTCGCGTCCGGGCCAGTGCACGTCGGTCGGGTCGTGGCGCATGACCCGCTGGTACAGCAGGTAGGCCGCGGGCGCCAGGCTCATGGCCGTTCCCGGGTGGCCGTTGCCGACCTTCTCGACGGCGTCCGCCGCAAGAGCGCGAGCCGTGTCCACGGCGCGCCTATCGATCTCATCCCAACGCAGTTCCGTCACCGGATCGCCTTTCGTGGTGGGGTAGTGGCGCCGGCGCGGCCGCTCGTGAGTGCGTGTGCACGGGGTGGAGCAGCGACGCGGAGCGCGCGTGTGCCCCCCAGCATAGCGCCGGGGAAATCGCCGGGAACGTGTCCCGGGACGCATCGTGACATCCGCGATCGCGTGTCCGGAGGCGGGCCGGTGACGGCCCGGTGACGCGATGCTCACGAGTGGGTGGTGCGCGTCGTGAGGTGGCGCGCATGCCCTAGAATCGGAAGGTCGTTCCCGAGGTCGCAGAGGAGAGCATCGCCATGTCGACGATCGCGCCGGAGACCTCGACGTCGACGGGTCTGGGTCGCAAGATCCGCGCCTACGTCGCGCTCACCAAGCCCCGCGTGCTCGAACTGCTGCTCGTCTCGACGGTGCCGGTGATGTTCCTCGCGGCCGACGGCATGCCGAACCTCTGGCTCGTGCTCGCCACGGTGATCGGCGGATCGCTGAGCGCGGGCTCCGCCGCCGCGTTCAACATGTACATCGACCGCGACATCGACGCTCATATGCAGCGCACGGAGAACCGGCCGATCGTGACGGGCGAGATCACCCCGCGGGCCGCGCTCGTGTTCGCGTGGACGCTCGCGATCGTCTCGACCGTGTGGTTCCTGCTGACCACGAACCTGCTGACCGCCGGGCTCTCTGCGACCGCGATCTTCTTCTACGTCGTGATCTACACGATGATCCTCAAGCGCCGCACCGAGCAGAACATCGTGTGGGGCGGCATCGCGGGCTGCTTCCCGGTGCTGATCGGCTGGGCCGCCGTCGCGAACTCCCTCGACTGGGCCCCGTTCATCCTGTTCGCGCTCGTGTTCCTGTGGACGCCGCCGCACTACTGGCCGCTGTCCATCAAGTACGCGGCCGACTACGCCAACACCGACGTGCCGATGCTCGGCGCGACGCGCGACGGCGTGCAGGTCGGCCTGCAGATCATCCTGTACGCGTGGGCGACCGTCGCGTGCTCGCTGCTGCTCATCCCGGTCGCGGGCATGGGGCTCGTCTACACGGTGTCGGCGCTCGTGTTCGGCGGCTGGTTCCTGTACGAGTCGCACCGTCTGTACAACCGCACGGTGCTGCAGGCCGCGGAGGGCCGCGGCCAGGCGCCGGGCCCGATGCGCGTGTTCCACGCCTCGATCACGTACCTCACGCTCGTCTTCCTCGCCGTCGCGATCGATCCGCTGCTGCCCTTCTGATGCCGGCCTCCGAGGGATCGGATCCGCAGGAGGCCCCGACCGGCCGGTGGTCGGCGTTCTGGGTCTGCGCGGGAGTCGCGGCGATCACGCTGCTCGATCTGAGCAAGGTCAACGTCGCGCTCCCCGCGATCGAGCACGCCTTCGACGTCGGGTCGACCGAGCTGCAGCTGGTGCTGTCTGGCTACGTGCTCGCGCTCGCGCTGCTGATGGTGCCGATGGGGCGCGTCGGCGACCAGCGGTCGCGGCGCACCCTGTTCGTCGTGGGGCTGTCGCTGTTCACACTCGCGAGCGCCGCGTGCGCGCTCGCGCCGAACGCCGCGGTGCTGATGCTTGGCCGGGTGGCGCAGGGCATCGCCGCGGGCATCCACATGCCGCAGGTGATGGGCCTGATCCAGCAGATGTTCCAGGGCCGCGACCGCGGCCGCGCGTTCGGCATGTTCGGCGCGACGATCGGCCTGGCCACCGCGCTCGGGCCGCTCGTCGGCGGCGTCACGATCGCGCTGGCGGGGGAGGACGCGGGCTGGCGCGCGCTGTTCTGGATGAACGTGCCGCTCTGCCTGATCGCGATCTTCTTCGCCCTGCGCCTGTTGCCCGGATCGCAGGGGACGGGCCGCCGGCTCGAGCTGGATCCGGTCGGCGTCGTGCTGTTCGGCGGTGCCGTGCTTTCGCTCATGCTGCCGTTCCTGTTCACGACCGGCTCGCCCGAGGATCCGCCCGCCCGGTGGTGGTCGCTCGCCGTGCTCGCCGTCCTGTCCGCGGCGCTGCTGCTGTGGGAGCGCCGCTATGAGGCGCGCGGCCGCGTGCCGCTGCTGCCGCTGCGGCTGTTCGGGCTGCCGTCGTTCCGCAACGGCGTGATGGTCGGCAGCGCCTACTTCATGGGCATGCCGGCGCTGTTCCTCATCACGACGCTGTACCTGCAGACCGGCCTGCACTTCACCGCGCTGAACGCCGCGCTCGTGACGATCGGCTTCGCGCTCGCGAGCGCGACGACATCCTGGCTCGGCGGCCGCCTCGTGGCGCGTCAGGGTCGTCGCCTCGTCGTGCTCGGCGTCGGCACGATGCTCGCGGCGATCATCGCGCTGGTGCTCGCCGCCGTCCTGGCGCCCCCCGCGCACGTCGGCTGGCTCATGGCGGTCGTCATGGTGATCGGCGGGCTCGGCGGCGGGTTCGTGGTGTCGCCCAACCAGACGCTGATGTACGCGGACGTCCCGGTCGCGCAGGCGGGGCTCGCGGGCTCCGTCGGACAGCTGGGGCAGCGGATGGGGACGGCGATCGGCATGGCGATCGCGCTGTCGCTGTTCTACGCGGCGATCTACCGCGAGCAGGGCACGACATCCGAGCTCGAGGTGTTCCATCACGCCTACGCGTACGGGATGGCGGCCGTGGCGGGATTCATCGCGATCGCGCTCGTCGCCGCTCTGGCGGACCTCGCTCGTCGTCGCCGCGTCGACGCGTAGGGTTCCCTTCCTCGCATCGCCCCGACGGCGTGCGGCGCCGGGCGGCGCCGCACGCACGAGTCAGGCGGTCGCCCCGGCGGGGACCTCGTCGCGCGAGGGCTCGTCGCCGCTCGCCTCGACCGGCGCCGCCGGCGACTCCACCGCGCCGGCGGGACGCGGCAGCAGCGACGCGGCCGCTGCCAGCGCGAGGGCGATCAGCAGCCCGAGGACGCCCGCGCCGGCGAACGCGGCGCCGAGCGTGACCCAGGCCTGGCCGGCGTACACCTCGATGCCCGTGGCGGTGCCGTCGAGCAGAGTCGTCGCCATCAGAGCGATGTTCGGGACGGTCAGCAGGATGCCCGCCGCGAGGCTCGCGATCGAGCCGAGCAGGAGCAGCCAGAACGGGATGCTGCGCACGAGTCGCGGGCGGCGGATCGGGCGGGGCTGGGCGTGAGACATGTTCCTCCTGGATCGGGCCGCGTCGTTCGCGGCCGGCGACGGCCCACGTTCCCCGTCGCGCCCTGGCGCGATCGATGCGCCCCCTATGGATCGCCTGTGCGCCGGTCGTCAACCCGCGCGGGCGGTCGGGGCGCGGGGTTAGCCTGGCGGCGGAAGGAGGGTCCATGTTCTCTTACGACCCCTATGCCGAGCTCGCGACGCTGCGCGACTTCGCGCCGCTCACGCTGATGAGCACCGACATCGCCCACGACCAGCCGCTCCCGAAAGCGCAGTGGTCCGAGAGCATGGGCGGATCCGACACGTCGCCGCAGCTGTCGTGGTCCGGCGCGCCCGAGGGGACGAAGTCCTTCGCGGTGTCGTGCTTCGATCCGGATGCGCCGACCGGATCGGGTTTCTGGCACTGGGCGGTCTACGACATCCCGGCCGACGTGACGTCGATCGCGACCGGCGAGACCCCCGCGGGCATCGTGCTGCCGAACGAGACCGCGGTCCGCGGCTACATCGGCGCCAGCCCTCCCGCCGGCACCGGCGTGCACCGCTACTTCTTCGTCGTGGACGCCCTCGACGTCGAGCACCTGGACCTGCCGGACGACGCGACGCCCGCGATCCTGGGATTCAACCGCCACTTCCACTCGCTCGCGCGCGGCATCCTCGTGCCGACCGCCACGAGCGACGAGTGAAGCCGCGCCTCTGCGTGGGCTGACGGCTCGAGCGCGGGGCGGCGTCAGCGCGAGGCGCCCTGCGCGGGGCGCTTGAGGCGCAGCACGACGACGGTGAACGCGGCGGCCGACAGGCCGGCGAGCACCATGTGGATGCCCACGAGCAGCTCGGGCAGCCCGTTGCGCGCCTGGATCACGCCGACGACGACCTGCACGGCGATCACCGCCAGCAGCGTCACGAGCCACGCCAGCGGACGCAGGCGCTTGAGCGCCGCCGCCGCGGTCAGCACCACCACGAGGGCCAGCAGGATGTAGCCAGGCCAGGAGTGCACGTGGGCGAGGACCGTGGCGTCGAAGCCCGTGCGCACGACGTTCGCGTCGCCCGAGTGCGGGCCGTTCGCCGTGGTCAGGACGCCCGCGAAGATCGTCACCGCGAGCGCGAGCGTCGTGACGTGCGTCAGGATCGCGAACCAGGCCGGCACGGCGCGCTCCCGCGGACCGGGCACGTCATAGGCGCGCACGAGGTACGCCGCGGTGAGGGTGACGAGCACGACCGAGCTCGCGTAGTGGAAGCCCACGATGAACGGGTTCAGCCCCGTGAGCACCGTGATGCCGCCCACGAGCCCCTGCGCGACCACGCCGATCAGCACGAGCCATGCGAGCACGAGCAGGTCGCGCCGCGCGGGAGCCGTGCGGACCGTCACGATCGCCGCCACGATGACCGCCACGAGCGCGACGGAGACGGCGACCACGAACGAGCGCGTGATCGCCAGGGCGAGGCCCGCGAGCACGACGCCGCCGAGCGCGAACCAGCCGGTGCGGATCAGCTCGCGCCGCGCCTTCACGTGCAGCATCGTCAGGACGAGCACGGCGAGGGCCAGGATGCCGACGACACCCGTCATGGTGCGGTTGCCGAACTCGATGAAGCCGTGGATGCCGAGCTCGGGCGTCGGGACGAGCGACTCCGGCGTGCACAGCGGCCACTCCGAGCAGCCGAGGCCCGAGCCGGTCAGGCGCACGGCGCCGCCGGTGCCGATGATGATGACCTCGGCGAGGAACGACAGCCATGCGACCACCCTCAGCAGTCGCCCCGGCCGCGCCGCGTGTGCTCCGGATGTCGGGGTCGACGGGGATGCGGTGGCGACGGACATGACGGTGAAGGCCTCCTGGCGGTACCCCGTGAGACAGGTCCGTGTTCGGCCCGGCGAGGGGGAGAACCTGTAGAATCGGGAATGCTGCGGATGCGCGCGAGGAGTCTCGCCGCGCCGCTCCAAGTCTAGGCGCGAGTTCTTCGCGCCTCATGTGAAAGGCCCACCACAGAGCCCCGCTCCGGGGCCCTGGAGCGGGTGACACCGTCTGAGGCCTGATGAGGAGAGTGTGACGCCATGTCCGATGTGCTGATCGACCGTCCCGAGCTCGAGGGTCTGGGGGTGTACGAGTTCGGCTGGCACGACCCGGATGCCGCCGGCGCGAGCGCCAAGCGCGGCCTCAACGAGGCCGTCGTGCGCGACATCTCGGCCCTCAAGAGCGAGCCGGAGTGGATGCTCAAGACCCGCCTCAAGGGTCTCGACCTGTTCGGCAAGAAGCCGATGCCGACCTGGGGCGCCGACCTCAGCGACATCGACTTCGAGAACATCAAGTACTTCGTGCGCTCGACGGAGAAGCAGGCGCAGTCCTGGGAGGACCTGCCCGAGGACATCCGCAACACATACGAGAAGCTCGGCATCCCGGAGGCGGAGCGCCAGCGCCTCGTGGCCGGCGTGGCCGCCCAGTACGAGTCGGAGGTCGTCTACCACCAGATCCGCGAGGACCTGGAGGCGCAGGGCGTCATCTTCATGGACACCGACACGGCCCTGCGCGAGCACCCCGAGTTCTTCGAGGAGTACTTCGGCACGGTGATCCCGGCGGGCGACAACAAGTTCGCGGCGCTGAACACGGCGGTCTGGTCGGGCGGCTCGTTCGTGTACGTCCCGAAGGGCGTGCACGTCGAGATCCCGCTGCAGGCGTACTTCCGCATCAACACCGAGAACATGGGCCAGTTCGAGCGGACGCTGATCATCGCGGACGAGGACTCGTACGTGCACTACATCGAGGGCTGCACCGCCCCGATCTACAAGAGCGACTCGCTGCACTCGGCCGTCGTCGAGATCATCGTGAAGAAGAACGCCCGCGTGCGCTACACGACGATCCAGAACTGGTCGAACAACGTCTACAACCTGGTCACCAAGCGCGCCGTGGCGCACGAGGGCGCGACCATGGAGTGGATCGACGGCAACATCGGCTCGAAGGTCACGATGAAGTACCCGTCGATCTTCCTGATGGGCGAGCACGCCAAGGGGGAGACGCTCTCGGTCGCGTTCGCGGGCCCCGGCCAGCACCAGGACGCCGGCGCCAAGATGATCCACATGGCGCCGTACACGCAGTCGTCGATCGTGTCGAAGTCGATCGCGCGCGGCGGCGGCCGCGCCGGCTACCGCGGCGAGGTCCGCGTCGACGCCAACGCGCACCACTCGGCCAACACGGTGCGCTGCGACGCGCTGCTCGTGGATACGATCTCGCGCTCGGACACCTACCCGGCGATCGACATCCGCGTCGACGACGTGCAGCTCGGTCACGAGGCGACGGTGTCGAAGGTCAGCGAGGAGCAGCTGTTCTACCTCATGTCGCGCGGCATGCCGGAGGACGAGGCCATGGCCATGATCGTGCGCGGCTTCATCGAGCCCATCGCGCGCGAGCTGCCCATGGAGTACGCCCTCGAGCTGAACAAGCTCATCGAGATGGGCATGGAAGGATCGGTCGGCTGATATGACGACGTCGACGACGGCGCAGCAGGCGCCTGAGGACACGCACGCCCACGTGGACCCCGCGGCGCAGGTCGCCGACACCAGCGCGCCGGTCACCGGCGTCCCGGTGCAGACCCGCTCGGAGCGCCTGCGATCGTTCGAGCCCGCCGACTTCGGCGTGCCGACCGGGCGCGAGGTCAACTGGAAGCACGCGCCGGTCGCGCGCCTCAAGCCGCTGTTCGCGGCGGCCGGGGCGAACGACGGTGTGACGGTCGAGGTCACGGCGGGCGCCGAGTACGTGGGCGCGCCGCTCAAGGCCGGCGAGGCGCCGCGCGGCGAGTTCTTCGTGCCCGAGGACCTGCCCGCGGCGATCGCCTGGCACGGTGCGACCGAGGCGCTGCACGTCCGCGTGCCGCGCGAGGCCGAGGTCGCCGAGCCGATCGAGATCCGGATCACGGGTCGGGGCGCCGACCGCCGCGCGGACGGCCACCTCGTGATCGAGGCTCTCGAGCACAGCAAGGCGACGGTCGTGCTGCGGCACAGCGGTGCCGCCCAGTACGCGCAGAACGTCGAGATCATCGCGCGCGACGGGTCCGACCTGACGGTCGTGACGGTGCAGCAGTGGAACGACGACGCCATCCACGCCGCGGCGCACCAGACCCGCGTCGACCGCGACGCCTCGGTGCGCCACATCGTCGTGAGCTTCGGCGGCGGCGTCGTGCGCGTGAACCCGAACCTCGAGCTCTCGGGCGCGGGCTCCAACGGTGAGATGTTCGGCCTCGCGTTCAGCGACTCGGGTCAGCACCTCGAGAGCCAGGTGTACCTGCACCACAAGGGCCCCGAGACCACGGGCGACGTCCTGTACAAGGGCGCGCTGCAGGGCGCGAGCGCCCGCACCGTGTGGATCGGCGACGTCCTGATCGGCCCCGACGCGACCGGCACCGACTCGTACGAGGCGAACCGCAACCTCGTGCTCACCAACGGCGCGCGCGCGGATTCGATCCCGAACCTGGAGATCCAGACGGGCGACATCAAGGGCGCCGGTCACGCGTCGGCGACCGGTCGCTTCGACGACGAGCAGCTGTTCTACCTGCAGGCCCGCGGCATCTCGGAGGACGAGGCGCGCCGGCTCGTGGTGCTCGGCTTCCTGTCGGAGACCGTGCAGAAGATCGGCATCCCCGCCCTCGAGGAGGAGCTCACCGCGCTCATCGAGAAGGAGCTCGCCGAGGGAGCAGGCCCGATCGGAGCCGGCGCGTGAGCGCCGCGCGCGTCTGCGCACTGAGCGATCTCGAGCAGGACACTCCGCTCAAGGTCGAGGTCGACGGCGTCGCGATCGCCGTCGTGCTCGACTCGGCAGGAGAGGTGCACGCCATCGGCGACACCTGCACGCACGGCGACATCTCCCTGTCCGAGGGCTTCGTCGAGGGCGAGACGCTCGAATGCTGGGCCCACGGCTCCGCGTTCTCGCTGCGCACCGGCAAGCCCCTCAACCTCCCCGCTTACGAGCCCGTCCCCGTGTTCACCGTCCAGATCGACGGCGACGACGTGCTCATCGACCCCACCCTGAAGAAGGAAGTCTGAAATGTCCGTTCTCGAGATCCGCGACCTGCACGTCACGGTCGAAACCGACGAAGGCATCATCCCGATCCTGAACGGGGTGAACCTCACGGTGCGCTCCGGTGAGACGCACGCCATCATGGGCCCGAACGGCTCGGGCAAGTCGACGCTCGCCTCCACGATCGCCGGCCACCCCAAGTACACCGTCACGGGCGGCACCATCACGTTCGACGGCGAGGATGTCCTCGAGATGGCCGTCGACGAGCGCGCTCGCGCGGGCCTGTTCCTCGCGATGCAGTACCCGGTCGAGATCCCGGGCGTCACGGTGACCAACTTCCTCCGCACCGCCAAGACCGCGATCGACGGCGAGGCCCCCTCGCTGCGGACGTGGACCAAGGAGGTCAAGGAGGGCATGAAGAACCTGCGCATGGACAGCAAGTTCGCCCAGCGCAACGTCAACGAGGGCTTCTCGGGCGGCGAGAAGAAGCGCCATGAGATCCTCCAGCTCGAGCTGCTGAAGCCGAAGCTCGCCATCCTCGACGAGACCGACTCGGGGCTCGACGTCGACGCGCTCAAGATCGTGTCGGAGGGCGTCAACCGCGCGAAGGAGAACACCGGCCTGGGTGTCCTGCTGATCACGCACTACACGCGCATCCTGCGGTACATCAAGCCGGACTTCGTGCACGTGATGGTCGGCGGCCGCATCGCGGAGGAGGGCGGCCCCGAGCTCGCCGAGCGTCTCGAGAACGAGGGCTACGCGGCCTACCTGCCCGCCGACGCCCCGCTCGAGGCGTAGGATCGCCGCCATGAGCGCGACCCTCACGCCCGAGAAGTACGACGAGGTCACCGAGGCCCTCAAGGACGTCATGGACCCCGAGCTCGGGGTCAACGTCGTCGACCTCGGACTCATCTACGACCTCGCGTGGGACGAGGAGAACGACGCCCTCATCATCCACATGACGCTCACGAGCGCCGGCTGCCCGCTGACCGACGTGCTCGAGGAGCAGACGGCGCAGGCGCTGGACAACGTGGTGGAGCGATTCCGCATCAACTGGGTCTGGATGCCGCCGTGGGGTCCCGAGCGGATCACGGACGACGGCCGCGACATGATGCGCGCGCTCGGCTTCGCGATCTAGCCGGCAGACGGTGAACGACAGGCCCGGGGGAGACCCCGGGCCTGTCGTCGTCCGACCCGGGGTTAGGCTCGATCGAGTGAGCATCACCCCGCTGGACGCCCTGCCCCTCGATCGGCTCCGGCAGCGGAGCAGCGCGAAGTGGCGGACGTATCCGGAGGACGTGCTCCCGCTGTTCGTCGCCGAGACCGACTTCCCGCTCGCGCCGCCGATCTCCGAAGCGCTGCAGGCCGCGCTGGCGCTCGGCGACACGGGCTACGTCGGGCCCCGGAACCGCCTTCCCGCGGCCTTCGCGGACTTCGCGGCGCGGCGGTACGGATGGACGATCGATGCGTCGCGCGTGCGCACGACCTGCGACGTGATGATGGGGATCTCCGAGCTGCTGCGGGCGCTCACGGACCCGGGCGACCGCGTCGTCGTGACGCCGCCCGTGTACCCGCCCTTCTTCTCGGTCAACGAGCAGGAGTCCCGCACGATCGCCGAGCGGGTTCCGCTGATCGCCGAGACCGGCGGATGGCGCCTCGACCTCGAGGGGATCGACGCCGCGTTCGCCCGCGGCGCGAAGGTCATGCTGCTGTGCAACCCGCACAATCCGACCGGCACCGTGCACGCGCGCGAGACGCTCGCCGAGCTCGCCCGGATCGCCGAGCGGCACGGCGCCTGGGTCATCAGCGACGAGATCCACGCGCCCATGACCATGCCGGACGCGACCTTCACGCCGTTCCTGGACGCCGCGCCCGAGGCGGCGGAGATCGGCTTCGCGCTCTCGAGCGCCAGCAAGGCGTTCAACCTCGCGGGACTGAAGTGCGCGTTCATCCTGACCGCGGCGGCCGAGCCGGCTCGCATCGTGCGCTCGCTGCCGGACGAGGTCGAGTGGCGCACCTCCCTGTTCGGTCTCATCGCGACCGTCGCCGCGTTCGACGACGGTGACGCCTGGCTCGACGCATTGATCGCGCGTCTCGACCTGAACCGGCACCTGCTGCACGACCTGCTCGCTGAGCACGTGCCGGGCGCCCGCTACCTGCCCGGGCAGGCCGGCTACCTCGGCTGGGTCGACCTCTCCGCGCTCGGCTGGGGCGACGACCCGGCCGTGAAGATCCGCCGCGAGGCGCGCGTCGCGCTGCACCTGGGGCCGATGTTCGGCGACGAGGGGCGCGGCCACGTGCGGATCAACTACGGCACGGGTCCGGAGATCCTGACCGAGGCCATGACGCGCATCGGCGCGCTCGTCGGCTCCGGCGCGTCGGGCGAGGGCAGCGGGGCGAAGTGACCGATCCGCTGAGCGCCGACCCGCGCGGCTTCACGGGGCCCGTGCCGACCGTCCCGCCCTCCGAGCCGGGCGTCGCCTCGTTGTGGGATCCGCGGGTGGTGTGGGTGACCGCGGGATCCGTGTCGCTGATCTTCCTCTCCGCGCTCACGTCCCTCGCGCTGACCACCGTCATGCCGATCGTGAGCGCCGACCTGTCGGGAGAGGCGCTGTACGCGCTCGCGTTCTCGGGCACGCTCGCGACCGGCGTGATCGGCATGGTCGCCTCGGGCGCGTGGTCGGACCGCGCGGGGCCGGTCGCGCCGCTGACGACCGCCGTGCTGCTGTTCGTCGCGGGGCTCGCGCTCGACGCCGCCGCGCCGACGATGGAGATCCTCGTGCTCGGCCGCCTCATCACGGGCCTGGGCTCCGGCGCGCAGGTGGTGGCGCTGTACGTGGTCGTCGCGCGCGTCTACCCGCCGGCGCTGCACGGTCGCGTCATGGCGATGTTCTCGGCGGCGTGGGTCGTGCCCTCGCTCGTGGGGCCGTTCCTCGCCGGGATCGTGACCGAGCATCTGCACTGGCGCTGGGTGTTCGGTGCGCTGGCCGCGCTCACGGTTGTGGCGTACGCGATGATCCTGCCGCGCGTGCGGCATCTCTCGTCCGCGTCGGAGCACCCGCGAGAGGCCGGCGTCGGACGCCGACTGCTGTTCGCCGTCGTGGTCGCGGTCGCCGCGCTCGCGCTCGGCACGACGGGCGAACTCGCCGAGTCGATCACCCCCGCGCTCGGCTGGACGATCGCGGTCGCGGCGCTCGCGGTGATCGGCTTCGCGATCCTGCCCCTGCTGCCGCGGCGCACCCTGCGGCTGGGCGCGGGGCTGCCGAGTGTCATCCTGATGCGCGGTCTGATCGCCGGCGCGCTGTTCGGCGCCGAGGTGTACGTGCCGTACCTGCTGATCGACCGCTTCGGGTTCTCGCCGACGTGGGCGGGGCTGGGTCTGACGGCCGCTGCTCTCGCGTGGGCGCTCAGCGCACAGGTGTCGGGACGTCACGGCGATCGCATCGGGAACACCCGCATCGCGGTGATCGGCGTCGTGCTGCTCGCGATCGCGGCCATCGCGTGCGCGCTCACCCCGGTGCTCGCGCTGCCGGCGGCCGCTCCGATCCTGCTGTGGTCGTTCGCGGGATTCGGGATGGGCCTGATGTACCCGCGGCTCACGGTGCTGACGCTCGCCTACTCGAGCCGCGCGAACGAGGGGTTCAACTCGTCGGCGCTGCAGATCAGCGACTCGGTCGGCGCCTCCGCGACCATCGCCGTGATGGGGCTCGCCTTCACGTCGCTGTCCGGAACCGGTGCGGCGTTCGCCGTCGTGTTCGCGATCGCCGCGGCCCTCGCCGTGCTCGCGCTGGCTCCGGGCGTTCGTCTGGGACACGCACACGAAAGGTAAGGCTCACCTAACGTACACTTGGTGCTCGTGACCGAACTCGCCCCGCCGCCAGTCCGTCCCGCGTACCGGCCGTACCGCGCCGTCGTCCAGCGCGTGGAGCGCCTCTCCCCGCACTTCGCGCGGCTGACGTTCTCCAGTCCCGAGTTCGAGCACTTCGGCACCGCGGGGCTGGATCAGCGGATCAAGCTGATCCTCCCGTTCGCGGACGGATCGCTGTGCGACATCGGACAGGACGATGAGGAGCGGCACGGGGACTGGTACGACATCTGGCGCGGTCTGCCCGATGCCGTGCGCAACCCGTTCCGCACCTACACGGTGCGGCGGATCGATCCGCGGGCGCGCGAGCTCACCGTCGACTTCGTCGTGCACCACGACGCCGGGCCGGCGGGCACGTGGGCGGAGAATGCCCGTGGCGGCGAGGAGCTCGTGATCGTCGGTCCCGACGAGCGCAGCCCGCACGCGCGCGGCGGCATCGACTGGCGTCCGCTGCACGCGTCGCGCGTGCTGCTCGTGGGCGACGAGACCGCGGTGCCGGCGATCGGCGGCATCCTGGACGGCCTCCCGCACGGCGTGACGGCCGACGTGTTCATCGAGGTGCCGTGCGCCGCCGACGCGGGCGTGATCGAGCCGCACGCGCAGGCGGACATCCGCTGGATCTCCCGCGAGCGGGAGGGGCTGCCCGAGCGGGAGCACGGCGAGGGCCTGATCGAGGCCGTCACGGCATGGGCCCGCGAGCACGGCGAGGTCCTGGCGCTCGCCGCCGCGCCCCGTCCGCAGGAGCTCGCCGACGTGGACGTCGACGTCGAGATGCTGTGGGACAGCCCCGAGCCGATCGAGGGCGAGTTCTACGCCTGGATCGCCGGCGAGGCGGCGACGATCAAGATCCTGCGCCGCCTGCTCGTGTCGGGCCACGGCGTCGACCGCCGGCGCGTGGCCTTCATGGGCTACTGGCGCCGCGGGGTCGCCGAGCGCACGGGCTGAGTCAGGATCCGGCCGGGATGCCGGCGAGGATCATCCGCACGCCCGCCGCGAAGTCGGCCGAGGTCTGGGCGACGACCTCGGCCTCGCCCTGCGGGTAGGCGCCGAAGCGCGCGGCCTGGATGCGCTGCTGCACGAGCGACGCGTGGCCGAGGATGAACTGCAGCAGCACGGTCGCCGCGCTGCCGTCGGCCCCGAGCGCGGCGGCGAGGCGCGCCCGCGCGGCGTCCGAGCCCAGGCCCAGCGCCTGCGTGCTGAGTACGATCTCCGCACCGTCACGGTGCGAGAACAGGGCGTCGCGCAGCGCGAACGCGAGGCCGGTGACGCGGGCGTCTCCGCTGCTCGCGTCCGGCACGTCGGCGGCGGCAGCGACGATCCGGTCGGCGACGTCGGCGAGGAGCGACTGCTTGTTCTCGAAGTGCCAGTAGAGGGCGCTCGGCTGCACCCCGAGCGCCGCCGCCAGGCGCCGCATCGAGAGATCGGGCAGACCGGTCTCCTCGAGGAGGGCGAGCGCCGTGTCGACGATGCCGTCGCGCGTGTGGCGCTCCGTGACGCGGCGGGTGTCACGGAGGTCCATGCGGAACACTATAGTGAACGGTGTTCAGGTGAACAGTGTTCAGGAGGATCCCGTGACCCCATCCCGCCGCTTCGAAGCGCGCGATCTCGCCCGCATCGCGATCTTCGCCGCGATCATCGTCGTGCTCGGCGTCGCGGGCGAGATCCCGCTGCCGACCGGAGTGCCGCTCACGCTGCAGACCCTCGGCGTGATGCTCGCCGGCATCGCGCTGGGCCCGCTGCGGGGCGTCGCCGCCGTGCTCGTCGTGGTCGTGCTGGCAGGCGTCGGCCTGCCGGTGCTGTCCGGTGGCTCCGGAGGTCTCGGGGTGTTCGTCGGCCCGACCGCCGGATACCTCCTCGGGTGGATCCCCGGCGTGGTCGTCACCGGGCTCATCGCGCGCTCGAGCCGGGCAGGCCTCGACGCGTGGCGCGTGGCGCTCGGGGCGGTCGTGGGCGGCATCGCGGTCGTCTACGCGCTGGGAATCCCCGGCGTGTCCCTCGTCACCGGGATCCCGCTGGCGGACTCCGCGCTGTCGAGCCTCGTCTTCGTGCCGGGCGACCTGATCAAGGCCGCGGTGGCGACGCTGCTGGCGCTCGCGCTGTGGCGGGCCTACCCGCCGGCGTTCGCCTTCGCGCCGACCTCGCGCCCTGCGGAGCGCGAACTCGCCGGGCGATGAACGGGCGGCCGGACGCGGCCTCGTCCCGGGGCGTGATCGAGCTCGACGGCGTCTCGGTCGAGCTCGGCGGCGCGTCGGTGCTGCGCGACGTGTCCGTGCGCCTCGATCAGCGGCGGATCGCGGTCATCGGGGCGAACGGATCGGGCAAGTCGACGTTCGCGCGGCTGCTGAACGGGCTGGTGGCGCCCAGCGCCGGCCGGATCACCGTTCACGGCCTCGACGCGCGGCGGGACGCCAAGCGGATCCGCGAGCGCGTGGGATTCGTCTTCACGAACCCCGACGCGCAGATCCTGATGCCCACAGTCGCGGAGGACGTCGCGCTGTCGCTCCGCGGTTCCGGCATGTCCCGCGCGGAGGTGACGTCGCGGGTGTCCGCGGCTCTCGAGCGCTACGGGCTCGGGCATCGTGCGGACCAGCCCGCCTACAGCCTGTCCGGCGGGCAGAAGCAGCTGCTGGCGCTGGTCTCGGTGCTGATCCGCGAGCCTGCGCTCGTGGTGGCGGACGAGCCCACCACGCTGCTGGATCTCGGAAACGCGCGACGGATCGGCGACCTGCTGCTGCAGGAGACGGCGGCGCAGATGATGCTCGTGACGCACGATCTCGAGCTGGCCGCACGCTGCGACGTCGCGGTGCGCTTCGCGGACGGACGGCTCACCGAGGTGGGCGACCCGGCCGAGCTGATCGATCGCTACCGCGCCGAGTTCACCGAGGTGCCGGACCCCGACGGGGCGTCGTGATCTCCCTCTACCGCCCGGGGACGAGTCCGCTGCACCGCACGCCCGCCGGCGTGAAGCTGATCGGGCTCGCGGTGCTCGCGCTCGCCATCTCGCTCGGCGCGCGGACGCCGCTGCTGGCGGCGGGCGCGATGCTGCTCGTCCTGATCGCCTTCGCGGGCGGCGGCTTCGGTGCCGCGACCTTCCTGCGGCAGCTGTGGGCGACGCGCTGGATCGCGGTGTTCGTCGCGGCGACGCAGCTGATCTTCCTGTCCCCGGCCGACGCCGTGGTCAACACGACGCGCGTCGTCTCGGTCGTCATGCTCGCGGGCCTGCTCACGCTGACCACGCGCACGGCCGACCTCCTCGACGCGCTGCAGCGCGCGCTGTCGCCGTTGCGGCGGATCGGGGTCGACCCGTGGCGCGTCGGCTTCACGCTCACGCTCACGATCGCGCTCGTGCCGGTCGTCGCCGACTTCGCCGCCCGCATCCGTGACGCCCAGCGCGCCCGCGGCGTCCGGCTCGGCCCGCGCGCGATCGTGACGCTGCTCGTGATGTCGCTGCGCCACGCCGACGACGTTGCGGACGCGCTCAGCGCACGGGGCATCGCGTGATCCGCGTCGGGTCGCACACGGTGCGCGGTGCGGTGGTCGACGCGCAGACGCGCTGCGCGCACTGGGCCGGTCCGCACGACGTCCTCGCCATCCTGTTCCCCTGCTGCGGGCGCTGGTATCCGTGCCACGCGTGCCACGAGGAGGAGGCGGATCACCCCGCGCGGCGCTGGCCGGCGGGCGTGCGCGAGCCGCAGGCCCTGCTGTGCGGCGTGTGCGGCGAAACGTCGTCGATCGCCGAGTACCTCGACGCCTCCGCGTGCGCACGCTGCGGCGGCGCCTTCAATCCCCGCTGCAGCCTGCATCACCACCTCTACTTCGCTCCGCAACGGTAGGCCGCCGGGGCGGTCGTCCCGCGCGTGAGGAAGCGTGCTCGGGATGGGCCCAGGCCGCGCCTCCTATACTGGGAGGCTGGTCCCTCCCGATCCGGATTCCGGAGCCAGAACCCCCTGTACACCGCGCCGCGCGCGGGGAATGGATGTCCGCTGTGCTCGCCGTGCACGACCTCGAGATCCGCGTCGGCGCGCGCATGCTCATGTCCGACGTCTCGTTCCGCGTGGGACCCGGCGACAAGGTGGGACTCGTCGGCCGCAACGGCGCCGGCAAGACCACGCTGACCAAAGTGCTCGCGGGCGACCTGATTCCCGCGAACGGCCGGGTCGAGCGCACGGGCGAGCTCGGCTACCTGCCGCAGGACCCGCGCAGCGGCGACCCCGAGCAGCTCGCGCGCACGCGCATCCTCGACGCGCGCGGACTCGGCTCGCTGCAGCTGGGCATGCAGGAGGCGTCCGTGGCCATGGCGTCGGAGGACGAGAAGGTCGCAGCCAAGGCCATGAAGCGCTACGCGCGCGACATGGAGCGCTTCGAGGCCCTCGGCGGCTACACGGCCGAGGCCGAGGCCGCCACGATCGCGAACAACCTCTCGTTGCCGGACCGGATCCTGGACCAGCCGCTCAAGACACTGTCGGGCGGTCAGCGCCGCCGCATCGAGCTCGCGCGCATCCTGTTCTCGGACGCCGAGTCGATGATCCTGGACGAGCCGACGAACCACCTCGACGCCGACAGCGTCGTGTGGCTGCGCGAGTTCCTGAAGTCGTACAAGGGCGGGCTGATCGTGATCAGCCACGACGTCGACCTCGTCGAGGAGACCGTGAACCGGGTCTTCTACCTCGACGCGAACCGGCAGGTCATCGACCTCTACAACATGGGCTGGAAGCACTACCTGCGTCAGCGCGTGGCGGACGAGGAGCGCCGCAAGAAGGAGCGCGCCAACGCCGAGAAGAAGGCATCGGCGCTGCAGGATCGCGCGGCTCGCTTCGGCGCGAAGGCCTCCAAGGCCGCCGCCGCGCACCAGATGGTCGCCCGCGCCGAGAAGCTGCTCGAAGGACTGGAGGAGGTGCGCCAGGTCGACCGCGTGGCCGCGCTGCGCTTCCCGAAGCCCGCGCCGTGCGGCAAGACGCCGCTCATGGCGAAGTCGCTGTCGAAGTCGTACGGCGCGCTCGAGATCTTCGCGGGCGTGGACCTCGCGATCGACCGCGGCTCGAAGGTCGTCGTCCTGGGGCTCAACGGCGCCGGCAAGACCACGCTGCTGCGCATCCTCGCGGGGGCCGATCAGAGCGACACGGGCCGGATCGAGCCCGGCCATGGCCTGAAGATCGGCTACTACGCGCAGGAGCACGAGAACCTGGATGTGCATCGCTCGGTGCTCGAGAACATGGTGTCCGCCGCGCCCAACCTGAACGAGACCGAGGCCCGGAAGGTGCTCGGCTCGTTCCTGTTCACGGGCGACGACGTGCACAAGCCGGCCGGTGTGCTGTCGGGCGGGGAGAAGACCCGCCTGTCGTTGGCGACGCTGGTGGTCTCGAGCGCGAACGTGCTGCTGCTCGACGAGCCCACCAACAACCTCGACCCCGCTTCGCGCGAGGAGATCCTCGGGGCGCTGTCGCACTACGAGGGCGCGGTCGTGCTCGTGTCGCACGACGAGGGTGCCGTCGAGGCCCTCAACCCGGAGCGGGTGCTGCTGCTGCCGGACGGTGTCGAGGACATCTGGAACAAGTCCTACCTGGACCTCATCACGCTGGCCTGAGCGTCCGGGTCGCTCGCGTAGCGGCCGTCCCCGCCGCTGTCGAGGGGTTTGCGGTCGCCGCCGCGTCGTCGTGGGATGGAACCACGCAAACGACATCGGAGGTGCCATGACCCTGGCAGACAAGAAGATCGCGTTCCTGTTCACGAAGGGCGTCGAGCAGGTCGAGTTCACGAGCCCCCGTGACGCGCTGGATGGCGCGGGCGCGACGACCGTGCTGATCTCGCCCGAGGAGGGCACGGTGCAGGCGATGCAGGGTGACTGGGAGCACGGCGACGTGTTCGACGTCGACGTGCCGCTCGCTGACGCGCGCGCGGAGGACTACGACATGCTCGTGCTGCCCGGCGGCACGCTCAACGCCGACTCGCTGCGTCTCGAGACCGAGGCCGTCGACTTCGTGAAGGCGTTCTTCGACGCCGGCAAGCCCGTCGCGGCGATCTGCCACGCGCCGTGGATCCTCGCCAACGCCGGGCTGGCGTCGGGACGCTCGCTGACCTCGTACGCATCGCTCGAGACGGACCTGCGCAACGCGGGGGCCGACTGGCGCGACGAGGAGGTCGTCGTCGACGGCACGCTCATCACGTCGCGCAACCCGGGCGACCTGGACGCCTTCAACGCGGCGATCGCGAAGGCGCTCGAGACGCCGGAGCCCTGAGCCGCGGCCGTCCGCTCGCCCCTCAGGCGCCCGCGTCGAGGAGCGCGTCCTCCTCGTCGGCATCGCGATCCCGCCGGCGCCGCTTCGCGGGGCGCGGGGCGTCGTCCTCGTCCGGATCCGGGTCGGCCGCGTCCTCGCGGCGGGCCCGGATCTCGGTCCGGATCATGTACGCGATGAACACGAAGCCCATGATCGCGAAGAGGATCCACTGGATCGCATACGACAGGTGCGGGCCCGGATCGTCCGTGGGGGCGGCGAGTTCGGCGGGTCGCGTCGCCGGAGCCGGGTCCTCGCTCACCATCAGCCCGTAGAAGTCCGTCTCGGTCTGCGGGCCCGTGATCGCCGCGACGGACGGCAGATGGATCGTGGGCAGCTGACCCTCGGGCGCGGTGCGGCCCGAGGAGGGCAGCGACTCGCTCGGACGCATGCGGGCGATCACCGTGACCTCGCCCTCCGGGGCAGCGGGCACGCTGTCGGGCACCGTATCCTCGCCCGGCGGGACCCAGCCGCGGTCGATCGTGACGATCCGGCCGTCCGTCAGCTCGAACGGAACGAGCACCTCGAACGCGCTCGTTCCGCCCTGGGCGCGGTTGCGCACGAGCAGCTGGTCGTCCGACAGGTACCGCCCGGTCAGCCGGATGGGGTGCCACTCCTCGTCGGGGGAGTAGCCGCGATCGAGCACGTCCTCCGCCGCGAGCGGCGGGGCGTCGTAGTTCGCGGCGACGAGCTCGAGCATCGTCGCGCGCTCCTCGTTGCGCGAGAACTGCCAGTGCGAGAGGAAGCCGCACGCGACGGCGAACAGCACGGCGATCAGCGCGTAGACGCTCCAGCGCACGCCGCGATTGCGGGAGAAGGGGCTCATGCGTCGCCTCCCGTGGGGATGCCGGCCGACACCTCGAGCGGGAAGTCGCGCGCGGCGAGGAACTCGCGCAGATAGCCGACGTGCTCGTCGCACGCCAGCCACACCTTGCGCCGGTCGGCCGTGTGGATCTTCGGATTGCGCCACGCGATCGACCACGTCGCCGTCTCGCCGCAGCCGGCGCGCGAGCAGATGGGGGCGGCGGGTCCTCCGCCGCCGAGAAGGGCACCGATCATGTGCGGTCCGGCCCGCCTTCGGCCGGCTTCCGCGGCGACTCGGTGATCCGGATGACCGTGGGCGGCGTGGGGCGCTCCTCCTGCCGCTCGGCTTCCGGAGCGGCCGCCTCGATCGCCGCGGCCTCGGGATGCACGGCGCCGACTGCGCTGCGGGCGCTGGCGGCGTTGGCGCCGACCACGGCGAAGTACGGCAGGAAGATCGCCCCCGCGGCGAAGACGAAGCTGTACCAGCCGTACGGGGTGACGAGCACCATCAGCAGCAGGCACGCGATGCGGATGCCCATGGTGAGCAGGTAGTTGCGCACGCGCGCGCCCGCGTCGTCTGCCGGAGCGACGGGCAGTGACGTCGCCGACTGGGCGGAGTGCTCTTTGCGGGAGGCGTTCAAGGGATTCAACCAATCCGTGCGATCCCTCAAGACTACGCCGCTGTTCCCCGGGTACAGCCGTGAGTCGGGAGGCTTGTGGGCACCGGCACCCGGCCGCATGCCCGCGTCGAAAGTAGGCTTGCCAGGATCGTCATCGACAGGAGAGCAGCATCGTGAGCACCGACAATTCCGGCCGTGTCGTCCTCGTCACCGGCGGCAACCGTGGCATCGGCCGTGCGATCGCCGAGCGGTTCGTGAAGGAGGGCTACCGCGTCGCTGTGACCGCTCGTAGCGGCGAGGGTCCCGAGGGGACGCTGACGGTGCGCGCCGATGTCACGGATGCGGCCGCGGTCGATGCGGCGTTCACCGAGGTCGAGCAGCAGCTCGGCCCGGTCGAGGTCGTCGTGGCCAACGCGGGCATCACGAAGGACACGCTGCTGCTGCGGATGAGCGAGGACGACTTCGACAGCGTCGTCGCGACCAACCTCGGCGGTTCCTTCCGCGTGGTCAAGCGCGCCTCGAAGGGCATGCTGAAGGCGCGCTTCGGCCGGGTCATCCTGATCTCGAGCGTCGTGGGCCTTCTCGGCTCCGCCGGGCAGATCAACTACTCGTCGTCCAAGAGCGCGCTCGTCGGCTTCGCGCGTTCGCTCACCCGCGAGCTCGGCGCGCGCGGCATCACCGCGAACGTCGTGGCCCCCGGGTTCATCGAGACCGACATGACCGCGGAGCTGTCCGAGGAACTGCAGGCCGAGTACCGCAAGTCGATCCCCGCGGGCCGCTACGGCAGCGCCGACGAGGTCGCCGCGGCCGTGACCTGGCTCGCGTCGGACGACGCCGCGTACATCTCCGGTGCCGTGATCCCCGTCGACGGCGGCCTCGGCATGGGGCACTAAGCCCGCGCCGCGGCCTTCACGATCTCCGCGGCGAGGACGTCCGGCTTCGAGAACTGGGGCCAGTGCCGCGTGCCGAGCGTGACGACCTCGACCGACTCGATCGCGTCGAATGTCTCGCCCCACGCGGGCCACGCCGCGAGCATCTCGCGCAGCTCGGCCTCGTTCTGGGCGCCCGCGAGCACCGTGACCGGCACCGCGAACCGGCGGTCGTCGCCGAGCTGCAGCGCATCCGTCGGCACCCGGGCCGGCACAGGCTTGGCCCGCAGTGCCGTGCGCTGGCGCGTCTGGGCATCGAGGTCGGCGGCGTCCTCGCCGAAGAAGTCCCATCCGGGGAACGGCACGACGCCGTCGACCACGGGGAACTCCGAGATCCCGAATCCGGACGGCGGCGGCATGGTGTCCACCAGGACGACGCGCGCCACCTTGTCGGGCCGGCGGTCCGCGACGCCCCACGCGACGTTTCCGCCGCCCGAGTGCCCGACGACCACGACCGGTCCCTCCGCCGCGTCGACTCGCTCGACAACGGCGTCGACCCAGTCGGCGATGCCGATGTCCGCGGATTCGGATGCGGGTGCCCCGACGCCGGGGAGCGTGAGCGGGTGCGCGCGGTGCCCCGCGGCTTCGAGTTCGGGAACGACAGCGTCCCACGACGCGGCGTCGAGCCAGAGTCCGGGGATGAGGATGATGTCTGCCATGCCCACAGGCTAGGGGCGGCCCCCGACATCCGGAGCGGCGAGCCGCAGCCGGTGCCGCACCGTCCACGAGGCGGTCTGGTCCGTCAAGACCCCCTAGTGGATCGCGTCCACGAACGTGCGGAGGGGAAGAGCCCGCTCGACCTCTCCGATGGCCGCACGCAGCGTATGGTGCTGTGCCGGCGGCACGGTACCGATCGTGAGGTGCGGCACGACGTCGTCGTGGGCCCCTTCGTATGGCTCGAACTCGGGGAACGCCGCCTGCACCGCGGAGGTCAGGCGCCGGAAGCCCGAGTCGTCGCGCGGCCGCAGCCATGCCACGTCTTGACCGAACCAGCCGACGAACGTGAAGGACGCCTCGAACGCCGTGACGTCCTGGATCGCTTGTGCGAGGCGCGCGATGCCGGCGACCCCGATCTCGTCGGGCGTGCCGAAGGGGAACATGATGGTCACGTGCGGCGGCACGCCCGAAGCGTGCGACGGATCCAGCGCGGCGCGATGAGCATCGACGGCGGCGAGCTCCGGAACCGGCACGATGAGGGCGGCCTTCATGGGCTCACCCTATGAGCGCAAGGCGGCCGGGGACATGCGCGGCGGTCAGTTCGGCAGCAGGGGAATGACCTGGGCGAGGTCGACGGGGCCGATCACCAGGGGAGCGGAGCGGCGCACGGCGGGCTTGGCGTTGAACGCGAGGCCCAGGCCCGCGGCCTCGAGCATCAGGAGGTCGTTGGCGCCGTCGCCGATCGCGATCGTACGGGCGAGCGGCACACCGTGCTCCTCGGCCCAGCGCGCCATCCACTCGCGCTTCGCCGCGGCGTCGACGATCGGCCCGTCGAGCTCGCCGGTGAGCGCGCCGTCCGAGGCGACGAGTCGGTTGGCGCGCCACAGGTCGACCCCCAGGTGCGGCGCCAGGTCGTCGAGGATCTCGTGGAACCCTCCCGAGACCACGCCGACGAGCCCGTCGCGCGCGTGCACCGCGTCGATCAGCGCCGTGACACCCGGCGTCGGCTCGATCCGCGCCCGCACGTGAGCGAACGACGCGACGGGCGCGCCCCGCAGCTCGCGCACGCGGGAGCGCAGGCTCTGCGCGAAGTCGACCTCGCCGCGCATCGCCGCCTCGGTCGCCGCGGCCACCTCCGCGCCCCGCCCGACCTCGTCCGCGATGAGCTCGATGACCTCGTTCCGGATCAGCGTGGAATCGGCATCGAGGACGACGAGGAGGCGCGCGGTCACGAGTGTCGAGCGTACCGGTCCGAGGGCGTCTGCCCGGCCCGCGCGTCCGCCGGGGCCTCACCGCACGGATGAGTAGGCTTGCCGCATGCCCCCTGTGCTCTCCTTCCAAGACGTCGTCGTCCGCCGAGAAGGCCGGAACATCGTGGACGGTCTCACGTGGGCGGTGAACGACGACGAGCGCTGGGTCGTGCTCGGGCCGAACGGCGCCGGCAAGACGACGATCCTGCAGCTCGCCGACACGCTGATCCACCCGACGTCGGGCACCGTCGACATCCTGGACGAGCGGCTGGGGCGCACGGACGTGTTCGAGCTGCGTCCGCGCATCGGCTTCGCGTCGGCGGCTCTCGCGCGCCGGATCCCCGCGGACGAGACCGTGCTGAACGCGGTGCTCACCGCTGCGTACTCGGTGCTCGGCCGCTGGAACGAGCAGTACGAGAACATCGACGAGCGCCGCGCGCTGCGCGTGCTGCAGGAGTGGCGCCTCGACCACCTCGCCGACCGCACCTTCGGCACGCTGAGCGAGGGCGAGCAGAAGCGCGTGCAGGTCGCCCGCGCGATCATGACCGACCCCGAGCTGCTGCTGCTGGACGAGCCCACCGCGAGCCTCGACCTCGGCTCGCGCGAGGTGCTCGTCGGCCTGCTGAGCGAGTACGCCAAGTCGCCCGTCACGCCCGCGCTCGTCATGGTCACGCACCACGTCGAGGAGATCCCGCCGGGCTTCACGCACGTGCTGCTGCTGCGCGACGGCAAGGCCGTCGCGGCGGGCCCTCTCGCGGAGACCCTCACGGAGGAGAACCTGTCGGAGACGTTCGGCGTGCAGATCAAGCTCAGCGAGGACGACGGCCGCTACGCGGCCCGCGCCCACTGACCCGGACCGAGGCAGCGCCCGCATCTGGTAGACTCGTTCGCTGGTGCCCAAGCACCGGAAGACTTTCGAAACCTCTTGGCAAGGACCCCATGAAGACTGACATCCACCCCGAGTACAAGGCGGTCGTGTTCCGCGACCTCGGTTCGGGCGAGACCTTCCTCACCCGTTCGACCGTGACCAGCGACAAGACCATCGAGCTCGACGGCGTCGAGTACCCGGTGATCGACGTCGAGATCTCGTCGGCGTCGCACCCGTTCTACACGGGCAAGCAGCGCATCATGGACTCGGCCGGCCGCGTCGAGAAGTTCAACCAGCGCTTCAAGAACTTCGGCTCCAAGTAAGCCGCGTTCTCCCGAAAGACCCCGCTCCGGCGGGGTCTTTCGCTTTTCCGCTCCACGTCCGTCGCGAGACCTCATCTGGGCGACGAGACATCGCCGAGCTGTGATGTCTCGCCGCGGAGATGAGGTCTCGTGGGACGGACGCGCTGCGCGGCTGGCCGCACCGCCGAGGACGACGGATCAGCCGGACCGGGGTGACTCGTCGACGGTGATCTCGATCGTGCCGTTGTCGAAGTCGAGGACGCCGGGACCCTTGTCGGGGCTGGGTGCCGGAACGGGGACGATCTTCAGCGACTGGGCCTCCATGTCGGCGTCGTGCGCGGACGGCCGCCAGACCGCGTCCATCGCCGAGCCGGCGCCCTGCAGCGGGTACTTGCGCCGCAGCCGCTCCATGCCGTCGTCCCGCGTCATGGAGCGAGGCTACGCCGCCGTCAGCGGACGGGCCACGTGCCGTTGAGGGCCTCGGAGGGCTCGAGCCGGCCGATGCTGATGAAGTACTCCGTCAGGCTCTCGGCCTGCTCGCGCGCCCAGCCGATCTGACGCGTGTGCAGCTCGAGCACGTCGTCGGGCAGGCGGTCGGCGAAGCGCTCGGCCAGCGCGAGCGCCACGCGGCCGGCGGCGATGGCGTCGGCGGACGCCTCGTGCGCCGCATCGAGCGGCACCGCATAGTGCGCCGCGACGACGTCGAGAGTGCGCTTGCCCTTGCGATAGCGGTCGAGGGTCTTGTCGATCACGAGCGGATCGATCACGGGCGCGGGGGAGTCCAGCGGCTGCAGTCCGTGCCGATCGCCCTCGCACTTCAGCAGCGAGAAGTCGTAGGCCGCGTTGTATGCGACCACCGGGATGCCGGCCGAGAGCAGGGTGCGCAGTGCCGCCGTGACCTCCGCCACCACCTCGGCCGCGGGACGTCCATGGGCTCGAGCATGCGCGGTCGTGATGCCGTGCACGGCGGTCGCGCCCTCCGGGATGTCCATGCCGGGGTCGGCCAGCCAGTGCTCCTCGTGGATGACGCGTCCCGTCGCGTCGAGCAGCCCGACATAGGCCGTGACGATCCGGTCCTGCGTGACGTCGACGCCCGTCGTCTCGAGATCGAACACGCCGATCCGGCTCGTCCAGCGATCCGGCGTCACCTCGACGACCGTCTCGACCTCGACGCGGCTCTCGACCACGGTCTCGACCTGGATCACGGATTCGACCTCGACGACGGTCCCGACCTCGGCGCACGTCTGGACCTCGACGACGGTCTGGACCTCGACGACGGCAGCGACATCGCTCTCGCGGGCGTCCGCGTCGCCCGTCGCGTCGGGCGCAACCGGCGATCCGGAGGCGACGGCGTCCTCGGGGGAGGCGTCCTCATCGACGCGCGGGATCCACGTGGTCGTCTCGCCGGGGTCGTCCAGCTCATCCAGCTCGAACAGCGGGGGCGGATCCGGCCACGACCTCGTCATGTTCCACACCGTAGGGCGCGGTGCCGACATCACCCGGGAGCCACCCCGGCAGAGCCCCAGACCCGCCTCCGTAGACTCGAGCCGTGCCCGTCGCGTCGCCCTACTCTGCCCGCCTGTCCGAGATCCCCGTCGTGCGACGCGAGGTGGACGTCCTCGGCGGCCGCACCGCCTACTGGACGTACGGCCCGGACGACGCGGTAACCACGGTCGTCGCCGTGCACGGCTTCCGCGGCGAGCACCACGGTCTCGAGCCGGTCGTCGCGCATCTCCCCGGCATGCGCGTGATCATGCCCGACCTGCCGGGTTTCGGCGAGACGCCCCCGCTGCCGGGCCGGCGCCACGACATCGAGGCATACGCCGACTGGCTCGACGCCTTCCATGCCGCGGTCGCGCCGGACAGCGTCATCCTCGGCCACTCGTTCGGGTCCATCGTGTCGTCCGCCGCGATCGCACGCGGACTGACGACGCCCCGGCTGATCCTCATCAACCCGATCGGCGCGCCGGCGCTCGAAGGGCCGCGCGGCGTCCTGACCCGGCTCGCGATCTTCTACTACTGGGCGGGCGCCCGGCTGCCGCGCGCGATCGGGACGTGGCTGCTGCGCACGAGGATCATCGTCCGCGTCATGTCGATCGCCATGGCGAAGACGCGCGAGCGCGGCCTGCGCGCATTCATCCACGACCAGCACGACCGCTACTTCTCCAACTTCGCCGACCGGGACGTGCTGCACGATGCGTTCGTCACGAGCGTGTCGCACGACGTCAGCCAGTACGCGGAGCGGATCACGGTGCCGACCCTGCTCGTCGCCGCGGATCGCGACGACATCACGCCCATCGAGGCGGAGCGCGCGCTCGCGACGCGCTTCGCGGATGGGCGTCTCGTGGAGATCTCGGGCGTCGGCCACCTGATCCACTACGAGAAGCCGGCCGAGGCGGCCGAGGCGATCCGCGCCTTCCTGGCGTGAGGGTTACGGCTCGCGGCGCGCGAGCTGCATCAGGCCGCTCACCCGGTAGGGAACGGCCTCGCTCATCACGAGGGACGTCTCGGTGCGCTCGACGCCCTCGATGCCCAGGATGCGCGCGTCCACGTCGAACAGGTGACGGGCGTCGCGGCACGCGACGAGCGCGAGCAGATCGGTCTGACCCGACAGGCCGTGCACCTGGACGACCTCGGGAACGGATGCGAGCGCGTCCGTGATACGGGGCAGGTCGACCTGGCGCACGCCGATCGCGAGGAACGCCTCGAGCGGGAAGCCGAGGGCCGAGGTGGAGATCGAGCGTTCGAACGAGCGGAACACGCCGGCCTTGTCGAGGCGCGCCATGCGGGCCTGAACGGTGTTGCGCGACAGGCGCAGGCGCTCCGCGAGCGCCACGACGGTGGCGCGCGGGTCCTCGCTGAGCGCGGCAAGCAGCTCGAGGTCGACGTGATCCAGGGAAGCCATAGTGCGAGACATTAGCAGTATGTCGCGGGCGTGCTTGCGCATCCTGCTCAGTCGTTATCGGATCGATTGCGCGCCCTGGCCTGCCTCTCGCGGGCTCACCCTCAGCGATCCGATCAGGCCTCGTCGACCTCACGGATGAGTCGGCGCGTGGCGCGCTCCAGGGCGAGTTGACGCTCGTCGAAGGAGTCGAAGGAGCGGCGCACGGCGCGCGAGATCGTGCGGCCCTCCTCGAACGCCGACACCACGCGCGGATCCACGTAGGACGTGCGGGCGAGCGTCGGCGTGTTCCCGAGGAAGTCGGCGACCTCGCGCATCGCGTCGGTCACGATGCGGCGACGTCGCGTGACGCCGCCGCGGCCGGAGCGCTCGAGCTCGTCGGCGCCGGCGGCGATCTCCGCCGCGGCGAGCACGGTGGCGTGCCACGTGCGGAAGTCCTTCGCGGTCGCGTCCATCCCCGTGATCTCGCGCACGTACTCGTTGACCATGGCGGACGTCAGGGTGCGCCACGTGCCGTTGCGGCAGGCGAGCAGCGTCTCGGATTCGTCACGGCGGCGCCGCAGGGTCTCGACGGCGGCGGTGACGGGCTCGTCCTCGATCTCGATCCGGTGGTCGACGCCCGACTTGCCCGTGAACGCGAACACGAGCGCTCGCCCGTGCCGCGTGACGTGATCGCGACGCAGGGTGGTCAGGCCGAAGCTTCCGTTCGTGTCGGCGTAGACGTCGTTGCCGATGCGGAAGCACCCGAGATCCAGCAGCCGCACCGCGAGCGCACACGCGCGCTCGAGCGGCATGCCGTCCTGTGCGAGATCGTCGCGCACCCGCTCCCGCGCGGCACCCAGCGCACGGCCGAAGTCGAGCACGCGGTCGAACTTGGCGGCGTCGCGGCGCGTACGCCACTCGGGGTGATAGAGGTACTGGCGGCGACCGGCGTCATCCGTGCCGACGGCCTGCAGATGCCCGTTCGGGTAGGGGCAGATCCACACGTCCTTCCACGCGGGCGGGATCGCGAGCGACCGGATGCGCTCCACGTCCTCCTCGGGAAGGCGGTCGCCGTTCTGGTCCCGGTACGAGAAGTTGCGGCCGACGGCGCGGCGCGTCCACCCCGGCTGAGCGGGGGAGGAGCGGCGCAGGCGCACCATGCGGGTATCGGTCCGGGGCTGTTACGCCCCGACCTCCGGCGTCACCAGCGACGACGACTCCAGGGTGAGACCGTCCTCGGGGGTGAAGCGGAACACGGTCACGGAGGCGTTCTCGATGCGCTCGCCCTGGCGGGGCAGCGCGCCGTCGGTGGCGATCCGCAGCAGGGCGCGGATCACGCCGCCGTGCGCCACCATGATCGTCGGCCGGTCTCCGGCCTCGTCCGCCACCTCGCTCACGGCCCGCAGCGCGCGCTCGGCGACCTTCTCCACCGGTTCGCTGTCGGGGGCCTCGCCCGTGGGGTAGCGCTCGTGGAAGTCGGCCACGAGCGAGCCCTCGCCGACTCCGTAGTCACGCTCGACCAGTCCCTCGTGCGTGTCGGGGGCGTCGAGTCCGAGCTCGTCGGCGATGATCTGCGCCGTCTCCTTCGCGCGCTGCAGCGTGCTCGAGGTGATGCGCGTCCATCCGCCGTCCCGCAGCGTCTCGGCCGCGAGCAGCGCCTGCGCGCGGCCCGTGTCGTTGAGGGGGATGTCGGTGCGGCCCTGGATCCGCAGCTCGAAGTTCCAGTCGGTCTGGCCGTGGCGGACGAGTGCGAGGAGAGTCACCCTCCGATCGTATGGCGTGATCCTGAGGCGAGGCTCGGCGTGCGGCGATCAGCGGGCGCAGCGAGCCGCCTACTGGTCGTTGAGCGAGGAGCGCAGCGACGAGTCGAAACGTGGCGTGATCCTGAGGCGAGGCTCGGCGTGCGGCGATCAGCGGGCGGCGGGGAGCGCGCGGGCGAGTTCGCCGAGCACCTCGGTCGTGCCGGCCTCGATGCGCACGGTCGCGCGATTGTCCGCGCGGGTCTCGCCGCGGTTGACGATCACGACCGGCATCTTGCGCCGTCGCGCCCGCTCGACGAAGCGGATGCCCGAGTTGACCGCCAGCGAGGACCCGGCGATCAGCAGCGCCTGGCTGCTGTACAGCAGCTGCTCGGCCTCGCGGAACTTCTCGGCCGGGATGAACTCGCCGAAGAAGACGACGTCGGGCTTGAGCATGCCGCCGCACACCGTGCACTCCGGGATCACGAACCCCTCGGCGGTCTCGGGAAGCACGTCGCCGTCGGGGCCGAGCTTGACGTTCTCCGGCACGGTGATCCAGGGATTGGTCTGCTCGAGCCGTTCGGCGATGTCGCGGCGGTCGAAGACCTGGCCGCAGTGCGTGCAGAAGACCCGGCGCATCGTGCCGTGCAGCTCGACGACGCGGTGGCTGCCGGCCCGCAGGTGCAGGCCGTCCACGTTCTGCGTGATGACGCCGGTGGCGATGCCCTCACGCTCCAGTTCCGCGAGCGCCTCGTGCCCGGGGTTCGGCGCCGCGGCCGTGAACGCCCGCCAGCCCAGATGCGAGCCGACCCAGTACCGGCGTCGCGCGGCCTCATCGCTCAGGAAGGTCTGCGCGGTCATGGGAGTGCGACGGGGCGCACCCTGACCGCGGTAGTCGGGGATGCCCGAATCGGTCGAGACCCCGGCGCCGGTCAGCACGGCGACGCGGCGGCCGGCGAGGGCCTCGACCGCGCGGCCGAGATCCGCGGTCGTGTGGTCGTCGAGGTGGGGCACGGGCACGCAGAGAGTCTAGGCAATGCTTGTTACGTGCAGATGTTCCCCATCGACGACCCAGGCGATCCCCGGCTCGCGGACTACCGCGATCTGACCGACGTCGCGCTGCGGCGCGTCCTCGAGCCCGAGGGCGGGCTCTACATGGCCGAGTCGGCGAAGGTGCTCGCGCGCGCGCTCGCTGCGGGGCACCGGCCGCGCTCGGTGCTGACGCAGGGGCGCTGGGTGCCCGAGCTGACGGATGTGCTCGCGGGGCACGACGACGTGCCGGTGTACGTCGTGCCCGCCGCCGTCGCGGAGGGCGTCACGGGCTACGCGGTGCACCGCGGTGTGCTGGCCGCGATGCACCGGCCCGAGCCCAGAGCGGTCGCCGACGTCCTCGCCGGGGCCCGACTCGCGGTCATCCTGGAGGACATCGTCGACCACACGAACGTGGGCGCGGCGTTCCGCGCTGCCGCAGGCCTCGGAGCGGACGCCGTGCTCGTGACGCCGCGCTGCGCCGATCCGCTCTACCGGCGCAGCGTGCGGGTGAGCATGGGAACGGTGTTCCAGGTGCCGTGGACGCGTCTTCCCGAATGGCCCGAGGCCCGTGAGCAGCTGCACGAGGCGGGGTTCCACATCGCCGCGCTCGCGCTCGCCGAGGACGCCGTCTCCCTCGACGACTTCGCCGCAGATCCGCCGGCGCGGGTGGCGCTGCTGATGGGTGCCGAGGGAGACGGACTGTCGCGGCGGGCGCTGGCGGCGGCAGACTCGGTCGTGACGATCCCGATGTCGGGCGGCGTCGACTCGCTCAACGTGGCCTCCGCCAGCGCCGTCGCGCTGTGGGCCGTGAGCCGCGGCCGGCGCGGCTGATCAGACGAGCGGCTTGATCGTGCCGAGCGGCACGGCCTCGGGACGCTTCGCCGTGACGTTATCGCCCGAGGACTGGTGTCGCAGGCGCCGCAGCACCCACGGCACGAGGTGGGTGCGCGCCCACACGAGGTCGTGCGCGCGCGCCTGCCGCCACGTCGACGGCGGGAGCGGGTCCGGCTGCATGGGCTGCAGGTCGTTCGGCACGTTGAGCGCGCGCAGCACCATGCGGGCGACCTCGTGGTGGCCGAGCGGGTTCATGTGCAGCCGGTCGTCGTCGAAGAACCGCATGTCCTGGATCGACTTCAGGGCCCACTGATCCGCCACGATGCAGTCGTACTGATCGGCGATCGCGCGCAGGTTCTCGTTGTAGATCGCGACGCGACCCCGCAGCGGACGGAAGACAGGCGTGAAGCGCGTGTCGATGCCGGTGAAGATCACGACCGTCGCGCCCCCGCTGCCGAGCCGCTCGACGGCGCTCTCGAACAGCGACGCGACCTCGTCCGGATCGCCGCCGGGCCGGATGACGTCGTTGCCGCCCGCACAGAACGTCACGAGGTCGGGCTTGAGCGCCATGGCCGGCTCGATCTGCTCGTCGACGATCTGCGCGATCAGGCGCCCGCGCACCGCAAGGTTGGCGTACGCGAAGTCCTCGACCTGGCGGGACAGCACCTCGGCGACGCGGTCCGCCCAGCCGCGGTGCCCGCCGGGCGAGCCGGGCTCCGGGTCGCCGATGCCCTCCGTGAACGAGTCGCCGATCGCGACGAAGCGTCGCCACGGGTGGGGCTCCGGGTTCGCCACGAACGGACTGCGGACAGCGTCATCGGACATGGATCCTCCTGCGGGGACGGGAGCGGGACGCCCAGCAGACTACGCCGCACGCCGGACGCGCCGGGGCTCGGCCGAAGGTCGGAGGGGGCCGTTACCCTGGAACCCCATGCTGTCACCGTCCTATCCGCAGAGAGCGCCCTGGGGCACCGCCGGCAAGCTGCGCGCCTGGCAGCAGGAGGCGCTCGACGCCTACTTCGAGGCCGACAAGCGCGACTTCCTCGTGGCGGCCACGCCGGGCGCCGGAAAGACCACGTTCGCCTTGACGCTCGCCGGTGAGCTGCTGCGCACACGCGAGGTCGACAGGATCATCGTGGTCGCGCCGACCGAGCACCTCAAGACGCAGTGGGCGGATGCCGCGGCGCGCGCGCACATCCGGCTCGATCCCGCGTTCCGCAACCACCACACGACGTTCTCTCGTCAGTATCACGGCGTCGTGGTGACGTATGCGCAGGTTGCGGTGAAGGCGGCCGTGCACCGCGCGCTGACCGAGGGCGGCCGCACGCTCGTGATCCTCGACGAGGTGCACCACGGCGGCGAGGCGCTGAGCTGGGGCGACGCGCTGCGCGAGGCGTACGGTCCCGCGCGGCGCCGCCTGCTCCTGAGCGGCACGCCGTTCCGCAGCGACGACGCCCCGATCCCGTTCGTCGAGTACGCGCCCGACGCCCAGGGCCTGCGCACCTCGATCACCGACTACGCGTACGGCTACGGCCGCGCGCTGGCCGACGGCGTCGTCCGGCCCGTGCTGTTCCACGTCTACTCGGGGCACATGAAGTGGCGCACGCGCGCCGGCGACGAGCTCGAGGCGCACCTCGGCCAGGACAACATCAAGGACATCACGTCGCAGGCGTGGCGCACCGCGCTCGATCCGCAGGGCGAATGGATGTCGGCCGTTCTGAGATCCGCCGACGCGCGCCTGAGCGAGATCCGCCAGCACGTCCCGGACGCCGGCGGCCTCGTGCTCGCGACGGACCAGACCGCGGCGCGCGCGTACGCCAAGCTGCTGCACTCGATCACGGGCCAGCGCGCGACCGTCGTGCTGTCGGACGACACCGAGGCCTCCCAGCGCATCGAGCGGTTCTCGGAGAGCACGGATCGCTGGATGGTCGCGGTGCGCATGGTGTCCGAGGGCGTGGACGTGCCGCGCCTCGCGGTCGGCGTGTACGCCACATCGTCCTCCACGCCGCTGTTCTTCGCGCAGGCGATCGGGCGCTTCGTGCGCGCCCGGCGCCGCGGCGAGGCCGCGAGCGTGTTCCTGCCGCACGTGCCGACGCTCATGGCCCTGGCGAACGAGATGGAGCGTCAGCGCGACCACGTGCTCGACCGCGGCGAGAAGGACGAGGACGGCCTCGACGACTCGCTGCTGGAGGCCGCCGAGCGCGAGGACAAAGCGTCCGACGCCTTGACGGAGGAGGGCTCCTTCGAGGCGCTCGGCTCGGTCGCGCACTTCGACCGCGTCGTGTTCGACGGCAAGGAGTTCGGCCAGCTGGCCGTGCCCGGCACGGACGAGGAGCAGGAGTTCATCGGGCTTCCCGGGCTGCTCGAGCCCGAGCACGTGCACGAGCTCCTGATGCAGCGCGTCGCACGGCAGTCCCGGCATCGCCAGGCGCGCGAGGCGCGGGAGTCGGAGCTCGGCGACGAACCCGTCACGACGCTGCCGCAGCCGCTGCATCGCACGCTGCGCGAGCAGCGTCAGCTGCTCAACAGCCTGGTCGGCGTGTACGCGCGTCAGACCGGCGAGCCGCACGGCATGATCCACGCCGAGCTGCGGCGCCGCTGCGGCGGTCCCGAGGTCTCCAAGGCGACGGTCGCCCAGCTCCAGGCGCGCATCGACGTGCTGCGCAAGCGCGTGCGCTCCTAGGCCCCCCGTGCGCGCCGACTACTCGTTCGAGAGCCGCTGGGCGGTGCCGGCGCCTCCCGGCCGCTGCTGGCGCGAGATCGAGCGCACCGTCACGGGGGCCAGCGGCGCCTGGTGGCCCGGGGTGCGGGTCGAGCGTCCCGCGTCCGCGCTCACGCCCGGGGCCTCCGTCGTCCTCGCGGTGCGCGCGCCGCTCGGCTACCGGCTGCGCTGCACACTGCGGATCACCGCGATCGAGTCGGACTCCTCCCTCGACGCCGACAGCAGCGGCGATCTGGTCGGGCACGGCGCGATCCGGATCCGACCGACGGGCGACGGGTCGGCCATCGAGATCCGGTGGGACGTCACGGTGCAGCGCGCCTGGATGCGGATGCTCAGCCCGGTGCTGCGGCCGGTGTTCGCCGCAGCGCACGGGATGGTGATGCGGATGGGGGAGCGCGGGCTGCGCCGGGCGGTGAAAGGCGGTGCTTCGGGGATCCGAAATCCTGCCAATCCCGATCGCTGAGGCGGGCACCGGCCGCCTGCTGGCTAGCGTGGAGGCATCCCGTCTTCCCCTTCCTCCCTGGAGGCCCCTTGAGCGCGCCCGCAGCCACGTCCGTCGATCGCCGTCGTTGGGCGCAGTACCTGGCCGATGAGCGCGCCGAGGCGAACGTGTACCGGCGGCTCGCGGCGACGAAGGATGGCGAGGAGCGCGCGATCCTCGAGCAGCTCGCCCTCGCGGAGGGGCGCCACGAGGCGCACTGGCTCGCCCTGCTCGGCGGCGAGCCGGCCCGCATACCCCGCGCCAGCCTGCGCACGCGGATGCTCGGGTGGATGGCGGGCCGGTTCGGCACGATCTTCGTGCTGGCGCTCGCACAGCAGGCCGAGGCGCGCTCCCCGTACGACGGGGAGAAGTACGCGACGCCGGCCATGCGCGCCGACGAGAAGGTGCACCACGAGGTCGTGCGCGGCCTCGCGGCGCGCGGCCGCCGGCGGCTCTCCGGGACGTTCCGCGCGGCCGTGTTCGGCGCGAACGACGGTCTCGTGTCGAACCTCGCGCTCGTGCTCGGCATCGGTGCGACGGGCGTGGCCCCTCAGGTCGTGCTGTTCAGCGGCGTCGCGGGCCTGCTCGCGGGTGCGCTGTCGATGGGCGCGGGGGAGTTCGTGTCGGTGCGCTCGCAGCGCGAGCTGCTGGATGCGACCGAGCCCGGGACCTACGGCGACGGTGCGCTGCCGGACCTCGACATCGACTCGAACGAGCTCGCGCTCGTCTACCGCGCGCGCGGCATGGCCGCGGAGGAGGCCGACGCCCGCGCCCGCAGGGCGATCGCCGAGGCGCACGCCGGCCGCGTGCCCGTCCGCACGGGGGCCATCGACCTGCACGAGGTCGTCGGCGGCGCCTGGCGTGCCGCCGGATCGAGCTTCCTGTTCTTCGCGAGCGGCGCGGTCATCCCCGTGCTGCCGTGGCTGCTCGGGCTCACGGGAGTGCCCGCCGTCGTCGTGGCTCTGGTGCTCGTCGGCATCGCCCTGCTCGGCACAGGCGCGACCGTCGGGCTGCTGTCGGGCGCCTCGCCGCTCAAGCGCGCCCTGCGCCAGCTCGCGATCGGCTACGGCGCTGCGGCCGTGACGTATGTGCTCGGCCTCGCCTTCGGCGTGACGCTCGGCTGACGCCCGCCCGCGACCGGCATGTCCGGCTCGAACAGGCGTGCGCGGCCGTGCTCGGTCGCGGCGTGTCCGCCTGCTCGGGCCGCACGCCGACGGACGCGCCCGGGGCGCGACGGCGATTCGCCGGGCGGTTGAGCGCGTGGTAATGTTTCTCTTCGGTCGCGAAAGCGATCACAGCCCCGGTCGCAAGGTCGGGCACCCGGTTGCGCGGGTGGCGGAATAGGTAGACGCGCTAGCTTGAGGTGCTAGTGCCCGTATAGGGCGTGGGGGTTCAAGTCCCCCTCGCGCACAGACCGAAGGCCCCGGAGAGATCCGGGGCCTTCGTCGTTCCCGGGCGTCGATCCGCGCGGGCTAGGTTTGAACGCATGTCGTCGCCTGAGCTGCCCGAGGTCGCGCGGATCGCGCAGGACCTGATCCGGATCGACACCACCAACTGGGGCGGCGGACGCGCCAAGGGCGAGCGCGAGGCGGCAGAGTACGTCGGCGCGCACCTCGAGGGCCTCGGTCTCGAGCCGGAGTACTACGAGCCGATCGAGCGCCGCACGAACGTCGCGGCGCGCGTGCCGGGGCGCGACCGCGACAAGCCCGCCCTGGTGCTGCACGGTCACCTCGACGTCGTGCCCGCGGTCGCGGACGACTGGTCGGTCGACCCGTTCGCGGGCGAGATCCGCGACGGCATGCTGTGGGGCCGCGGCGCGGTCGACATGAAGAACATGGATGCGATGATCCTCGGCGCGGTCGGGGACATCCTGCGCGCCGGCGAGCAGCCCGAGCGCGATCTCGTGCTCGCGTTCTTCGCGGACGAGGAGAACGGCGGCGTCGAGGGGTCCCAGCTGGTGGTGCGCGACCGGCCGGACTGGTTCGCGGGCGCCACCCAGGCGATCAGCGAGGTCGGCGGCTACTCGATCCCCGTCGGCGACCGCAGCGCGTATCTGCTGCAGGTGGGGGAGAAGGCGCTGATGTGGGTCACGCTCGTCGCGCGCGGACGCGCGGGCCACGGCAGCCGCGTGCATCCCGACAACGCCGTCACGCGCCTGGCCGCCGCGGTCGCGCGCCTGGGCGCCACCGACTGGCCGGTCGAGATGACCGCGACGACCGAGCGCCTGCTCGCCGGCATCGCCGACATCGCCGGGATGGACCCGGCGTCCGCTCCCGACGCCCTCGCGGCGAGCACGGGGCCCGCGGCGGCGTTCGTCGCGTCGACGTTCCGCACCATCACCAACCCGACGGGCCTGACAGCCGGCTACAAGCACAACGTGATCCCGGACGCCGCGCAGGCGACGGTCGACATCCGCGTCCTGCCGGGCGCGGAGGAGGCCGTGCTCGCCGAGGTGCAGCGCATCGTCGGCGACGACATCGAGATCCGAATGTTCCATCGCGACATCGGCCTGGAGATCCCGTTCGAGGGCGCGCTGGTCGACGCGATGGTCGGCGCGCTCGGCCGGCACGACCCCGGCGTGCCGGTGCTGCCGTACCTGCTCGGCGCGGGAACCGACAACAAGGCGCTCGCGACGATCGGCATCGACGGCTACGGCTTCGCGCCGCTCAAGCTCCCTGCCGACCTCGACTTCACGGGCATGTTCCACGGCGTCGACGAGCGCGTGCCGATCGACGCGCTGGAGTTCGGCGTGCGCGTGCTGACGGATCTCGTCCGCACGTACTGACGGGCAGACCAGGAGGCGTCGCCTAGGCTCTTGGATCGTGCCGTTCCTCGAAGCGATCATCCTCGGCCTCGTGCAGGGCCTCACCGAGTTCCTGCCGATCTCGTCGAGCGCCCACATCCGCATCCTGGGCGAATTCCTGCCCTCGGCGACCGACCCGGGCGCGACCTTCACCGCGATCACGCAGATCGGCACCGAGGCCGCCGTGCTCGTGTACTTCTGGAACAAGATTGTGCGCGTGATCTCGCGGTGGGCGCAGTCGCTGGCCGGCCGCGTCCCGCGCAACGACCCGGACGCGCGCATGGGCTGGCTCGTGATCATCGGCACGCTGCCGATCGGCGTGCTCGGCTTCCTGTTCCAGGACGTCATCCGCGACGTGTTCCGCAACCTGTGGCTCGTCGCGATCGTGCTGATCGTCTTCGGCATCATCCTGGGCATCGCCGACCGCTACGGACGCCGCGACCGCGACCTCGACGACATCACGTATCCCAGCGGCGTGGCCATGGGCTTCGCGCAGGCGCTGGCCCTGGTGCCCGGCGTCTCGCGCTCGGGCGCCACCACCACGGCCGCCCGCCTGCTCGGCTACAACCGCACGGCGGCCGCCGAGTACGCCTTCCTGCTGGCGGTGCCCGCGGTGTTCGGCAGCGGCCTGTACGAGCTGCTGCACGCGCTCAACGAGCCGCAGAGCGGCCCGTACGGCATGGGCGAGACCGTCGTCGCGACGCTCGTCGCCGGCGTCGTGGGCTGGATCGTGATCGCCTACCTGATGCGCTACCTCAAGACCGGCAGCTTCCTGCCGTTCGTGATCTACCGCGTCGCGCTGGGCGGCGTGCTGCTGGTCCTGCTGGCGACCGGCGTGCTGCAGGCCTTCTAGCGGACGCCGCGCGCGGCGACGCGCTCTCAGCGGGACGCGTCAGCGGCCGCGCTCGTCCTTGCCCCGGCCGTCGCTGCGGCGCAGGTAGCTCTCGAACGCCTGCGCGATCGCGTCGCCCGACGCCTCGGGGGCGTCCACCGTGTCGCGCGCCTGCTCGAGCTGGCGGATGTACTCCCGCATCTCGTCGTCGTCGCTCGCGGCCGCGTCAATCGTCGCCTCCCACGTGGCGGCCTCCGCAGCGAGCGTGCCGCGCGGCACGTCCGCCGCGGCGAGCTCCTCGAGCCGGTCGAGCAGGGCGAGCGTTGCCTTGGGGGACGGCGTGTGACCCGCGACGTAGTGCGGCACGCTGGCCCACAGGCTCGCGGACGGGATGCCCGCCTGCTCGGCCGCGTCGCCGAGCACGCTCAGCACGCCGACGGGTCCCTCATAGCTGCTGCGCTCGAGCGCCAGGGCGCCGCGCAGCGCCTCGTTGTCGCTGCCCGCGAAGATCGAGATGGGCCGGGTGTGCGGCACGTCGGCCATCATCGAGCCCAGGGTGACGAAGCCCGTGATGTCCTCCCGCAGCGCGGCGTCGACGAACTCGGCCGCGAAGGCCTGCCATGCGCGGGCGGGCTCGACGCCCGTCAGCACCCAGAACTCCGTCTCGCCCTCGCGCGCGTTCACGGGACGGTGCAGCGTGGCCTCGGGCCAGCGCAGCCGCCGGCGGCCCGTCGCATCAGACTCCACGGTCGGGCGCGTGTACTGGTAGTCGAAGTAGAGCTCGGGGTCGACGCTGATCACCGGCTCGTACTCGCCGTTCGCAAGCAGGAGCCCCACGGCGCTCGTGGCGGCCTCGCCCGCGTCGTTCCATCCGTCGAACGCGGCGACGATGATCCTGCGTCCGAGGGTCGCGCCGGCGGCGGTTGCGGCGATGTCGGCCTCGTGCTCCACTCGGCTCCTCTCCGTCCGCCGCGCGACGTGCCCGGCGGGACTTCGTCCCAGGATAGGCGCGTCGTGCGCACATGGGGCCTGACGCGCGGTGATCTCTCGGGTCGCGCCGCGCGGTGCGCCGTCGGCTCGCAGGGGGCCTCCGGGTGGCCGCGGCTAGGCTGTCTCGGTGACTTCACCCCGCACCCTTCCCGGTCAGCAGAGCGCCGCCGCGCCGACCGGCCAGCTGCCCGCCGCCGTCCTGTGGGACATGGACGGCACGCTCGTCGACACCGAGCCCTACTGGATCGCGGCCGAGGCCCCGCTGGTCGAGGAGCACGGCGGCTCGTGGACGCACGAGGACGCGCTGCAGCTCGTCGGCCTGAGCCTCGATGCATCGGCGCGGATCCTGCAGGCCGCCGGCGTGCGGCTGAGCGAGGACGAGATCATCTCGACCCTGAGCGCGCGCGTGATCGCGATGTGCGCGGACAAGGGCGTGCCCTTCCGCCCGGGCGCGCTGGAGCTGCTGCGCGACCTCAGGGCGTCCGGTGTGAAGACCGGGCTCGTCACCATGTCGTACCGCCACATGGCCCTGTCCATCCTCGACCTGATCGAGTTCGAGGCGTTCGACGTCGTGGTCGCCGGCGACGACGCGAAGCGGCCCAAGCCCTTCCCGGACCCGTACCTCCAGGCCGCGGAGGCGCTGGGCGTGGACATCGCCGACACGGTCGCGATCGAGGACTCGCCCAACGGCCTGCGCTCGGCGATCGCATCGGGCGCGGTCGCCCTCGGCGTCCCGAACATCCTGCCGCTCGACGACCTCGGCGCGGACGCGCTCTGGCCGACGCTCGCCGACCGCTCGGCCGCGGACCTCGGCGCCCTCCACGCCGAGCGCGCCGCCGCCAAGGCGGCCCCGGCGAAGGAGGCCTCCGCATGACCGGCGTGCCCCGTCCGCGCGGACCGTTCCGCTACGGCGACCGCGTGCAGCTGACCGGGCCGAAGGCCCGCATGCACACCATCACGCTGCGCGAGGGCGGCGAGCTGCACACGCATCACGGCGTGCTCAAGCACGAGCAGCTCATCGGTCATCCGGACGGCTCAGTGTTCACCAACAGCTCGGGTCACGAGTACCTGGCGCTGCGCCCGCTGCTGCGCGACTTCGTGATGTCGATGCCGCGCGGCGCCGCGATCGTGTACCCGAAGGACGCCGCCGCGATCGTCGCGCAGGCCGACGTCTTCCCGGGCGCGGTCGTCGTCGAGGCGGGCGTCGGATCCGGCGCGCTGTCGCTGTCGCTGCTGCGTGCCGTGGGCTCGGAGGGGCGGCTGATCTCGTTCGAGCGGCGCGCCGAGTTCGCGGACGTCGCGCGCGGCAACGTCGAGACCTTCTTCGGCGAGATGCCGGACTTCTGGGAGGTGCGCGAGGGCGACCTCGCGGAGGCGCTGCCGCAGGCCGTCGAGCCGGGCTCGGTCGACCGCGTCGTGCTCGACATGCTCGCGCCGTGGGAGGTCATGGACGCGGTCGCCGACGCGCTCACGCCCGGCGGCGTGGTGATCTGCTACGTCGCGACCGCCACGCAGCTCTCGCGCGTCGCCGAGTACATCCGCGGCACGGGTGCCTTCACCGACCCCGAGGCGAACGAGACGATGGTGCGCGGCTGGCACGTCGAGGGCCTCGCCGTGCGACCGGATCACCGGATGGTCGCCCACACGGGCTTCCTGATCTCCGCGCGACGCCTCGCGCCCGGTGTCGTGCCGCCCGAGGTCAAGCGCCGGGCGTCGAAGAACAGCTTCTCGGACGAGGACGTGGAGATCTGGACGCCCGGTGCCGTGGGCGACAGGGAGATCACCGACAAGAACCTCCGCAAGCGCATCCGCGAGGCCCAGAAGGCCGCGCACGGCGCGCGGATCGCCTCCGGTCGCGCGGACGCCCCCGACGCCTCCGCCGCGTCGGAGGCACCGGAACGCGACGCATAGACTGAACGGCATGCGGAGAACTTCGGCCGTCCTCTCGACCGCCGCCCTGATCGGAGTCGCCCTCGTCGGCTGTGCGCCGGCCGGAACGGCCGGCGCGTCATGCGATCGCGTCGCGAACAGCGACCCCGAGACGATGTCCCAGATCGAGGTGTCGGGCGCGCTCGAGACGCAGCCCACGGTGGACGTGCGCACCCCGTTCGTCACCGCGGACGACGCGCACGCCGACGTCGAGCGCGGCGACGGTCCTGCGATCACGGACGTCGACCAGCCCGCGGTGCTCGACATCACGCTGATCGACGGCGAGAGCGGATCGCAGCTGCTGGGCACCGCTTACAGCGGCGACGTCACCGGCGTGAGCCCGCTGTCGGGGTGGACGTCGCAGTTCCCCGCGTTCGAGGACGCGCTGCTGTGCGCCACCGAGGGATCCCGCATCGCGGTCGCGATCTCGCAGGACGGCGTCACCGAGGAGACCCGCGCGATGTACGCGCAGGCCGGTCTGCCGCAGGAGGGCTCGCTCATCGCCGTCATCGACGTGCGCAAGGTGCTGCCGCGCGCCGCCTCCGGCGAGGTGCAGTTCAACGCCGGCCTGGGTCTGCCCACCGTCGTGCGCACGCCCGACGGCGTCCCCGGGATCATCGTCCCCGATGCCACCGCCCCGTCCGAGGTCGTGGTGCAGACGCTGATCAAGGGCGACGGCCCCGTGCTCGGCGCGGACGAGGCAGCGGTCGTGCACTACACGGGCGTGACGTGGGACGAGCGCGAGGTGTTCGACTCGACGTGGCAGGGCGAGCCGCCCATGCCCGCGACGCTGGTGCCCGACCAGGTCGTGCCCGGCTTCGCCCAGGCGCTCGAGGGTCAGACGATCGGCTCGCAGGTCATGGTGGTCATCCCGCCTGACCAGGGCTACGGCGACCAGGCCCAGGGCACGATCCCGGCGAACTCGACGCTCGTCTTCGTGATCGACATCCTCGGCTCGACTCCGGCCACCGCCGTCCCCGCGCCGTAACGCCCGCCGCAGTCACGGCGTCGTAGGACACCGCGCCGCGGGAGCGCGTGGCGTGCCCCGCCTCGGCCTAGGATGGCCAGGTGGCGGAGAGGATCCAGGCGGAAGAGCGCCAGCTGAACCTGATCGTGGCGCTCATGGCCACAGAGATCGGGCTGACGAAGCAGCAGATCCTCGAGTCCGTGTCGGGTTACCGCCAGCGCGCCGGCGCCAAGGCCGACGCGCTCGAGAAGATGTTCGAGCGCGACAAGGACGACCTGCGCGAGCTCGGCGTGCCGATCGAGACGATCGGCGACAGCGCCGACCCCAACGATCTCCGGGAAGCGCGCTACCGCATCCCGAAGGCGGAATACGACCTTCCCGCCGACATCACGTTCACGCCCGCGGAGGTCGCAATCCTGGCGCTCGCGGGCTCCGTGTGGAGCGAGGGCTCGCTGTCCAAGGACGCCACGACGGGACTGCGCAAGATCCGCGCCCTGGGGATCGAGGTCGACGAGCCCATCATCGGCTTCGCGCCGCGCATGACCGTGCGGGAGCCGTCGTTCGGGCCGCTGCGCGACGCGATCGAGGCGTGCCGGGTGGTGACGTTCGACTACCTGAAGCCGGGGGAGGAGAAGCCCCGCCGTCGCCGCGTGCGGCCGCTCGCCCTCGTCGACTACGAGGGGCGCTGGCACGTCTCGGCGCACGACATCGACGCGGACGGCGACAGGATGTTCCTGCTGGCGCGGATCGTCGGGGACGTGGTCGCGACGCGCGAGCGCTTCGATCCCGAGCTGCGCGTGGGGGCGGGCGCGCGGGCCGAGGAGAGCCTGCGCGAGGTCGCGGCGCGCAACCAGGCGCTGCTCGAGGTCACACCGGGAAGCGAGGCCGCGCTGCGTCTCGCGCGGCGCGGAGAGCCGGCCGCGCAGGGGATGCACGTGTCGTTCGTCGACCTGCACATCTTCGCGGACGAGCTCGCGTCGTACGGCCCCGAGGTGCGGGTCGTCGAGCCGGACGAGCTGCGCGCGGCGGTCGTGGCGCGCCTGCGTGCCGCGCGCGATGCCCACGCGACGGAGGGGAGCGCCGCATGACCAAGCTGCTGACACCCGATCGCGTGACGCTGTACCTGACGCTGGTCCCGTACCTCGTCGAGCGCGGCGAGGTGTCTCTCGAGGACGCCGCGCGCGACTTCGACGTGACGCCCGCGCAGATGCGCACGATGGTCGAGAAGCTGACGCTGATCGGCCGCCCCGAGCAGATGCCCGATGACCTGTTCGACATCAACTGGGACCTTCTCGACGAGCAGGGGATCATCGAGATCACCCAGTCCGTCGGGCTCGAGCGCTCGCCCCGCCTGACCGCGCGCGAGGCGGCCGCGCTGCTCGGCGGTCTTCGGCTGGCCGGGTCTCTGCCCGGTGTCGCGGGCGGCGAGGTGTACGCGGGGCTGCTCGCCAAGCTGTCGCGCGGCGCGTCCGGGGCGCCCGCCGAGGTGGTCGTCGTGCCCGAGCCGGTCGACGAGGTGCGCGCGCTGGTGTCGCAGGCGCTGCGCGACCAGGTGACGCTCTCGTTCACCTACCGCCGACCGGACGCCGAGCCCACCACGCGCACGGTCGATCCGGTGAAGGTCATCGTGACCGAGGGGCAGTGGTACCTGCAGGGCTGGTGCCACATGCGGCGCGCGATGCGGAACTTCCTGCTCGAGCGCGTGAGCGATCCGCGCGTCACGGACGATCCGATCCAGCATGCGCACGACCCGGTGCCCGACATGTTCGAGCCGGGCGAGAACGACGAGGTCGCGGTCGTGCGGTTCGCCGACGACCTCGCCCCGCTCGTCGGCGACTACCTGTCCGGCGCGGAGACGTCGTCGTCGGGCGGCATCACGACCGCGCGGCTGCGCGTGTCCGATGCCCGCACCCTGAAGCGGCTCGCCGCGCGTCGCGCCGGGCGGGTCGAGATCGTGGAGCCGCCCTCGGCGCGTCGGGCCGCGGCGGAGTGGGCGACCGCGGCGCTCGCGCTCTACGGCGAAGACGCCTGAGCGGCGCCCGCGGCCGCGAAGCCGTGCCGCGCCCTGGGCGCGCTCTCCCGGCTGGTGGAGAGGTGGCGCGGTTAGACTTGCCATGCATCCCGCCCGACCGCGAACGACGGAGATCCCCCTCATGCTCGGCAACCTGAACGGCTGGCACCTGCTCATCCTGCTCGCCGTGATCCTGCTCCTGTTCGGTGCGGCGCGCCTTCCCGCGCTGGCCAAGAGCCTCGGCCAGTCCGCACGACTCTTCCGCGGCGAGATGAAGCAGCTCAAGGCCGAGGACGGCGACACCCCGCCGCCCGCGACCGGAACGCAGGCGCAGGGCTACCCCGGGACGGGCGACGCGACGCGACGCGACCCCGACACGGACGATCCGCGCCCCACGAACACCCCGTAGCAGTGGTGGCTTCGCAGGCCGCCGCCACCAGCGACGACCAGCCGTACCGCGATCGGCGGATGACGCTGGCGCAGCACCTCGTCGAGCTGCGCCGACGCCTCGTGATCGCGGCCGCCGCGCTCGTCGTCGGCATGATCGTGGCCTTCTTCGTAACGGATCCGATCATCGCGTTCCTGCTCGGCCCGATCGCGGAGGTCGCCGACCAGCTCGGCGACGACTTCACGCGGCTCGTCTACACGGGCGTGACGAGCTCGTTCGACATGCGCATGCGCATCGCCTTCGCCATCGGCCTGCTGTTCTCGGCGCCCGTCTGGCTGTGGCAGATCTGGGCGTACGTCATGCCCGGGCTCACCAGGCGCGAGGTGCGGTACACGATCGGCTTCATGGCCTCCGCCGTCCCGCTGTTCTTCGCGGGCTGCTACGTGGGCGTGCTGATCATGCCGCACATCCTGCTGCTGATGTCGTCGTTCGTGCCCGATCAGCAGTTCGCCTCGCAGTTCTACGAGGCCGCGGCGTACTACGACTTCGCGTTCAAGACCGTCACCGTCATCGGGATCGCGTTCGTCTCGCCCGTCTTCCTCGTCGCGCTGAACCTCGCGGGGATCGTGTCGGGCATGGAGATCCTCAAGGGCTGGCGCGTCGCGATCATCGTCGCGACCGCTTTCGCGGCGGTGTCGACGCCGGCGGCCGACATCGCCTCGATGCTGCTGCTCGCCGGGGTCCTCGTCGTGCTGTACTTCTGCGCCGTCGGGGTCTCGCTGCTGTTCGACCGGCGTAAGCGCAAGCGCGAACGGGCGCTGCTGGCGGAGGAGTCATGACCGATCACAGCCCTGCCGAGCGCTACGCCGCAGCGCGCGAGAACCGGGAGCACCCGCAGACCCACGCGTTCGCCGAGGCGCAGCGGTTCCGGCTCGACGAGTTTCAGATCGAGGCGTGCCGCGCGCTCGAGGGAGGGCGCAGCGTCCTCGTGGCCGCGCCGACCGGCGCCGGGAAGACGATCGTGGGCGAGTTCGCGGTGCACCTGGCGATGCAGACGCCGAACCAGAAGGCGTTCTACACGACGCCGATGAAGGCGCTGTCGAACCAGAAGTTCCGCGAGCTGCAGGACGTCTACGGCGAGGACGAGGTCGGCCTGCTCACGGGCGACACCAACATCAACGGCGACGCGCGCGTCATGGTCATGACGACCGAGGTGCTGCGCAACATGCTGTACGCCGACTCGCCCGCGCTGCGCGGCCTGCGCTACGTGGTGATGGACGAGGTGCACTACCTCGCCGACCGCTTCCGTGGCGCGGTGTGGGAGGAGGTCATCATCCACCTCCCGTCCGACGTCCGGCTCGTGTCGCTCAGCGCGACCGTGTCGAACGCGGAGGAGTTCGGCGACTGGCTCGACACCGTGCGTGGCGAGACCGACGTCATCGTGTCGGAGACGCGGCCCGTGCCGCTCGAGCAGCACGTGCTGGTGCGCGGCGACCTGCTGCCGCTGTTCGACGACCGCGCGGGCGTGGCGACGGCGCAGGTGAACCAGGAGCTCCTGCGGATGCGCGGCGGCCAGGCGTTCGCCGCCAACAGCTCGTTCCTCGAGGCGCGCCGCGGCGGCCGCCGTCGCGGCGGCTATCACCGGCCGGGGCCGCCGCGCCGGGCCGAGCGGATCGACCGTCCCGAGGTCGTGCAGCTGCTCGAGCGCTCGAACCTGCTGCCCGCGATCTTCTTCATCTTCAGCCGCGTGGGCTGCGACGCCGCGGTCCAGCAGGTGCGGCGATCCGGCCTGCGCCTGACGACGGCGGACGAGCGTCGCGAAATCCGCGAGATCGTGCAGTCGCGCACGGCCGCGCTGCCGGACGAGGACCTCGCGGCCCTCGGCTACTGGGAGTGGGTGGAGAACCTCGAACGCGGCGTCGCGTCGCACCACGCGGGGCTGCTGCCGGCCTTCAAGGAGGTCGTCGAGGAGCTCTTCCAGCGCAAGCTCGTCAAGGCCGTGTTCGCGACCGAGACGCTCGCACTCGGCATCAACATGCCCGCCCGCACGGTGGTGCTCGAGAAGCTCGAGAAATTCAACGGAGAGGCGCGCGTCGCCATCACGTCGGGGGAGTACACGCAGCTCACGGGTCGAGCGGGCCGCCGCGGCATCGACGTCGAGGGCCACGCGGTCGTCCAGTGGAGCGAGGGGATGGACCCGCAGGCGGTCGCCGCGCTCGCGTCCCGTCGCACGTATCCTCTGAACTCGAGCTTCCGGCCGACGTACAACATGGCCGTGAACCTCATCGACCAGTTCGGCCGCGCGCGAGCGCGCGAGGTGCTGGAGTCGTCGTTCGCGCAGTTCCAGGCCGATCGCGCCGTCGTGGGCCTCGCCCGGCAGGTCAAGGAGGCCGAGGACTCGCTCGCCGGCTACGAGAAGGCGATGACGTGCGAGCACGGTGACTTCACCGAGTACTCGGGCATCCGGCGCGAGCTGAGCGACCTCGAGAAGCTGAACCGCAAGGACGTCACGGCAGGCCGCGGCACGCGCGAGAAGCGTCAGCGCGAGATCAACGGGCTGCGCCGCCGTATGCAGCGGCACCCGTGCCATCGCTGCCCCGATCGCGAGAAGCACGCGCGCTGGGCTGAGCGCTACTGGAAGCTGCGCCGCCAGACCGACAAGACCCGGCGCCAGATCGAGAACCGCACGGGCACTGTCGCGCGCGTGTTCGACCGGATCATCGACGTGCTCACGACGCTCGACTACGTGCGTCTCGAGGACGACGAGGCGACCCTGACGGCCGCCGGGCGGCGTATGCGGCGGATCTACGGCGAGCGGGATCTGCTCGTCGCGGAGTCGCTGCGCACCGGGATCTGGAAGAACCTCGACGCCGCCTCGCTCGCGGCGCTCGCCTGCTGCCTCGTGTACGAGCCGCGCGGTCGCGATGACGGCGGTGCGGATCCGCGCTCCCTTCCGCGCGGCGCATTCCGGCTCGCGCTCGCCGAGACCGAGGAGCTCTGGGCCCGCCTGGACGACCTCGAGCAGGACAACCGCCTCCCGGGCACCGAGCCCGTCGCGACGGGCCTCGCGGCCGCGATGCATCTGTGGGCGCGCGGCGGTCTGCTGGATCGCGTGCTGCTGGAGGCCGACATGGCGGCGGGTGACTTCGTGCGCTGGGCGAAGCAGACGATCGACCTGCTCGACCAGCTCTCGCTCGTCGCGGACGGCGAACTGGCCCGGACGGCGCGGCGCGCCCTCGACGCCGTGCGACGCGGAATCGTCGCGTACAGCTCGGTATGAGTGGCACGCGTACGCCGTCCGCCGCTCGCGCCCAGCGGAGCGGCTCGCGGAAGAGCGGCACGCCGAGAGGCGACGCCCGCAAGAGCACGCGGCCGGCCCCGGCCCGGCCGCTTCTGCCGCTGTGGGCGGCGACGATCGCCGCCGCGGTCGGCGGCCTCGCGCTCGACGCGTCGTTCCCGTCGCTCGGCATCTGGGCTCTCGCCCCCGTGGCGGTCAGCCTGTCGCTCGTGTCGCTGATCGGCCGCACGGCCCGCGGCGCGCTGCTCGTGGGGCTCGCGTTCGGCGGGTTCTTCTGGTTCCCGCACATCGACTGGTCGGCGAGCTTCCTCGGCGACAATCCGCAGGCGTGGCTGCCGTGGATGGCCCTCGCGGGCCTGCAGACGGTCTTCACCGGAGTCGGCGCGATTCCGATGGCGCTCGTGTACGGCTGGTTCCGAGGCGGCCGGTGGGCCCGCCTGATCCTGCTGCCGCTGCTGATCGGCGCCCTGTGGACCGCGCGCGAGCTCATCACGGGCAGCTGGCCATATGGCGGCTTCGCGTGGGGCCGGATCGGCATGAGTCAGTCCGAGAGCCCGCTCGCGCACGTCGCATCGTGGGTGGGGGTGAGCGGCCTCACGTTCCTGATCGTCGTCTTCTGCGCGGCGGTGATCGAGGTCGTGCGGCTGCGCTCGTGGCGGCCGATGTCGCTCGTGCCTGCGGCGGCACTGGCGCTCATCCTGCTCGTGCTGCCACAGTGGCAGACCTCGGCGGCCGGCACGCTGAGGGTCGGCGCGGTGCAGGGGAACGGCCCGACCGCGTACTTCGACGAACGCGAGGACTGGGCGGTGCTCGACGCGCAGCTCGAGGCCTCCGCACCGCTCGAGGACGAGCAGGTCGACCTCGTCGTATGGCCGGAGGGCGGCGTCGAGTACGACCCGCTGCAGGAGCCGATCACGGACGACCGGCTCACGGAGGCCGCGCGTGCGTACGGCGCGCCGATCCTCATGAACGCCGCCTCGGTCGACGGCGAGGACGTCTTCAACACGTCCATGCTGTGGACGGCCGAGGGCGAGGACGTCGCGGGAGGACTTCAGACGCACGCGAAGCGGCATCCGGTGCCGTTCGGCGAGTATGTGCCGGATCGGCCGTTCTTCGAGGCGATCGTGCCCGACCTGATCGGGATGATCGGGAGGGAGTACACGCCGGGCACCGACGCGCCGGTCGTGCGGGTCGGCGACACGGTCGTGGGCCTCGCGATCTGCTTCGATGTGATCGCGGACGACCTCATCCGCGAGGGCGCGACCGGGGGCGCGCAGGTCTACGTGTTCCAGACCAACAACGCAGACTTCCGCGGCACGGACGAGAACCTTCAGCAGCTCGCGTTCGCCCGCATGCGCGCGATCGAGACGGGCCGCACCGTCGTCAACCTGTCGACGGTCGGGACGAGCCAGATCATCGCGCCGGACGGCGCATCCGTGTCGTCTCTCGGGGTCGACGAGGCCGGGGCGCTGATCGGCGACGTCGAGCTGCGAGACGGCCTCACGCCTGCCGTGGTGGTGGGCGGCGCGGTGCAGCAGATCCTGCTGTGGGGTGCGATGGCCGGCCTTGCGCTCGTCGCCCTCCTGCACTTCACGCACGGCCCGTCGGGACCGGCCGCGCGCCGCACTCCGACCCGGCGCACCCGCTCCGACGTCCAGCGCGTCCAGGCGATGTTCCGCTGAGCCGTGCCTCCCGTGAAGCTGATGCGCGCTCAGACCCGTATCGCGCGATGACGGCGCGGCGGATCCTGCTTGTGCGGCATGCGATGCCGGCTGCGGATGCGGCGACGCCTCCGCGCGAATGGCCTCTCTCGGGTGACGGGCACGCGCGCGCAGTCCAGCTCCGCCACCGCATCCCGGATGAGGCGACTCTTCTGTGCAGCGACGAGCGGAAGGCGATCGAGACGCTGGAGAGCGCGACGGGCCGCGCGCCTGTCATCGATGCGCGCTTCGGTGAGGTCCGCCGTCCCGGTGAGCCGTTCGACGATCAGGCCACGGCGCGTAGACGCGCGTGGGTGGAAGGCCGGCTGGACGAGCGCCACATCGGCTGGGAGAGTCCGCTCCGCGCCGCCGCCCGTTTGGACGAGGCGGTGCGCGCGCACGCCGGCGACCCCGTGATCGGAACGCACGGGATGATCCTCTCCGCCTGGCTGGTCAGCCGAGGGATCCTCACGCGCGGCGCCGAGGCAGGTCTGTTCTGGGCGTCCCTTGGCTTTCCGGATCTCGTCGACGTCAGGATCTGAGTCGGTTCGGGCCGGATGCAGGCTGAGCGGCCGGCGTGCAGGCTCATCCGCCCCTCCGTGCGACACGCGTCACAGCCGGCCGGTCCGCGGGCCGCTCCGGCCGCTCGGCCTGCCGTGCGTCGAGCGCTGACGCGCTCCGCGACCGGATGCAACCCCCTCGGCGGCGCGGCGTCGGCTTCGTAGGATCGGGGCATGACGATCGATGGAACGCCTGACGAGATCGAGAAGAGCTGGTGGTACAACTCGCGCACGGGCGAGGTGGAGCACGGGCCCGAATCGCCCTCGATGAACCGCATCGGGCCCTTCGCGAGCGAGGAGGAGGCGCGCCGTGCCCCCGAGACGCTGGCCGCGCGCTCCAAGGCCTGGGAGGACGAGGACCGGCGGGAGGACAGCTGGGGCGGCACGCCCTGATTCCACGCGGCGTGCCGCGTCGCCGACGCCCCCTGCGGAGCGCGTCGGTGACGCGGTCGCGCACCCTTCGACCAGTAGGCTGATCGAGCGGCACAGCGGCCGCGCTCACCGGCCCACGCCACTCCCGAAGGGACACGATGGACAAGCAGCGGGACTTCGTACTGCGCACGATCGAGGAGCGCGGCGTCAAGTTCGTGCGCCTCTGGTTCACGGACGTCGTCGGAACGCTGAAGTCCGTCGCGATCGCCCCCGCGGAGGTCGAGGGCGCGTTCAGCGAGGGCATCGGCTTCGACGGATCGGCGATCGAGGGCCTCACGCGCACGTACGAGTCCGATCTGCTCGCGCACCCGGATCCCACGACCTTCCAGATCCTGCCGTGGCGCGGCGAGATCGACCCGACCGCCCGGATGTTCTGCGACCTCACCACGCCGGATGGGCAGCCCGCCGTGGCGGACCCGCGCAACGTCCTCAAGCGCACGCTCGCCAAGGCCGCGGACGCCGGCTTCACGTTCTACACGCACCCCGAGATCGAGTTCTACCTGCTCAAGTCGGCGACGCCGGGCGAGGACGGGCTCGAGCCGGTCGACCGCGCGGGCTACTTCGACAACGTCCCCGGCGGAACGGCGCACGACTTCCGCCGCCGTTCGGTGCGGATGCTCGAGGACCTCGGCATCTCGGTCGAGTACAGCCACCACGAGGGCGGCCCGGGGCAGAACGAGATCGACCTGCGCTACGCGGACGGCCTCACGATGGCCGACAACATCATGACCTTCCGCACGGTCGTGAAGGAGGTCGCGATCGAGGAGGGCGTGCACGCCACGTTCATGCCGAAGCCGCTCCATGGCGAGCCCGGCAGCGGCATGCACACCCACATGTCGCTGTTCGAGGGCGACACGAACGCGTTCTACGAGGAGGGCGCGGAGTACCAGCTCTCCAAGATCGGCCGCCGGTTCATTGCGGGCCTGCTGCGCCACGCGAACGAGATCTCGCTCGTGACGAACCAGTTCGTCAACTCGTACAAGCGCCTGTGGGGCGGCGACGAGGCGCCGAGCTACATCACGTGGGGTCACAACAACCGCTCGGCGCTCGTGCGCGTGCCGATGTACAAGCCGGGCAAGAGCCAGTCGGCGCGCATCGAGCACCGCGGCATCGACTCGGCGGCGAACCCGTACCTGGCGTACGCGCTCATGCTCGCCGCGGGTCTGAAGGGCATCGAGGAGGAGTACGAGCTTCCCGCCGAGGCCGAGGACAACGTGTGGGCCCTGAGCGACTCCGAGCGCCGCGCACTCGGATACCGCCGCCTGCCCTCCAGCCTGTACGACGCCATCGGGCACATGGAGGACAGCGAGCTCGTGGCCGAGACGCTCGGCGAGCAGGTGTTCAGCTACGTGCTGAGCAACAAGCGCCGCGAGTACGAGCAGTACCGTGCGCAGGTGACGCCGTTCGAGCTGAAGCACAGCCTCGACATCATCTGAGCCCCGCTCCATGACCCCGGATCGCGCGTCGTCGCTGACGCACCTCGCACGACTGGGCTTCTCGCGCTTCGACGAGGCGGACGACCAGCTCGCCGAGCTCGGGCAGCTCGTCGGGATGGATCGTCAGACGCTGCTGGCGGATGCCGCGCAGGCGGCGGATCCGGATGAGGCGCTCGCGGGACTCGTGCGCATCGCGCGTCGCGACGAGCGGGCGGTGCGCGACGTGCTGCACCACGCGCGCGGGCGTGAGGTCGCCTGGCGGTTGCTCGGCGCCTCGCGGGGCTTCGCCGACTTCTACCTGCGCCGACCGGAGCGGCTCGCCGACCTGCCGGGGGCGGGACGCCGGCTGCCCACGGGGGAGGAGCTGCGCCGCACGCTCGGCGCCGCGATCGGCGCCGATGAGGCCGGCTTCGCGGCATCCGGCGACGACACGTCCTGGATCGCCCTGCGGGTCGCCTACCGCTCGGTCATCGCGGAGATCGCCGCCTACGACCTGACCCACCCCGACCCGGTGTCAGTGGTCGACGCGGTCTCGGCCGCGCTGGCGGACGCCGCCGGCGCGGTGCTCGAGGCGTCTCTCGCCGTCGCGCGGGCGAAGGTCGCCGGCACGACGGGCTTCGGCGGATTCGGCCGCGACGAGGTCGCGCAGACGCGGCTCGCGGTCATCGGCATGGGGAAGTCGGGGGCACGGGAGCTGAACTACGTCAGCGACGTCGACGTGATCTTCGTGGGCGAGCCCGCCGAGGGGTCCGAGCTGTCCGAACCGCGCGCGATCGAGATCGCGACCCGGTTGGCGATCCAGACCATGCGCGGCATCGACGGCATCGAGGCCGAGCCGCCGCTGTGGGAGGTCGACCCCAATCTGCGCCCGGAGGGCAAGCAGGGCGCGCTCGTGCGCACGTTCGAGTCGCACATCGCGTACTACGACCGCTGGGCCAAGAGCTGGGAGTTCCAGGCGCTGCTCAAGGCGCGTCCGCTCGCGGGCGACATCGCGCTCGGGGACGCGTACGTCGCCGCCACGCAGCCGAAGGTGTGGGCGAGCTCGGGCCGCGAGGACTTCGTCGACAACGTGCAGCGGATGCGCGAGCGCGTCATGGAGCACATCCCCGCCGCGGACGTGCCGCATCAGGTGAAGCTCGGCCCCGGCGGCATCCGCGACATCGAGTTCGCCGTGCAGCTGCTGCAGCTCGTGCACGGGCGCTCGGACGAGTCGATCCGCCAGCGCGGCACGCTCGCGGCGATCGCGGCGCTCGAGGAGGGTGGCTACATCGGGCGGAGCGAGGCCGCGGCGTTCGCGCGCGACTATCGCACGCTGCGGCTGATCGAGCACCGCCTGCAACTCGTCGGCCTCTCCCGCACACACCTGATGCCGCGCACCGAGGAGGGCCTGCGCGCGCTCGCCCGGGCCACGGCGCTCGCGGAGTCGGCCGACGGCATCGGGGAGGTGTGGGAGGACATCAAGCGCGAGGTGCGCGAGATCCACGTGCGCCTGTTCTACCGGCCGCTGCTGGCCGCCGTCGCGCGCCTGCCGCAGGACGAGGCGTCCCTCACGGAGGAGCAGGCCCGCGACCGGCTCGCCGCGATCGGCTTCCGCGAGCCCGCCGTCGCGCTGCGGCACATCCGATCCGTCACGAGCGGCCTGAGCCGCAAGGCGACGATCCAGCGGCACCTCATGCCCGTGATGCTGCGCATGTTCGCGGACGGGGCGGATCCCGACTACGGGCTCGTGGCCTTCCGCCGTATCAGCGAGCGGCTGGGGGAGACCCCGTGGTTCCTGCGGATGCTGCGCGATTCGTCGGGCGCGGCGGAGCGGCTGACGCGCCTGTTGTCGGCGTCCCGCTACGCGGGCGAGCTCATGGAGTGGATCCCCGAGTCGGTCGCGTGGCTGGACAGCGATGAGCAGCTGCAGCCGCGCGCGGTCGCCGCGCTCGAGGAGGAGGCGCGCGCGATCCAGGATCGGCACGAGACGATCGAGGACGCGATGCGCTCCGTGCGGGCGCTGCGGCGCCGCGAGATGCTGCGCACCGCGATGGGCGCGGTGCTGGGCGTCACGACGCTCGATCAGCTGAGCGCCGCGCTCACGACCATCACCGAGGTGACACTGCGGGCGACACTGCGCGCCGTCCGGCGCGACGTCGTGACGGATGCGGACGAGACGCTCGACTTCGCGATCGTGGGGATGGGGCGCTTCGGCGGGGCGGAGCTGGGCTTCGGGTCCGACGCGGACGTCCTGTACGTGTACCGTCCCGAGGAGGTCGAGCCGCACCGCGCCGAGAACCTCGCGCTGAAGATCGTCGCCGAGGTCCGGCGGGTGTCGGAGGACTTCCGGCTGCCCCTCGATCTCGACGCCGACCTGCGTCCGGAGGGGCGCAAGGGGCCGATCGTGCGCTCGCTCGACGCGTATGCCGAGTACTACCGCCGCTGGTCGGTGTCGTGGGAGGCGCAGGCGCTGCTGCGGGCGCGGGGTGTGGCCGGATCGCACAAGCTGCTCGATGCCTTCACCCGGCTGGCCGACGACGTGCGCTACCCGGTCGATCCCGACGCCCAGACGGTGCGCGAGATCAAGCGGATCAAGGCGCGCGTGGAGACCGAGCGCCTGCCACAGCGGATCGATCCGACCCGGCACCTCAAGCTCGGCCCCGGCGGCCTGAGCGATGTCGAGTGGCTCGTGCAGCTGCTGCAGCTGCAGCACGCGCACCGGGTTCCGGGCCTGCGCACCACGTCGACGCTCGATGCGCTGTCCGCCGCGGTCGAGGCGGGCCTGGTGGAGCACGAGGACGCGGACCGGCTACGCGCGGCGTGGCTGCTCGCGGCGCGCCTGCGCTCGGCGAACACGCTCCTGTCGGGCCAGACGAGCGACGTGCTGCCGACCGACCGGAGACTGCTCGACGGCATCGGCCGCATCCTCGAGTACCCGCCGCACAGCGCCACGCAGGTGGAGGACGACTGGCTCGGCACCGCGCGGCGCGCGCGCCGCGTCTTCGACCGCCTGTTCTACGGCTGACGGGACCGCATCTGGGCGTTTCCGGGGTGTTGGTATGTTCGCGGCATGACGCCGATGGACGAACTCCCGAACCGTCTCGCGACGACGCCCGCCCACGATGGGCGGCGGTGGCTCGTCGGCGCGGCGATCGGGGCGGCGGTGCTGATCGCGACGTATCTGATCGCGGTGTGGACCGTGGGCGGGCAGGTCGTCGAGAACGCGGCCCTGCGCGGCGCCGACCAGGTGCGGCCGGACGAGCTGGACACGGCCAATCAGGCGCTCGGCGACATCACGGTCTGGTCGCTCGCGATCGCCGCGGTGCTCGTCGCCGCCGTCGGACTGCTGAGGCGTCGCCTCGATCTCGCGATCGCCGGCGTCGGGGTGATCGTGCTCGGGCAGCTGATCACGCAGACGCTGAAGCGATTCGTGCTTCCCCGTCCTCCGCTGGTCGAGGTGGTCGGCGATTACACGCAGAACAGCTTCCCGAGCGGCCACACGACGATCGCCATGACGGTCCTGTTCGCCGCGCGCATCGTCGTGCCCTATCGGTGGCGCGGCGTGACGATGCTCTTCGCCCTGACGTGGGCCATCGGCATCGGCGCCTACACGGTGACCGCCAAGTGGCACCGCTTCAGCGACACGCTCGGGGGCGACGCCGTAGCCCTGGTCTGCGGATGCCTGGCCGCATGGTGGCTCTCACGCCGCGGCGCGATCACCCCGTATCGGGGCAGGCCGCACCGCGCGCGGGTCGTGTTGGCAGTGCTGGTCGGCGTCGGAGCGGTGGGTTCTCTCGCACTGGGTGCGCTGCTGCTGTGGGGGATCCCGCTGGCACGAGGAACCGACCTCGCGATCGCGAATGAGGCGCAGGACTACACCGCCTACCTCGGCGCCCACTCGCTCGCCGCCGGAGCGTCGGGCGTGACGGCCCTCGTCTTCTGGGCGCTCTGGCATCGCCTCGAGGTCGCCGGCCGGCCTCGGCCGCAGGGCGATGCTCTCGAGGCCCCGAACGCGCGCGCGTCCTAGAGCGGGCGTGCTCCGGCTCGCCGCAGCCCGCGCCTCGCGTCGCGCAGTCGCGCCCGCAGGCGCCGCGCCACGCGGGCGGTGACGTCGCGCGCACGGCCGGCGGGGTAGGACCGCTGCAAGGCGACCGTGCCGTCGTCGAGGACGATGAGCCGGCAGCGGCGACCCGCGAGCCACGGCGCGCGGCCGATGCCCTCGAGGACGGACGGATCGGCGCGGAGCGGTGCCGAGATGTCCCAGCCCGCGTGCAGCGCATGCACCGTGACACGGCCGCCCTCGGAGGAGTCCCGCCATGGGAACACGCTCAACGGCTCGACGACGACGGTGGCGCCCGCCATCCGGCGCGCGTCGCGCCCCGGCATCCGGCGTTCCCGGCGACCCGCTTTCAGGTGCAGCCGGATCCTGTCGCCGCGGAGATCGCGCGTCGCATCCAGCGTGCTCTCGTCGAGGTCGCCGATGCCGATCGCCGCGGGAGGTCGCCAGACCGCCGATGAGCCGTCGATCCCGGGCAGAGCGGCGGCGCTCTCCGTGCGGTGCCCGATCGTGGCGTCGAGCGTCACCACGAGCGCTCCATCCCGGCGCCATCGGGCCGACCGCAGCTCGGCCCGGCACTCCAGGCCGCTCTCGAACTCCGCCAGCCGGAGCAGATCGTCCCGCCGACCCGCGCGCAGCAGCGCCGAGCGCACGCGCATGGGCATCGGCAGTCCGGCGTCCACGGCTTCGCCGAACCAGCGTCGCGCCAGCGGCTCGACAGCGTCGAGGAAGCGCGCGCGGTAGTCCTCGGGATAGCGCAGCAGTCTGCGGGTGTCGAGCCGCTTCAGGATCTTCCCGCGGTACCAGTGGCGCAGCAGCGTGTCGCGCAGCGGACCGGGATCGGTGTTGCGCTCGACGATCTCGAGCACCCGCTCGAGATGCGGGAAGTAGGTGCCGGGGTCGATGCGCGATGAGCTCGCGCTGCCCTCGTTCTTGAGCCAGGCATAGCACGGACGGCTCGCGAGGATCGAGATCGTCCTGGCGGCGAAGTACGCCTGCATGACGAACTGGTGATCCTCCAGCCGCACGCGGCCGTCCGGGAAGCGGATGCCGTTGTCCCGGACGAACGACGTCCGGAAGAGCTTGTGCGGAGTCAGCAGCTCCAGCAGCGGGTCGCGCCCCAGCACCGCGGAGGGGACGTCGCGGCGGAAGATCGCCCCGGGGATGGCGCGGCCGACGCCCACCACCTTCCCGACGACGACGTCCGAGCCGTGCGCGTCGGCGAACGCCGCCATGTCGCGCAGACCGTTCGTGAACACGCGGTCGTCCTGATCCGCGAAGAACAGGTACGCGCCTCTCGCGGCGTCGATCCCGTGGTTCCGGGGCGTCCCCGGCCAGCCGGTGCGCTCGAGCTCCAGCACGCGCACGTGCGGACGGGAGGAGGCGATCCGGCGCAGGCGCTCGCGCGTGGCCTCATCCGAGCCGTCGTCACAGAGCAGCACCTCGAGCCGGTGTCTGCCGAGCGTCTGCTTATCGAGCGAGGCGATGAGATCGTCCAGCCCCGGCCCGGGGTTGTAGACGGGGACGATCACGCTCACCCGGATGGAGCTCGTCCGCCTGCGGCCGGAGGAAAGGACAGCGGTCGCGGCGAAGCGGGCTCTCATCGCCCCATTCCACCCGAGTGCCGTGCGGGACTCAAGCATTGCGCGACATGTGAGCCCGTAAAGGACGACGAAGGCCCCGCCACCTCGAAGGGTGGCGGGGCCTCGTGCGGGTTCGGGTCAGACGCCGAAGCACAGCTCGAACTCCGCCACTGAAGATGGCGGATGATGTGGTCGCAGGACTTCCGCGTAATCCCGCGGAACTAGGTGATGGAGCGTGATGTGAGATGACGGGCCGGAACGGGCTTTCTGCGGACTCGCTGCGGACTGAGGGCGCAGGATGAGCGCTCACGTCACGTGGCTCGGACACGCTGCGGCCGCGAAGCGTGTTCGCCGGTCCGTGCAGACCATCCGGAGCTGGGGTCGCGCCGGTATGCCGATGGGATGGGCGATCATCGACGGGCCACGGGCTCGAGTGGTCCGCGAGGACGTGCTGCTCGCCTGGTACGGGCAGACCCTCGCGAACGATTCGATTCACCAGCAGCGGATGCGTCAGCGCGCGAGGCTGTGCGCCGCATAGCGCGGCCGGGGCCTTTCCCGCCTTCCCCTCCTTGCGGGGTGCGAATGCGCCGCATCCGGGCGCACAGGGCCGGAGGGAGGCTCTCGGCGTGGATGACCTCGAGGTGCAGCCGCGGTGCCCATCCTGGGGGTCGTAACGCGTCCCCCGCCCGGGGTAATGGGGCCCGGACTGCGGGCGTCTCGAACCGTACTTTGACGCAGAGCCGCCTCAGTTCGGCGGGCCGTCGCTCCCGGGACACTGACTAGGTCGTGTGGCGGATGCCCCTGCGCTTCCGCCCGACCCGCACCCACTCGTGCGCGCCTGGGATCCCGAGCAGCGCGCTCCTGACTGGCTGCATGTACTCATCGTGCTCGTGGTACCCCGCCCACATACCGACCTCCCGGCGACGACCTTGTCGCGGCCACGAGACATCGCGAGCGACTCCTCGACGACCGGGCGCCGCTCAGTCGTGAACTGGTTGCGGGTGAGGATCGCGGCGAGCTTCACACCGAGAGCAGCGTCGGGCGGGAGCGGCTCGGTCATGCGGGCAGATTACGCCGGCGCTCGGACATTGCTCCTCCCTATGAGGCTCTGAGCTCTTCGATCTGGTCGACGAGGATGCGCAGCACACGCACTAGTTTGCGGGTCGCAGCGTCGGGCGCACCGTCCTCCGGCGTCGCCGCATCGACTTCGTTGATGAGCTGCTTCGCCTGATCGAGGTCGTCCGAGGAGAAAGCATCATGCGCCATCTCGGCAGGCTATCGACGGCGTGCCAACCTACGCGAGAACTTACTCACACCACCGTCGGAGCCCTTGCGGACCATCAAACCTTCAAGTCGTTGTTCAATCACACCACACTCACAAGCTGTGAGACGGCGCGATCCCAAGCGGGACAAGGGAACGCCGTAGGTGTCCACACGCTGTGGACGAAGTTCTCCACAGCAGTTGTCCCCACTTCAGCGGCGTGTCGCGCGCGCCTTCCACAGGGCTTTCCACAGGCAGGTTTGCGGCGGTGACGGAGGGGTGCTGTTGTATGAGCGCAGGCGAAGAGCTCGCCTGACGAACATGAGAATGCGACACGGCTCCCGGGCCGGCAAGCACAAGGAGCCGTGTCGCATAGCAACACCGCGTCCAGGAGGAAGCAATGAGCTCAGACGAGCGTAACGGCACGCAGGAAACGATGGAGCTTTTTCTCGAGCTCTCCGCTCGAGATGCGCGCGTCGCATACGCCACGGCGCAGCGGAACGCGCGGCTCATGGCGGATCGTGGGTTCGATCGCCGACGCATCATCGAGATCCTCGACATCGACGACGTGACGCTGCAGCGGATGCTCGCCGTTGACGGTCGACTCATGGATCCCGGATGCGCGCAGAACAAACATCGCGGCTGCCTCGGGTGGATGCACGACGACGCGACCCGCTCGGACCATCGCTGCGCCTGTGAGTGTCACGACGGCCATTAAGGTGCTTTTCCGGTCCGTCGCCGTCGACGCCTACCAGGGCTAGCCCTATGGATGCGCGGTACGATCGACGCTGCGCCGGGCGTTCCTCGCTGAGAAGTGGGGGGCAACGCCCGGCGTCTTCGTCTTTCGCGTCGAGCTGTGGCTACGCGGCTTCGGCGATTTCGTCCGGATGCTCCGGGCACCCAGAAGGGTCGCCGAAACTCCGATCGGGGACGTAGAAGTGCTCGCCAACCTCGCACCAGGCGAGTCGGGACGGACGGCGGTGGTAGCGGTTACGCTGATTCATGGGGCTCCAAGCGAATCGGGGAGTTTCGGAGCGGGATCGCTCCGAGGTCGCCGGAGTCTAGGCCCTTCAGGTAGGCACTTCGGGGACTTGCCCATCGAAACTGCCGAGGGTCGCCTCAGGTGCAGGACCAGAGCCCACACGAGCACCACCACGAGGCACCCGGCACCCCCTCAGTGCAGTCTTTGAACCCGCTTTCGGTGTCCGCCGCCCCCCGGCGGTCCGGAGGCTGGGGACGTTGGGTGCATCCCCCGTCCTTGGATTTCCCCGGTTGAGTCGAGGTGCAAGAGTTGCCTGCAGATCCGCTGGATTGTCTGCTCAATCGGGCTCGTGTGTGACTACGACCGTGGGCGTCGGCTGAGGCTGCATTGTGGCGACTGCGGACAGCCCGGCGATGACGAGCGAGAGGACAGCCACCGCGAGGGAAGCCCATGTCATCCTCCGAGTGAAGGTCTGTGCACGCTCCGCGTTGGCCTGCTGGTCGTGGGACATCTGCAGGTTGGCGTTCGTCAGGCGCACCAGGTCTGCGGTTACCGTGTGCACGTCGGTAAGAACGTCGACCATGCGCTCGGTGGCCTCCGCGGTGCGGTGCATCGGAGTATCGGACATGTCGGGCAGTTCGTACGGTTGGGGCAGCGAAGCGACAACTTCGGGCGACAGCTTCGGCATGCGTCGGAGAAGCGAGTCAGCTGCGGTGCTGGGCGGCAGCCTCAGCTGCTTGAGACGCTCCCGGGCTTCCTCGATGCCGCTGAAGTCCATCGCCTTCAGCAATGAGGCGCTGACCTTCGTCGGGTTGATGCCGAGGCGCCTGTACGCTTCGCGGACGGTCTCCCGATCGTGCTCCGACTCGATGCGCTCCAGCTGCTCGAAGTCGATGGGCGGGTCCTGGTCTCCCGTGGCTGCGTACTGGTCGAAATTGACGACAGACGGCTCAGGCGTGGGATCTTCCTTCGTCACGAATGCATGGTGCCACGAAGAACAGGCAGCGCGGAGGTCAGGGCCGGTGTGCTGCCCGGCCGCCGGCGCTGCGATTTCAGCGGGCGTGCTCGGTCCGGTGTCGAACGGCGAAGCCTGCTGTCGCTAGCTGAGGGACGGGTTAATCCGTTCAAGGTTGGGTGGTGATGGCTTCGGCGACACGAAGCTCGTGCAAGAGCTTCGTGTAGCGGCGCATGATGTCGAGTACCTCACCCCGGCGTTGTGTCTGCGAGGAAGCAGTAGTCCTGCACGAGCGACAGCGCGCGGTGGACGATCATCCTCATGTACCCGGGTGACTGCGTACGGTTGCGGATGCTGAACATCCGCACGACCGCGTCGAAGCGTCGGCCCGGGTCCGGCGTGAGCACTCTCCGGGCGGGGTCGTGCGCGTCGGTCTCCGCGACGTCGGAGTCGAGGATGAAGAGCTCGTCACCGAACTGGAACATCCCTCGCGTCTCCGGTTGACGTGGCTGGTCATCAATTGCGCCCTCCTCTGCCTTCGCGCGCGTAGTGCCTCAGCTCGTGGTCGAGCCGGTTGAGGTCGCTGCGGAAGTTGCCCGACGAGTGGAACGTCACGAGCCGACCAGCGGGCCTTGCTACGCGGGAGCGGCGGTGGCCGGCGCGGATGCGAACATCGAGGGCTGATGCCAGGCGCCGAGCCGGAAGCCGACCTCCTCGTGAATCGCGAGGTTGCGGTTCCGGTGCTTCGGGTCGAGGGTGATGTACGCCTCGTCAAACTCCTCCGCGAACTTGTGGATCCCTCCCGACGTGTACGGGTAGATGCCCAACGCCCAGCCGCAGGCGGAGAACGCGAGGGGCTTGCCGCCGACATACAGGTTGACCGTCGCGTTGTTGTCGGACCCGCGCTCGAGGTTTCGCGGGATGCCGTCGGTCGTGATCCCGATGTCCAGCGTTGGCGCGTGGAGGTTGTTGAGGTACTCCTGGAACGCCGCTGCACGGCGCAACGCCTCGTTTGTGTCGGCAATTGCCTTCCACTGTGTCTCGGTCGGGATCTTGAAGATCTCGTCGGCCAACGCGGTCGCTGCGTCCCCGTTGCCGGTGAGGTCGGTGATCCGGTCGATCAGCGACTGGCGTGAAGCTTCGAGCGTCTGGCGGTACGCCTCGGTGTTCCCGTCGAGGGCGTACTGCGCCTCCGCGGCCTCCTGTGCTTTGCCGGCGAGCTCCGCGAACATGGCGAGGTGACCTGGGGCACTACTTCGCGAGCCTGCTGATCTCGGCCGGCCTCGACCTCAAGACCGTGCAGGCGAGGCTGCACGCCTCCGCGAAGACCACGCTCGACACCTACGGGTACATGTGGCCCGACCGTGACGAGTCCTCCCGCCAGGCAGTGGCGCAGGTGTTGCGTGCGACCAGCCCAGGCTCAGGCGTACGCGAAGCTTGACGCTTCCGAATTGACCTCCACGTCGACTCCCTTTACGGCAAAGTGGGACTTGCGACGGCCTGTGTACTTGATCTTGAACATGCCCATCGACATGTCGGAGTTCAAGTGATCCGTGGATTCCTCGGAAGCATCGACCGCGGTCATTGCCTTCGTGATGGTGAAGATTGAGAACCGCTTCACCTCTGCCAGGGCTACGTTGGCGCTGCCTCCGACGGCGTCGACGCGCACCAGCACGTCACTGAGGTACTCGGCGGGGGTCGCAACTACCAACGGCTGAGACCCGTCAGGCGCAACATAAGGCAGACCGACCTCTTGCGGGCCGAACGCGATAGCGGCGACGACACGACGGGTCGCTTCGTGACGATTCATTTCAATGGGTCCTGTCCGGTCAGGATGAGGTAGACCGAGTACACCTCATCATAGGAGTCCGCGAAGGATGATTGAACATCGGCCTGAGATTGGATCGGCCGGATCTCGTCCCAGCTCGTGTGATCACCGTCTCTGTGCCGATGCACGCATCCGTGGTGCTTCGTGTCGATGGAGTGAATCTCCACCCACGCTTCGTCCACCGACTCGCGAAAAGACAACACCACGGCGTACTCAACGAGTTGGCCATTCCATGTAACACGCCGGACGTTGAGCAGGTACTGCTCCTCTAGCGCGACGGGCATTCGCTGCTCCGCGCACTCATCCCGCGGGGGAGGCGTCCACATGGCGTCCGAGGCGCTGCTCTGCGTCACAGTCCCGATCCTAAGGTGATGAGAAGAGCCCGCCAGGGCCGACCTGACGGGCTCTCTCCAAGAAATCTCGCGGACTCCCTGCGGACTATGTCCCGGAACTCCGCGGAATCTCCTTACACTCCGAAGTACAGCTCGAACTCGAACGGGTGCGGGCGCTGGGCCATCGGACGGATCTCGTTCTCGAGCTTGTAGTCGATCCACGTGTCGATCAGCTCGTCGGTGAACACGCCGCCGGCGGTGAGGAACGCGCGGTCCTTGTCGAGCGCCTCGAGCGAGTCCTGCAGCGAGTTCGGCACCTGCGGGATCTCCTTGGCCTCCTCGGGCGGAAGCTCGTAGAGGTCCTTGTCGACGGGCTCGTGCGGCTCGATGCGGTTCTTGATGCCGTCGAGGCCGGCCATCAGCTGCGCCGCGAAGGCGAGGTACGGGTTGCCGGAGGCGTCGGGCGCGCGGAACTCGATGCGCTTGGCCTTCGGGTTCGAGCCCGTGATCGGGATGCGGATCGCCGCCGAGCGGTTGCCCGCCGAGTAGACGAGGTTGACCGGCGCCTCGAAGCCCTTCACCAGGCGGTGGTAGCTGTTCAGCGTGGGGTTTGTGAAGGCGAGCACGGCGGGAGCGTGCTTCAGGATGCCGCCGATGTACCAGCGCGCGATGTCGGAGAGCTGGCCGTAGCCCTTCTCGTCGTAGAAGAGCGGCTTGCCGTCGTTCCACAGCGACTGGTGGGTGTGCATGCCCGAGCCGTTGTCGCCGAAGAGCGGCTTCGGCATGAAGGTCGCGACCTTGCCCCACTGCTCGGCGACGTTCTTCACGATGTACTTGAACTTCAGGATGTCGTCCGCCGCGTGCACCATGGTGTCGAAGCGGTAGTTGATCTCCTGCTGGCCGCCCGTGCCCACCTCGTGGTGCGCGCGCTCGAGCTTCAGGCCGGCCTCGATGAGGTGGAGGCTGATGTCGTCGCGCAGGTCGGCCGTCTTGTCGACGGGCGAGACCGGGAAGTAGCCGCCCTTGTACGGGGTCTTGTTGGCGAGGTTGCCGCCCTCCTCGGCGCGGCCGGAGTTCCACGCGCCCTCCTCGGAGTCGACCGAGTAGAAGCTCGCGTTCTGCTTCACCTCGTAGCGCACGTCGTCGAAGATGTAGAACTCCGCCTCGGGCGCGAAGAACGCGGTGTCGGCGATGCCGGTGGAGGCGAGGTACTTCTCGGCCTTCTTGGCGACCTGACGCGGGTCCTTCGAGTAGATCTCGCCGTTGCGCGGGTTGTAGATGTCGAAGACCATGACCAGCGTCTTGGCCTCGCGGAAGGGGTCGAGGTAGGCCGTGGTCACGTCGGGGATGAGCTGCATGTCCGACTCATGGATGTTCGCGAAGCCCCGGATCGAGGAGCCGTCGAACAGCTGCCCCACCGTGAAGAACTCCTCGTCGACAGTCGACGCCGGGATGTTGAAGTGCTGCTGGACACCGGGGAGGTCGGTGAAACGGATGTCGAGGAACTTGACATCGTTGTCCTTGATGAACGCCAGCACCTCGGATGAATCGTTGAACATTGAGGCTCCAGATTGGTGGGACTAGTGGGATCGCCTGGAACGCAGGTGACGCCACGACCGTAGCCGCAGGGCATTGCCCGAGGGTGTCCCTCATGTTTCCGGGATGTTACGCGGACCCTGAGAGGCGCGCGTTTCCGCGCCACTTAGGCTGGAGCGATGAGCACCTCCGCCGACGCGTATCCGGGACAGCGACTGGGCCTGCCGGCGACCGGGAAGGGGAGCGTCGCACGCCTCCCGCGCCGGATCCTCGGCATCGCGATCGACTGGACCGCCTCCGTCGTGATCTCGATCGCCTTCTTCGACTACGACCCGCTCGCGACGCTCGCGGTGTTCGCCGTCATCCACGTCCTGTTCATCCCGACCATCGGCGGCAGCCCGGGTCACCGCATCGCCGGCATGCGCCTGCAGGTCGAGGGCGGGGGATGGACTGGCGTGTGGCGCCCGATCGTGCGCACCCTGCTGCTCGTCCTGCTGATCCCCGCCGTGGTGTGGGATCCGGACCAGCGCGGACTCCACGACCGCGCCGCGCGCACGATCCTGATCCGCGCTTGAGACGACGAACGCCCCGCCGAAAGGCGGGGCGCTCGTCACATCCGGCTCAGCGAGGACGCGGAGCGCGCGCCTTCGTCGGATCGATGCCCTTCGGGATCGGCAGCGACGCGAGCGACTGCGAGACCGACTCGATCCGCTGGACGACGGCGCCCATGGTGGCGCGGTCGATGGCCTTGGGGTAGCTCTTGATCGTCTTCGCGAGCTGCGAGATCGGCACCTCGTCATCGCCGTGGCCGACGTACAGCTCGTGCACGGGCACGCCCGCGGCGACGCGGCTGACCTTCATCCGCTCGTCGCGCATCAGGCGCGTGAGGCGTCCGCGGGCGCCCTCGCCGACGATCACGACGCCGCCGCGTCCGACGGCGCGGTAGACGGCCTCCTGGGTCTTCGGGTTGACGCCGACGGGCATCTCGCTCGAACGCCAGCTGCGGCCGAGCATCGTCGACAGCACGTGCCCCGTGGCGCCGGGCATTCCGTCGATCTTGCGGTACATCGCCTTCGTCGAGACACGCGTGAGGGTCATCATGGCGGCGAGCAGGCCGAGCATGAGGCCGGCGAGGCCCCACAGGATCACGCCCCACACGGACGGCTGGAGGAGGAAGCCGAGCAGGATGCCGATGGCGATGCCGGCGACCAGGATCCCGAGCAGCAGCCAGCCGAGCCAGGGGTACACCTCACGCGTGAAGGTGAACAGGGACCTGATCTGCTTGAAGAATCCCGGGCGCTTCTCTGCCTCGGGGGTGCGTGCTGCCATGCTTCCAGCCTACCGAGTCGACGGGCACGCGCCGACCCGTCGCGTGCGCGGGGACTCGTCCACAGGCGCTCTCATCTCGGCTGCGCCGCCACATCGCCGCCCGCCCCGGCACGGCCCACAGAGGAGCGCGCAGGATGACGTCATGGTCAGTGCGCGTCCTCCTGCCGAAGTCCCGGAGACCGACGGTGCGCCGGCGCCCACCGATCCCGCCGCGGGGCCGCTCACGAACGCGTATCGACCGATCCGCCGGCTCGGCCCGCCGCAGGCGCCGCTCGAGGGCGTCCTCGCGGCCGCGGGGGAGCGCCGCGTGGTGCTCGCCGACACGGTCGCCTCGGCCGACCGCGTGTTCGTCGGCCGCGCGCACCCGCCGCAGCACCTTCTCGCGCCGATGGATCTCGTGCGTCGCCACGACGGGCACGACTTCGAGCTGCCGTGGTGTCGCGAACCCGTCGCGCGGCTGCTCGACGTGCGCACGGCGGGATCGCGGCCGCTCGGCGGGGGCGAGCTGGTGACCCTCGTCGTGAGCCTCCTGCGCGGCACGCGCGAGGCGTGGGAGGACGTCGCGCCCGAGACCGAGCCGGTCGCCGGGCGGTGGTGGCTCGATGACGACGGCCGGCCGCTGTTCGCACCCGCCGAGGACGGTGGCCCGGTCGCGGGGGAGGCGAGCGCGCTGCTCGGTCAGGCAGTCGGCCACACGAAGGACCGCGTCCTGCTGCGCCTGATCGAAGAGGCGCGCGACGCGCTGCAGCGGCCCCGGCGGCTGCGTCGTGCGCTCGAGCCGCTCGAGGACGCGCTGTTCGAGGCGTGCGCTCCGCGGCCGATCGAGCGGATGGGCGACCGGTCCCCGGGGCGCACGACGACAGCCGCCGACGACGCACCCGACGTCGCTGGGGCGGATGCGCCGGGCAGCGCCGGGTTCGTGGGCCTGATCGAGCGCTTCACCGACGCGGGGTTCGCCGAGACGATGGGGGACGCGGTCGACCGCACGCGCACGGCCGCTCGGCGCGCCCTCGCGGGCGGGCGACGGCTGCCCATGCTCGCGGGGGCGGCCGCGGCGGCGGCCGTGATCGCGGTCGGGCTGCTGTGGCCGTCGGAATCCGAGCCGGCGGACGCGCACGCGCGCGACATCGCGAAGCCGTCCCCGACGGCGACATCGCCGAGCCCCACGGCCGCGCCCTCCCGGCCGGCGACGCCCGCGCCCACGCCGTCCGGGTCGCCCGGCCCCGAGGACGCGCAGACCGCCGCGGTCCGGCTGGTCGGCGCCGTCGCGGAATGCGCGGCCCACGGCGATCCGCTGTGCGCCGGGGTGCGCGACGAGACCGCCGAGCCGTTGCCCGACGCGGCGCTGCGGCTCGCCGCGACCGCCGAGCCCGTGCTGCTCGACGACTACGGCGACGTGGCGGTCGTCCGGCTGGAGGATCCGTCTCGTACGAGCGAGGTTGTGCTGCTGCAGCTCGTGCGGCCGGCGGAGACGTGGCTGCTGCGCAGTGCACAGGCGCTGCCGGGGTCGGGATGAGCGCGAACGCCGGAAGGGCCCGGCCGGCGAGACGCCGGGCCGGGCCCTTCCGTGACTACTGCGTGATCAGATGCCGAGGTCGCCCTGGAACGCGGCCTCCTCGAGGCGCGACTTCACGGCGCTCAGGAAGCGCGCCGCGTCGGCGCCGTCGATCGTGCGGTGGTCGTACGACAGGGCGAGGTAGACGTACGACCGGATGCCGATCGCCTCCACGCCGTCGACCTTCACGACACCGGGGCGCTTGTAGACGATGCCCGTGCCGAGGATGGCCGACTGGGGCAGGAACACGACAGGCGTGTCGAACAGCGCGCCGCGCGAACCGGTGTTGGTCAGCGTGAACGTGCCGCCGGCGAGCTCGTCGGGCTTCAGCTTGTTGTCACGCGTGCGGGCCGCCAGATCGGCGATCTCGTGCGCGATCTGCGCGAGGTTCTTCGAGCCCGCGTCGCGCACGACCGGCGTGAGCAGGCCACGCGGCGTGTCGACGGCGATCGAGAGGTTCTCGCTCGGCGGGTACACGATGTTCTCGCCGTCGAGCGTCGAGTTGACGATCGGGTACGCCTGCAGCGCCTCGGCGGCGGCCAGCGCGAAGAACGGCAGGAACGACAGCTTGTCGCCGGTCTTCGACTGGAACTCGCCCTTCACCTGGTCGCGGAAGGCCGACAGCTTGGTGACGTCGACCTCGACCACGGTGGTGAGCTGAGCGGTCGACTGCATCGACTCGACCGCGCGCGATGCGAGCACCTTGCGCAGGCGCGACATCGGCTGCGTCGTGCCGCGCAGCTCCGAGACCTCGAGCTTCGTGGCGGGAGCCGACTGCGTCGGGGCGGAGGTGCCCGCGGCAGCCGGAGCCGCGGCGGCCTCGGCGGCCTTCAGCACGTCCTCCTTGCGGATGCGACCGCCCACGCCCGTACCCGTGACCGACGCCAGATCGACGCCGTTCTGCGCGGCGAGGCGACGCACGAGCGGCGTCACGTACACCTTGTCGTCCTCGGCCGACGGGGCCTCGGGCTCTGCCTTCGGGGCCTCCTGGGCCGGAGCGGCGGCCGGGGCCTGCTGCGCCGGAGCCTCCTGCGCCGGGGCGGCCGGGGCCTCCTGCACGGGGGCGGCCGGGGCTTCCTGAGCCGGAGCGGCCGGGGCCTCCTGAGCCGGAGCAGCCGGGGCCTCCTGAGCCGGAGCAGCCGGGGCCTCCTGTGCCGGCGCGGCGGCGGGCGCGCCGCTGCCGACGCGCGCGAGCACGGAGCCGACCTCGACGGTCTCGTCCTCCTGGACGAGGATCTCCTGGATCACGCCGGCGACGGGCGAGGGGATCTCGGTGTCAACCTTGTCGGTGGAGATCTCGAGCAGGGCCTCGTCGACGGCGATCTCGTCGCCGACCTTCTTCAGCCAGCGGGTGACGGTGCCCTCCGTGACGCTCTCGCCGAGCTCGGGCAGGACGATGTCGGTCGCGTCGCCGTCGGGCTGCGTCTCGGCGGTCGGAGCGGCCGCGGGCGCGTCCTGCTCGGTCGAGGGAGCCTCGGCCGGGGCCGCGGCGGGCGCCTCCGCCTGCTCCTCGGGCGCCGGTGCCTGCTCGGCGGCCGGCTGCTCGGCGGCGGGGGCGTCGTCCGACGAACCGCTGCCCGAGCCGTCGCCGATCTTCGCGAGAACAGCGCCGACCTCGACGGACTCGTCCTCCTGAACGAGGATCTCCTCGATCACACCCGCGACGGGGGACGGGATCTCGGTGTCGACCTTGTCGGTCGAGATCTCCAGCAGGGCCTCGTCGACGGCGATCGTGTCGCCGACCTTCTTCAGCCAGCGGGTGACCGTTCCCTCGGTGACGCTCTCGCCGAGCTCGGGGAGGACCACGGAAGTACTCATGTCGGAGTCTCCTTCAGGATTCGATGACGTTTACAGCTTAGTGACGTGGGGTGCGCGAAGCTCACCGCCGGACGCTCAGACGGCGTGCAGCGGCTTCCCGGCGAGGGCGAGGAAGGCCTCGCCGAGCGCCTCGCTCTGGGTGGGGTGCGCGTGGATGAGCGGGGCGATGTCCTCGGGGTGCGCCTCCCAGGCGACCGCGAGCTGCCCCTCCGTGATGAGCTCGCCGACCCGGTCGCCGAGCAGGTGCACGCCGAGCACGGGGCCGTCGGCGACGCGCACGACCTTCACCAGGCCGCCCGTGCCGATGATCTCGCTCTTGCCGTTGCCGGCCAGGTTGTACTCGTAGGTGCGCACGGCGTCGGCACCGTGCTCCGCGACGGCCTGCGCCTCGGTGAGCCCGACGGATGCGGCCTCGGGGTGCGAGTACGTGACCTTCGGGATCTGCGTCTCCGGCACGGGCACGGGCTTCAGCCCCGCGATGGCCTCGGCGACGAAGGTTCCCTGCTGGAAGCCGCGGTGCGCGAGCTGCAGGCCGGGCACGATGTCGCCGACGGCCCACACGCCCTCCGCGGTCGTGCGCAGCTGCTCGTCCACCGTGACGTATCCCCGGTCGAGCGTGACGCCGGACTCCTCGAACCCCAGGTCGGCCGTCACGGGACCGCGTCCCACCGCGACCAGGAGGTAGTCGGCGCGGATCTCCGAGCCGTCCTCGAGAGCGACGGTGACGCCGCTGGCGTCCTGCGTCGCCGAGGCGAACCGGACGCCCAGGCGCGCCTGGATGCCGCGCTTGCGGTACGCCCGCTCCAGCCCCTTGCTGAGGGCGATGTCCTCGTTCGGAACGAGGTGATCCAGCGCTTCGACGATGGTCACCTCGACGCCGAACGAGCGCCACACGCTCGCGAACTCCACGCCGATCACGCCGCCGCCGAGGATCACGACGCTGCCGGGCACCTCGTCCAGCGCGAGCGCGCCCTCGCTCGTGAGGACACGGCCGCCGATCTCTAGGCCCGGGAGGCTGCGGCTGTAGGAGCCCGTCGCGAGCACGACGTGCTGCCCCCGGTACGTGTCGTCGCCGACGCGCACGGTGCGTCCTGCCTCGAGTCGTCCCTCGCCCGCGACGACGGTGATCCCGCGGCGGGCGATGAGGCCCTCGAGGCCCTTGAACTTCTTGGCCACGATGCCCTCGCGGTAGGCGCGCAGAGCCGCCGGGTCGATGCCGCCGAAGGATGCGGTGACGCCGTAGGACGACGACTCGCGGACCGAGTCGGCGATCTCCGCCGCGTGCAGGAGCGCCTTGGTCGGGATGCACCCGCGGTGCAGGCACGTGCCGCCGAGCCGATCCTTCTCGATCAGCGCGACGCTCTTGCCGAGCTCGGAGGCGCGCAGGGCCGCGGCGTAGCCCCCGCTGCCCCCGCCCAGTACGACGAGGTCGAACTCGTGCGCGGTCACTGCACCTCACCGCCCGCTGCGACGAAGTCGATCAGCGCACGCACCGTGGCACCCGTCGGGCCCTTGTCCGTGAAGCCGAAGGCGCTGCTCGCGCTCATTGCGGAGCCCGCGATGTCGAGGTGTACCCACGGGATGCGCGGGGCGTCGTCGCCCTCACCCGTGCGTCCGACGAAGCGCTGCAGGAACAGGCCGGCGAACAGCGAGCCGCCGTTGCGGTTGCCCATGTCGGCGTTGCGCATGTCGGCGATGCGCGAGTCGAGCTGCTCCGCGATGTACTCGGGAAGCGGCAGCGCCCAGGCGAGCTCGCCCGTGCGGTCCGCGGCGCGCAGGAACGCGTCGACCGCGTCGCCGTGGCCCATCACGCCCGTGTGGCGCGTGCCGAGGGCGACGAGGATCGCCCCCGTCAGGGTCGCGACGTCGACGATCACGTCGGGGTTCTCGCGGCTCGCCGCGACGAGGCCGTCGGCGAGCACGAGCCGGCCCTCGGCGTCGGTGTTGGTGACCTCGACGGTCGTGCCGTCGAGCATCGTCAGCACGTCGCCGGGGCGCGTCGCGCGGCCCGACGGCATGTTGTCGGCGATGCACATCCACGCCGTGACGCGGACGGGGAGGTTCAGCTGCGCCGCGGCGCGGACGACCGCGAGCACCTCGGCGGCGCCCGTCATGTCCTCGTTCATGCCGAGCATGGACGCCGCGGGCTTGAGCGACAGCCCGCCCGTGTCGAACGTGATGCCCTTGCCCACGAGCGCGACGTGGCGCTCGGCGCCCTCGGGGGCCCATTCGAGCCGCACGAGGCGGGGCGGACGGTCCGAGCCCTTACCGACGCCGAGGATGCCGCCGAAGCCGCCCTCCTCGAGCGCGGCCTCGTCGTACACCGTGACGTCGATTCCCAGGCCGTCGGTCGCTGTCACGGCCGCGTCGGCGAGCTGCTCGGGGCTCTGCCGGTCGGCGCTCGTCGAGACGAGGTCCTTCACGAGGGCGACCGCCTCCGCGCCCGCCCGCACGACCGCGAGCTCGGCGTCGTCCACGGGACCGGGGACGTGCACGAGCACACGCGACGCCCGTCGCTTCTTCCGCGCCTTCTCGAGATCCCGCGTCTTGTAGGAGCCGAACGTGTACGCACCCAGCGCGGCGCCCTCGGCCGCCGCCCGCCACGCGTCGTCGATGTCGGCGGCGACGTGGACCGCGACGGTGTCGAAGCCGACGAGCTGACGCGCCGCGGTGCCCACCGCCTCGCGCACGGCCGCCGTGTCGGCGTCCGGTCCGAGGCCCACGACCGCGAGCGGCAGCTGGGTGACCTCCGGGGCGTAGACGCGGGTGAAGGCGTTCTTCGCGCCCGTGAAGCCGACGGCGTCGAGCGCGGGGCGCAGGCCCGGGATGTCGAGCTCGTCGTCCTCGCCGAACGAGGGGATGGCCAGGATGGCCGCCTCCGCGCCTTCGGTGGGGAATCGATCGTCGGTCAGCGCGAGAACGGGAATCGGCATTCCTCCATCCTAGGTACGCGCTGAGCGGAACCGGGCCTCGCCGTTCCGTCGGCTCGTAGCATGGAGGCATGCCCTCGACTGGTGACATCTATGATCGGGTCGCGAACGGCCCGGTCGTGCCCGACCGCCTTCCGCTGGTCATCCTGATGACCGGCTTCACGGACGCCGGCGGGGCCGTGTCGAACCTCATCGACTTCGCGCGCAACGAGCTGAACCCGCGACCGGTCGCGGTGTTCTCGAACGACACGCTGCTGGACTATCGCGCGCGCCGCCCCATCGTCACGTTCGAGCAGGACCACCTCAGCGACTACCGACCGCCGCGCCTGGAGCTGTCGCTCGCGCGCGACGCGCTCGGCCAGCCGTTCCTGCTGCTGTCGGGCTACGAGCCCGACTTCGCGTGGGATGCGTTCGTCGAGGCGGCGATCGACTTCGCGGACGAGTTCGCGGCCAAATCCGTCACGTGGGTGCACGCGATCGCGATGCCGGTGCCGCACACGCGCACCCTGGGCGTGACGGTCAGCGGCAACCGGGCCGACCTGATCGAGGCGCACTCGATCTGGCATCCGCGCACTCAGGTGCCGGCGACCGTCGGCCACCTGCTCGAGTACCGCTTCATCGAGGCCGGCTTCGACACCGCGGGCTTCGTGCTGCTCGTGCCGCACTACCTCGCCGAGACCGACTACCCGGCCGCGACCATCGCCGCGCTGGACAAGCTGATGGCGGCCACCGGGCTCGTCTTCACGCTGGACGAGCTGTACGGCGAGAACCGCGAGTACCTCGGGAAGGTCGAGGATCAGATCGCGGGCAACGAGGAGCTGGGCCGGATGGTGCAGGGCCTCGAGGAGCGGTACGACGCGTACGCCGCGGGACTCGCAGGCGGCGGCGAGCCGACCGTCGGCGGTCTGCGGGAGCGGGAGCTGCCGAGTGCCGACGAGCTCGCGGCCGAGCTCGAGCGCTTCCTCGCCTCGCGCCCCACGGGCGACGACGACAAGCGGGGCTGATCCCGCGCCTGCGGGACGCCGCGGAAGGGAATAACGACGCGCCCGCGCGGGTTGACTGAGAGTGCGCGAAAGCGGCGCCGCCGCGCCGCACGAGGGCCTGGGCGTAGTGCCGCTCGACGTATGAGAGAATGGGTGTCCGACCCGTTGTCGAGACGCCGCATGCGGATGCGCCGGACTTGACAAGGGTCTTACTAGTGCCCGAATACACCCGGGGGCGCGGCGCGCGGCGCCGCCGGTGAAAGGCGAAACGTGACCACTGCCACGAAGACTCCGCGGACCACCGCGAAGAAGAAGGACGCTGCCGAGGCGGATGAGACCGTCGAGGTCACCACCGCGAAGAAGACGACCACGGCGAAGACCACGGCGCGCAAGACCGCCGCCAAGAAGGCCACCGAGGTCGAGGGGACCGGCGCGGGGGCCGACAAGCCCGCCCGCAAGGCTCCCGCCAAGAAGACCGCGGCCAAGGCCGCGCCCAAGAAGAGCGCCGCGGACTCGGACGAGCCCGACGACGAGGTCGTCGACGAGGACGTCGAGCTCGAGGCTGCCGAGACCGAGACCGAGGCCGAGGCCGGCAAGGACGACGCCGCCGAGACCGCGGAGGAGGACGAGGCGCCCAAGAGCGTCGTGACCGAGCCGCTGCCCACGGGGGCGATCGTCATCACGTCGAGCGACGAGGACGAGGTCCCCGTCTACTCCACTCAGATCACGGGCGCCACGGCCGACCCGGTGAAGGACTACCTCAAGCAGATCGGCAAGGTCCCGCTGCTGAACGCGGCGGAGGAGGTCGACCTCGCGATGCGCATCGAGGCCGGCCTGTTCGCCGAGGAGAAGCTGTCGAAGATGTCGGCGGCGGAGAAGTCCAGCCAGCTCGGACTCGACCTCCAGTGGGTCGCCCGCGACGGCCAGCGCGCGAAGTCGCACCTGCTCGGTGCGAACCTGCGCCTCGTCGTCTCGCTCGCGAAGCGCTACACCGGCCGCGGCATGCAGTTCCTGGACCTGATCCAGGAGGGCAACCTCGGTCTGATCCGTGCGGTCGAGAAGTTCGACTACACGAAGGGCTTCAAGTTCTCGACGTACGCGACCTGGTGGATCCGTCAGGCGATCACGCGCGCCATGGCCGACCAGGCGCGCACGATCCGCATCCCGGTGCACATGGTCGAGGTCATCAACAAGCTCGCCCGCGTGCAGCGTCAGATGCTGCAGGATCTGGGGCGCGAGCCCACACCCGAGGAGCTCTCCAAGGAGCTCGACATGACCCCCGAGAAGGTCATCGAGGTGCAGAAGTACGGCCGTGAGCCGATCTCGCTGCACACTCCTCTGGGTGAGGACGGCGACAGCGAGTTCGGCGACCTGATCGAGGACACCGAGGCGGTCGTGCCGGCCGACGCGGTGGGCTTCACGATGCTGCAGCGTCAGCTCGAGAGCCTGCTCGACTCGCTCTCCGAGCGTGAGGCGGGCGTGATCCGCATGCGCTTCGGCCTGGGAGACGGACAGCCCAAGACGCTCGACCAGATCGGCGACACGTTCGGCGTCACGCGCGAGCGGATCCGTCAGATCGAGTCGAAGACGATGGCGAAGCTGCGTCACCCGAGCCGTTCGCAGTCGCTGCGCGACTACCTCGAGTGATCCGTCGATGACCGCCGCAGCCAACGAGGGCAAGGCCCTCGAGGTCGAGGTCGACGGCGAGCGCGTGCAGCGGATCCCGCTGCGCACGCGCGTCGTCATGCCGGATGACGACCTGGATCAGATCATCACCGAGTACGCCAAGGACGCGGTGCAGCCGGGTGACCTGCTGTTCGTGACCGAGAAGATCGTCGCGATCACGCAGGGGCGCTCGTACCTGCTCAGCGACATCCGCGTGCGTCCGCTCGCCCGCTTCCTGTCGAAGTACGTGCAGAAGACGCCTTACGGCATCGGGCTCGGCATGCCCGAGACGATGGAGATGGCGCTGCGCGAGTGCGGGACGCCGCGGATCCTCCTCGCCGCCGCCGTCGCCGCCGTGACGAAGGCCCTCGGGCGCAAGGGCGACTTCTACCGCATCGCGGGCGACAAGGCACGCGCGATCGACGGCCCCACGAGCGGCACCATCCCGCCGTACAACCAGGCGGTCGTGCTCGGACCCGCCAAGCCTCGCGCGGTCGCGCACCGCGTGCAGGCCCTGGTGGGCTCCGGCGTCGACGTCGCCGTCGTCGACATCAACGACATCGGCGGCAACATTCTCGGGTCGACGCTCGACAAGGCGGGGGAGAAGCGCCTCGTGCGCATCCTGCGCGACAACCCGCTGGGGCAGGGACACCAGTCCACGCCACTGGGGATCGTCCGCCCCATCTGACCCGCGCCCTCACGCAGAAACGCCCCTCCTCGGAGGGGCGTTTCCGCGTCTGGCGTCAGAAGCCGATCGCCTTGCGGTAGCGCGGCTTGTGACCCGTGCGGATACCCGTGACGCTGGGCTTGTTCTCGTAGACGCCGGCGCCCCAGTTGCCCTCGACCAGCACGGGGCCGTCTGGGCTGACGACCACGTCCCAGCCGACGTACGGCACCTCGGGCACCACGCGGGCCACCTCGTCGATGAAGGCCTTGACCTCGTCGATGAGGGGCAGGCGGAAGTCCGCGATCGGGAAGTCCGTGTCGGGGTGCTTCTCGTGCACGTGGTTGTGCGAGTCGTAGCCGGGGCCGAACGCCCGCCCGTCGTCGTGCAGCATCGTGTAGAAGCCGCCGTACGACATCTGGTCGCTCACGGCGCCGCGGCCGAACTTCTGCGCGATCGCAAGGAGGTGCACGTCCGTGCCGTCGAAGAACGCCGTGATGCGCGTGGTGTTCACCGTGCCGGGGCACACCGCGGCGAGGTCGTCGTGCTGGCGGATGACCTCCTCCAGCAGCAGCTCGTCGCGCTCGAGCAGACCGCGGTGGAAGGCGTCCCAGTCCGAGACGTCCTTCGCGTGGTAGCGGCGCACGCCCAGCCCCATGTGGCTGACGGGCACCTTCGCGATGAACGTGCCGTGCTTTTCGGCGAAGGAGCGCACGGCGTCGGCGTTGCCCGCCTCGACGATCAGCCACTCGCGCTTGAGGAAGCGGTCGAACAGCTTGTTGAACTCGATCTTGTTCTCGAACAGGACGCGCTTGTCCTTCTGCGCGAACCGCTGCGCGAGCTGCATCGAGACCGGGTGGGTCATGTACGTCGCGCGCTCGTCCTTCGACAAGATCGCGAAGTCGTAGTCGACGTAGTCCTGGAACGCCACGTCGTGCCGGGCGGCCGACCACAGCATGTCGGCGAACACCTTCGGCGTCCACGTGCCGTGCTGCTCGTGCACCTCCCTGGCGCGCTCCGCGACCGACTTGACGTCGATGCGGCGGGCGCGCTCGGCGAGGTAGCGGAACTTGCCGGCGAGGCCGAGGCGGTTGTCAGACATTCACACTCCGAGGGTCATCGGGGCCGATCGGCCCTCGGGTTAGTCTAGGTCGGTGACCTGGCCGAACCCCCGGCGGGCGACCCCCGTCGCACGCGTATCGCGCTCGGCCCTCCTCTCCAACGCGCGGCTTCTCGCGCGCGATCCGGGCGCGGTCGCCGACCTGCGGCGCGATGCCTGGGGGCACGGGATCGAGCTCGTCGCGGCGGTCGTCGCGGAGGCGGGCATCCGGTCGGTGGCGGCCGACGAGCGGGATGCGGCCGCCGTCACGTCGACCGGTCTGGCGCTCGTCCAGCGGGAACCGTCCGCCGGCGAGCTGCTCTACGGCATGCCCGGATCGGGCGGTGAGCCCGCACTGACGCTCGCGGCGCCGGTGCTGTCCACCAAGCGCCTGCTGGCCGGCGAGGGCGTCTCGTACGGATACACGCATCGGGCGCAGGCCGATACGCGCGTGGCGCTGATCGCCGGCGGGTATGCGGAGGGCGTCGTGCGCGCGCTCGGGAACCGGGTCGGCGTCGAGCTCGCGGGCGACGTGCGGCCGATCGTCGGGCGCGTGGCGATGGACGTGTGCGTGATCGACATCGGCGACGCCCCGGTGCAGCCGGGCGACGAGGCCGTCTACTTCGGCTCCGGCCTCGTGCGCGACGGGCTCGCCGCCTGGACGACCGCGACCGGTCTGACCCCCGCCGAGCTCGTGTGCGCGGTCGGGCTGCACGTCGAGCGGGAGGTGTCCGGATGACGAGCGAGCTGCGGATCTCCCGCGCGCGCCTTGCGGCGAACATCGAGGCCGTGCGGACGCGCATCGCACCCGCCGAGCTGCTCATGGTCGTGAAGGACGACGCGTACGCGCACGGGGTCGAGGCGGTCACGGCGGTCGCGCTCGACGCGGGCGTGCGCTGGTTCGGTGCGATCGACGTCCGCAGCGCGCTGCGTGCGAAGGTTGTCGCGGGCGACGCGGCGCGCGTGTTCTGCTGGCTCACGCTCGGCGCCGAGGACGCCACCACCGCGCTGGCGGGCGGTCTCGAGCTCGGTGTCGGGGACGCGGACTACCTCGAGCGGATCGCCGATGTCGCGCGGGAGGTGGCCGTCGTGCATCTGAAGATCGACACGGGGCTGCACCGCAACGGCGTGCGACCCGAGGACTGGCCCGCGTTCGTGGCGCGCGCCGCCGAGCTCGAGCGCGAGGGCCGCATCCGCGTCGCGGGCATCTGGAGCCACATCTCCGAGGCGAGCGACGAGGACGACGACGTCGCTCGCGCCGCGTTCGACGCCGCGGTCGAGGTGGCTCGCGCGGCGGGGCTGAACCCGGAGGTGCGTCACCTCGCCGCGAGCGCGGCCGGCTGGGCGCGCGCGGAGTTCCGGTACGACCTCGTGCGCGTCGGGGCTTTCTGCTACGGCATCCGCTCGGCCGACGGGCCCGAGCTCCCGGGCATCGCGCCCGCCGCGACGCTTGTGGCGCGCGTCGCCGCCGTGCACGACGGCGAGGCGGAGATCGGCCTCGGCTCCCTCGACGGCCTGCCGTCGTCGCTGAGCGGTGCGGCGTCCGTCGGGACGCCGGCGGGGGCGCGGGCGCTGCGACGCGTCGGCCTCGCGTCGAGCGTCGTGCAGGCCTGGCCCGGCGCCGCCGTGGGCGATGAGGTCGCGGTCTTCGGCCCGGGAGCGTCGGGCGAGTCGTCGTCCACGACCCTCGCCGAGGCGATCGGCACGGTCGGCGAGGAGCCTGTTCTGCGCGTGTCGCCGCTCATCCCGCGTCGCATCGTCGACTGAGCCGCGATTCGCGGCGGGCACCGGCCCGCGAGACCTCAACTCCGTGACGAGACATCACCGCACGGCGATGAGTCGTGCCGGACATGAGGTCTCGCGCCGGATGGCCGCACCCCGCGCGCACAGAACGCGCCCGCGGCCCCGAAGGGCGGCGGGCGCGTGAAGCCTGTGGCTGCGGTCAGTCGGCCTCGTTCAGGCGCGACGTCTCGTCGTGCCACGACGTGGCGACGGCGCGCAGCTTCTCCTCGTACTTGCGGCCGTGGTGGGCGCAGAACAGCAGTTCGCTGCCGTTCACCTCGGCGGCGATGTAGGCCTGCGCTCCGCAGGAGTCGCAGCGATCCATCGCCGAGAGGCGGTAGGAGGGGGCGGGAGCTTCGGTCGTGGTCGTCATCATGTCTGCCTCCTCGTTCATCCATCCGTGCACGCTTGCGGGATGCATCACATATAACCACCCGGGGCTGGCAATCCTGCCCGGCGGGCGGCATGTTTCGCTCAGCGCGTACGCCGGAGCCGTTCCGCCCAGACGGGAGTAGGGGAGAAGGGAGTGTCAGCGGGGCGATGTCCGCTGCCGCGGTTAGCATCGAAGATTGTGACCGCCGAGTACTCCGCCCATCATCTCCAGGTTCTGGAAGGCCTCGAGGCCGTCCGCAAGCGCCCGGGCATGTACATCGGCTCGAACGGCTCGCCGGGCCTCATGCACTGCCTGTGGGAGATCATCGACAACTCCGTCGACGAGGCCGTCGCCGGCAACGGATCGCGCATCGACGTCATCCTGCACGCGGACGGCAGCGTCGAGGTGCGCGACCGCGGGCGCGGCGTGCCGGTCGACGTCGAGCCCCGCACGGGACTGACGGGCGTCGAGGTCGTCTACACCAAGCTGCACGCGGGCGGGAAGTTCGGCGGCGGCTCGTACGCCGCATCCGGCGGTCTGCACGGCGTCGGCGCCTCGGTGGTCAACGCGCTCTCCGAGCGCCTCGACGTCGAGGTCGACCGCAACGGCAAGACCTGGGCGATGTCGTTCCACCGCGGCGAGCCCGGCGTGTTCGCGGACGGCAAGGGCGGCCCACGCACGGATGCGCCCTTCACGCCGTTCGAGGAGACGAGCCAGCTGCGCGTCGTCGGTAAGGTCGCGAAGGCCGTCACGGGCACGCGCGTGCGCTATTGGGCCGACCGCCAGATCTTCACGAAGGACGCCGCGTTCCAGCTGGATGAGCTCGTCACGCGCGCCCGCCAGACCGCATTCCTCGTGCCGGGCCTCGAGATCGTCATCCGCGACGAGCGCCCGCGCGCCGAGGGTGACGGCGAGCCGGTCGAGACCTCGTTCAAGTACGACGGCGGCATCTCCGAGTTCGTCGACTTCCTCGCGGTCGATGCACCCGTGACCGACACGTGGCGCCTCACGGGATCGGGCACGTTCACGGAGACCGTCCCGATGCTGCAGCCGAACGGGCACATGGTGTCGACCGAGGTGCAGCGCGAGTGCAACGTCGACATCGCGCTGCGCTGGGGCACCGGGTACGAGACGCACATCCGGTCGTTCGTGAACATCATCTCGACGCCCAAGGGCGGCACGCACCAGCAGGGCTTCGAGCAGGAGCTGCTGAAGCAGCTGCGCGACCAGGTGGCGGCGAACGCGCGCCGGCTCAAGGTCGGGAACGACAAGCTCGAGAAGGACGACGTGCTCGCGGGTCTGAGCGCCGTGCTCACCGTCACGGTGCCCGAGCCGCAGTTCGAGGGCCAGACCAAGGAGGTGCTCGGCACTCCCGCCGTGCGAGCGATCGTGGCGAAGGTCGTGCGCGACGAGCTCAAGGCGCGTTTCGCATCGCCCAAGCGCGACGACAAGAACCAGACGTCGATGCTGCTCGACAAGGTCGTCGCCGAGATGAAGGCGCGCGTGTCGGCGCGCGCCCACAAGGAGACCCAGCGTCGCAAGAACGCGCTCGAGAGCTCGTCCCTGCCGACCAAGCTCGTCGACTGCCGCACGCAGGACGTCGCCCAGTCGGAGCTGTTCATCGTGGAGGGCGACTCGGCGCTCGGCACCGCGAAGCTCGCCCGCAACAGCGAGTACCAGGCGCTGCTGCCGATCCGCGGCAAGATCCTCAACGTGCAGAAGGCGTCGATCGGCGACATGCTCTCGAACGCCGAGTGCGCGTCGATCATCCAGGTCGTGGGCGCCGGCTCCGGCCGCACGTTCGACCTCGACGCGGCGCGCTACGGCAAGGTCATCATGATGAGCGATGCGGATGTCGACGGCGCCCACATCCGCACGCTCCTGCTCACGCTGTTCTACCGCTACATGCGCCCGCTTGTGGAGGCCGGCCGGGTGTTCTCGGCGGTGCCGCCGCTGCACCGGATCATCGTGATCAATCCGGGCTCGAAGCCGAACGAGACGATCTACACCTACAGCGAGGCCGAGCTGCACCGGCTGCTCGACAAGCTGCGCAAGTCGGGCAAGCGCTGGCAGGAGCCGATCCAGCGCTACAAGGGCCTGGGGGAGATGGACGCGGATCAGCTCGCGGAGACCACGATGATGCGCGACGGTCGTCTGCTGCGCCGCGTGCGCCTCGAGGACGCCGAGGCGGCGGGTCGCACATTCGAGATCCTGATGGGCAACGAGGTCGGTCCGCGACGCGACTTCATCGTCGAGTCGGCCGATCGCCTCAGCCGCGAGTCCATCGACGCCTGACCGACCGCTGGTGATCAGTTCGCGCTTAGCGCGGTAAGGCGGGAGTCGTATGCGGACGCCCTTGTGCTGAACGACCCGGCGATCGGATGGCGAGCGCGGGATCCGGTGCTCAGCCACGTCCGTCGCGGCCGGCGAAGGAGTCTCTCGGTCGGATGAGCCGGGGCGCCGCAGGATCGGTGTTGTCGATGACATGCGTCGCGCGCGTCCACGGACGCGCGGCCGCGAAGTACAGCCGCTGGCCTTCGACATAACGTCGCATCGAGGGGTGATCAGGATCGGGATGTGTTCCGTCACGGACCGCCATCCGCCGCGCCGTTTCGGCGAAAGGGACGTCGAGGAAGACCGACAGGTCCCACAGCCCGGCAAGACCGTCGCGTTGGAGGAACATGCCCTCGACGATCGCGAGCGTGTCACGCGGCGTCTCCGCTATGCGCCGACGGAATGCCGGGTAGTCGTAGGTGTCGAGCCAGAAGCCGAGCGGTGACCAGCGCCCGCGCGCGTGACGGATCCCGGGCGGATTGAGGAAGTCGTCGAGATGGATGATGCTGGAGCGCCGTCTCACGAGACGATCGCGCAGTTCGCGGGCGAACGTCGTCTTTCCACTGCCATCGACGCCGTCGATCGCCACGATGGCGGGAGGCGCTGTCGCCGACATGATCTCCGCGACGAGCGCGTCGAGGGCGTCCACGTTCGTTCAGCCCGCGATCAGGGCGGCGACGCCGGACCAGAGCACGGAGATTCCGCCGAGCAGCGAGATCAGCAGGATGATCGCGCGCGCGGTGCGCTCCGGGAGCCGGCCTGCCAGCCGGTCGCCGAGGAACACGCCCGCGACAAGCGGAGCGCTGACCACCAGCCACGCCCACCACGGCCACGGCAGCGCGCCGGCGGGATCGAGGAGCGTCTTGCTCACCACGGTCGTGACGCTGAGCACGAAGAAGAACGGCTGAAGCGCGGCGGCATAGGCGCGCTGCGGCCAGTCGCCGACCGCGCCGTACAGGCCGAGCACCGGGGCGCCCACGCCCACGGAGCCGTTCAGCAGGCCGGCGACCGCACCGGTCACGGCGACCGGGACGTCGCCCTCGAGGGGTCTCTCGCTGCGGCGCATCCACACGGACAGCGCGACGCCCGCCAGGATCAGCACGCCCACGACCGTCTTCAGCACCGCGTCGTCGGCCGACGTCGCGATGAGGATGCCCGGCACGACGCCGGCGAGCGCCGGAAGCAGCAGCCAGATCAGGCGTCGCCACTGGACGAGCCGCCATACCTGCGCCAGCACGATGATGGACGTGAGCGCGCCCAGCACGTTCACCGCCGTGACCGCCGGGAGCGGGCCGAGCACGAGGACCAGCACGGGCACCGTCACCAGGCCGAAGCCCATGCCGAGCGCACGCTGCCCCACGGCGCCCACGAGGGACGCGACGCAGATCGCGACGAACCCGAGCAGCTCCATGAGAGGCGGATCAGCGCAGCGTGCGCCCGATGGATCCGATCACGGCTTCGAGCGGCTGACCCGACGCGTCGCGGCGGGCGAGGGACTCGGGGAGCTTGCGCACCGCGCCCGTGGGGTCGACCGCGCGGGCCGGATCCGGGCCCACCCAGGCGAGCGTCAGCCGGTCCTCGCCCTTCAGGAACGCGTGTGCGCGGACGCCGCCGGTCGCGCGGCCCTTCGCGGGGAACTCGGAGAAGTCGGTGATCTTCGCCCGACCGGTGTCGGTGCCCGGGATCGCCGCGGTCGAGCCCGACACGGTCACGACGATGTTCTCGTCACCGGTCGCGGCGCCGAAGAAGATCGCCTCGGCCTTCGCCCCGAGCTTGACCCCCGCCATGCCGCCGGCGGGCGCGCCCTGCGGACGCACGGCCGACGCTGCGAAGCGCAGCAGCTGCGCGTCGGACGTCACGAACACCAGCTCGGCGTCATCCGCCGCCGGCGCGGAGCCGACGACCGTGTCCCCGGCCTTGAGCCCGATGATCTCGAGCTCCGGCTTGGGGGGAAGCGCCGAGGGCACGATGCGCTTGACGATTCCCTGCGCCGTGCCGAGCGCGAGCGGGGTGTCGTCGTCGAGCCGCACGAGCCCGACGATCCGCTCGTTCCTGTCCGTGAGACCGATGTAGTCGTGCAGCTTCACGCCGACGCCGAGCTGCACCGAGTTCGCGGGGACGGACGGCAGGTCGACCGGGTGGAAGCGCACCAGGCGACCCTTCGAGGTGATCGCGCCGGCCTCGCCGCGGATCGTCGCGGTGACGGTCGCGAGGATCGCGTCGTGCTTGCTGCGGCGCGCGGGTGCCTGCAGCAGCTGGCCCTCGGGGACCTCGACACGCACCGCACGTCCGGTCGTCGACAGCGCGATCGTCGTCGGCCCGTCGGCGATCTGCAGATCCGGCTCGCCCTTGCGCGGGCGGGGAGCTGCGGGCTTGCCGTTCATGAGCAGCGTGCGGCGAGGGGTGGCGTGCTTCTCGGCCGTCTCGTCGAGCTCGAGCGCGACCTGCTTGCGCAGCAGCACGTCCGAGCCGAGCAGCTCCTCGAGCGCCGCGATCTCGGCCAGCAGAGCGTCGCGCTCCTGCTCCAGCTCGATGCGCGAGAACTTCGTGAGGCGGCGCAGGCGCAGCTCGAGGATGTACTCCGCCTGGACGTCGTCGAGGTCGAACACCGTGCACAGGCGCGTGCGCGCCTGCTCGGACGTGTCGGACGAGCGGATGACCTGGATCACCTCGTCGATGTCCAGGATCGCGATCAGCAGACCGGACACGAGGTGCAGCCGCTCGCGGCGGCGGTCCAGGCGATAACGGCTGCGGCGCGTGACGACCTCGAGGCGGTGGTCGATGTAGACGCGCAGCAGCTCCTTGAGCCCGAGCGTGCGCGGCTGCCCGTCGACGAGCGCGACGTTGTTGATGCTGAAGGAGTCCTCCAGCGGCGTGAGCTTGTACAGCAGCTCGAGCACGGCGTTCGGGTCGAAGCCCGTCTTGACGCCGATCACGAGGCGTAGGCCGTTGTTGCGGTCGGTCAGGTCGGCGACGTCGCTGATGCCCTGCAGCTTCTTGGACTGCACGGCGTCCTTGAGCTTCTCGATGACGCGCTCCGGGCCGACCATGTACGGCAGCTGCGTGACGACGATGCCGGTCTTGCGCGGCGCGATCTGCTCGATCGACACCTTGCCGCGCAGCTTGAACGCGCCGCGCCCGGTCTCGTACGCATCGCGCACGCCGTCGAGCCCGACGAGGATGCCGCCCGAGGGGAAGTCAGGTCCGGGCACGAACTCCATGAGCTCGGCCGTCGTCGCCTCGGGGTGCTCGAGTAGATGCGTCGCAGCCGCGACGACCTCGCTGAGGTTGTGCGGCGCCATGTTCGTCGCCATGCCGACCGCGATGCCGCTCGCGCCGTTCACGAGCAGGTTCGGGTAGGCGGCGGGTAGCACGGACGGCTGCTGGAACTGGCCGTCGTAGTTCGGGATGAAGTCGACGACGTCCTCGTCGAGGTTCTCCGTCAGCGACAGGGCGGGGGAGGCGAGGCGCGCCTCCGTGTACCGCGCGGCCGCGGGCCCGTCGTCGAGCGATCCGAAGTTGCCGTGCCCGTCCACGAGCGGCACGCGCAGGGCCCAGTTCTGCGCGAGACGCACGAGCGCGTCGTAGATCGCGGTGTCGCCGTGCGGGTGGAGCTTTCCCATCACCTCGCCGACGACGCGCGCGCTCTTGACGTGGCCGCGGTCGGGCCGCAGGCCCATCTCGGCCATCTGGTACAGGATGCGCCGCTGCACGGGCTTGAGACCGTCGCGCGCGTCGGGGAGGGCGCGCGAGTAGATGACCGAGTAGGCGTACTCGAGGTACGACCCCTGCATCTCCTGCTCGAGGTCGATGTCCTCGATGCGCTCGTCGACCGGTTCCGTCGAGCTCGGGGAGGCGGAGGACTTTCGGGCCATGCTTCTCTTTCTCGGAGCGCCTCCGTGCGGAGGAGCGGCGGGCTCCGGGCTCGGGCCCCGGAGCGGGCGAAGCGCGTTGTGCGAGACTTGCCCGGATGCCCCCCATCGTACCGACGGCGCCCGCTTCGGCCCGGAGCCTCACCGGAGTTGCGCCGGAGATCCTGCGGTCGCTGTCCGGCACGTCCGACTGGCTGCGCCCCGCCGGATCCGCGGTGCTGTTCGTGATCGACGGGCTGGGTGCGCAGCAGCTGCGGACGCACGCGGGGCACGCCCGGCGGCTGTCGTCCCTCGGCGGGCGGAAGGACGTCGCGCGCACGGTGTTCCCGTCGACGACGGCCGCCGCGCTGTCGTCCATCCTGACGGGATCGGATCCGGGGCAGCACGGGCTCGTCGGCTACCGCGTCATGGACCCGGATCGCGGACGGCTCGCGAATCAGCTGAACGGCTACGAGCGGGACGGGCTCGACCCCGCGACGTGGCAGCGGCGCCCGACGGTGTTCGAGCGCGCGGGCGCGGAGGGCCGCCGGGCGTTCGCCGTCGGGCTCGCGGAGTACGCGACGACGGGCCTGACGGCGGCGATCCTGCGGGGCGCCGAGTACGTCGCGTCGGACGACGTCCGGATGCGCGTGCGACTCGCGTACGAACTCGCGGCGCGGGAGCCGGGCTCGCTCGTGTACTGCTACCTCCCGGAGGTCGACAAGGCAGGTCACCGGCGCGGCGTCGACTCGGAGGCGTGGATCGCGGCGCTCGAGGACATCGACGCGGCGTTCGCAGCCCCCGTGCCGCCCGGCGTCGGGGCCGTCGTGACGGCCGATCACGGCATGGTCGACGTGCCGCGCCACCGGCACGTCCTGCTGGGCGAGAAGGACCCGCGGCTGGACGGCGTCGCGCACCTGGGTGGCGAGCCGCGCCTGCTGCACGTGTATCTGGAGGACGGCGTGGACATCCGGGAGGCCGCCGCCGTGTGGGAATCGGTGTCGGGACGGACGGCCGATGTCGCGACGCGCGACGAGGCGATCGCCGGCGGGCTGTTCGGCACGGTCGCCGACGACATCCGGCCGCGGATCGGCGACCTCCTCGTGGCCGCGCGCGGCACGTGGGCGTTCTACGACGACCGGCTCGAGGACAAGCGCGCACAGGACATGGTCGGCCAGCACGGCTCGGTCACGCCCGAGGAGCTTATGGTCCCGCTGCTGCGGCTCGGCGCCTACGCCGGCTGAGCGCCGCGCCGCGATCGCGCGGCCGGCACCGCGGGGACGTCAGTCGTCGCTGCGCGCGCCGAAGACGATCTCATCCCAGGACGGCATCGAGGCCCGGCCGCGACGGCGCGGGGTCTCCTCGCTCTCGGCCGGGGTCTCGTCCTGGCCCTGCGTCTGCTCGGGGGTCGCATCGAACAGCGCGACGGGCGCGCGGCGCTCGCCCTCGGCCGCACCGCCTGCCGGGTGATCCGACGTGCGGTCGACGAGCTCCGTGTCGAACGCGGGGGCGGGCTCGCGCTGACCGCGCCGACGGCGCAGGGCCTCGAGCAGGTCGGCCGTGTCGGAGCTGGCGCTCTGCGATGCCGGCGCCCGCTTGGTGGCGAAGTCGCGGACCGTGGGGGAGGACTCGTGCTCCGGCTGCGGCTCGGGCAGACGACGTGGGCCGAACGCGCCCGAGTCGAAGCGGTCCTCCTCCCTCTCGTCCTCCGAGCCGTTCCCCTGCAGGGGAGCGACCGTGTCGAGAGCGCGCAGGCGCGGGATCAGCCCCTCGGGCATCGGTCCCTGGCGGGACAGCTGCGTCGCGTCGCCGTTCAGCGGCGACAGCGCGCTGCGGCGCGGCTCGAAGCTCCAGCGCGCGTCGTGGTCGACGTCGTTCGCCGTGAACTCGAGTTTGACGATCCAGCCCGAGGACTCCTTCCAACTCGTCCAGCGCTCGCCCGTCGCGCCCAGCTCGGCGAGCTTGGCGCGGATCGCGATGCCGAACGTGGGGTTCTCGTCCTGCTCCAGCTCGATGCCCATCAGCACCGGCACCGCGAGCGCCTGGCCGACGACGTGCTCGCGCTCGGCGAGCACGGGTCCCTCGAAGCGCCGGATGTCCTCCACACGCGCGCCGAGCAGCGCGGCGACGTCCTCCGCCGACATGCCGGATCGGATGTGCGCCTGGATCTCGCGCGGGCTCGGCAGCGGAGCGCGCGGCTCGGCGGGCGCCTGATCGCGCTGGGCCCGGCGGATCTCGGAGCGCAGCACGTCGTCGATCGCGAGCGTGAAGCGCTGCCCGGCCTCGGTGGCCAGGACGAGCCGGCCGTCCTCGTGTCCGATGATGGTGAGCGATTCCATGCCCATCCTCCTCTGGCTCGCCCCTGTCGCCGCTGCAGGACAGCGGCCCGCCGCTGCATCACGACGTCGCCATGGTTTCACGGGCGGGGCCGAACGGCGGGAATAGAACGGGCGTGCCGCGAGTTTCGACACCAGCACGCCGACGCATTTGCATAACGCGCGACGGCCGTGCAGACTATCGCCGCTCCGCCGCACGGCGGAGACCGCACCACAGCTGATGAAAGAAGCGTGACCCACTCACATGGCAACCGATTACGACGCCCCGCGCAAGACCGAGGACGACGGCAATGAGTCGATCGAGGCGCTGAAGGCGCGTGTCCCCGACACCATGTCGGGTTCGGTGGACGTGGAGGACGCGGACAACCCCTCCAGCTTCGACCTCCCGGGCGCCGACCTCTCGAACGTCGAGCTCGACGTCGTCGTGCTCCCGCCGCAGGAGGACGAGTTCACCTGCATGAACTGTTTCCTGGTGAAGCACCGCTCGCAGATCGATCACGAGGACGCCGCGGGCCCGATCTGCCGCGACTGCTCGCACTGATCAGGGGCGCGCGCTCTGCGCGTGACGCACCGCCGCCGCGAGGCGGTCGGGCGTCCGCGACGAGAGCGTCCACGACGACACGGGGTCGTCGGGATCCACGTCCGGGAGGACGACGATCCCGGCGACCCCGCCGCGTATCAGGTGCCAGCCGCGCGCATCCAGGCGTGAGCCGCGCGCGGCGCGCGCCTCCTCGCCGGTGAGCGCGACGGGCTCGCCGAGCAGCGCGACGTCGATGTGCGCGCGGCCCGCGCGCAGCTCGTCGCCCGTCACCTCGATGACGGGCGAGGACAGGATGAGCGCCGAAACGACGAGCACGGCGACGGCGATGCCGATCACCAGTGAGAGCGTCCTGTCGTACTGCACGAACACCAGGGCGGCCATGGGGGCGACGACCGCGGCGCCGCCGAGGATCCACAGCGAGGGCGAGAGCCGCTCGCGGTACAGGGGGCGTCGCGCTGAGCCCGGCGACGTCGCGCGATCGCGCGGAGCGGGCGGTGATGTGTTCTGCATTACCCTCGTGGAGTGACCGAAACCGTGGACGTCCCCATCATCGCATCGGCTCCGCCGGTGTACGCGCACCCGGGGGACGCGGGCGCCGATCTGACGGCGGCCGAGGCGGTCCGCCTCGAGCCCGGCGAGCGTGCGCTCGTCGGCACGGGCGTGCGCATCGCCCTGCCGGACGGCTACGCCGCCTTCGTGGTGCCGCGCAGCGGCCTCGCGGCGAAGCACGGCATCACGATCGTCAACGCGCCCGGCACGATCGACGCGGGCTACCGGGGCGAGATCAAGGTGGCGCTGCTGAACACGGACGCGCGCGAGGCGTACGAGATCGCCGTCGGCGACCGGATCGCCCAGCTGATCCTGATGCCCGTCCCGCAGGCGCGCTTCATCCCGGTCGACGAGCTTCCCGAGCACGTGCGCGGCGAGGGCGGCTTCGGATCGACGGGCTACCAGACCCAAGGAGACAGCAAGTGAGCGACGAGCTCGAGATCGGTCGCAAGGCGGCCCCCGGCGACCGCGCCACCGCGGGACCGCTCGACGAGAGCGAAGCGAACCCCGTCCGCCCCTACATCGATCTCGGTGGCATCAAGGTGCTGCCGCGGGAGGGGCTGAACCTCCGTCTCGAGGTGGAGGAGCAGACCAAGCGCATCGTGGCGGTCGGACTCGACTACGCCGACTCGACCCTGCAGGTGCAGCCGTTCGCCGCGCCCCGCACCACGGGGCTGTGGGACGAGACGCGCGCGCAGATCCGCGACCAGGTGCGCCAGCAGGGCGGACGCGTCGAGGAGCGCGAGGGCCCGCTCGGCGCCGAGCTGCTGGCCGAGGTCCCTGTCGTCGCCGGCCAGGACGCGCAGATGCGTCTGGCCCGCTTCGTCGGGGTGGACGGCCCGCGCTGGTTCCTGCGCGGCGTGATCGGCGGCGCCGCGGCGTCGGACCCCGCGGCCGCGGAGCAGGTCGAGGACCTGTTCCGCTCGATCGTCGTCGTGCGTGGGGGCGCGCCCATGCCGCCGCGCGACCTCATCCCGCTCAAGATGCCGTCGACGCCCGCGTCGGCGTGACGCGATGAGCTCGCAGGACGGGGGCGGCACCCGCCCCGACAGCAGGCCCGAGCCCTCGGCGTCCGAGGTCGTCGGCGCCGCGATCGGCGGTGTCGCGCGCCGTGCGGGAATCGATCCCGCCGAGGAGGCCACCACGGGCGACGTGGTGTGGAAGGCCATGGGCGGCGTGCGCGGCGTGCTCGAGTCGATCCTGCCGAGCCTCGTGTTCGTGATCGTCTACACGCTCTGGCCGGAGCCGCTGGTGCTGTCGCTCGGGCTCTCCGTCGGGATCGCGGCCGTGTTCACGATCGTGCGCCTCGCGCAGAAGTCGCCTCCCGCCGCCGCGATGGGCGGCCTGCTCGCGGCCGCGGCCGCCGCGGCGCTCGCGCTGTTCACGGGCCAGGGCCGCGACAACTTCGTGATCGGTCTCGTGACGAACGCGGTGTACGGCACGGCGTTCCTCGTCTCGGCCGTGATCGGCTGGTCGCTGATCGGGCTCGCCGCCGGCTTCCTCACAGGGGAGGGCACGGCCTGGCGAGAGGATCGTCGCAAGCGCCGCGTGTTCCGCTGGCTGGCCCTCGCGTGGGCCGGGCTCTTCTTCGCGCGGCTCGCCGTGCAGCTGCCGCTGTACCTCGCGAACGAGACGACGCTGCTGGGCACGCTCAAGCTCGTGATGGGGCTGCCGCTGTTCGCGCCGCTGGTGGCCGTGACGTGGCTCGCCGCGCGGGCGCTGTATCCCGCACGACGCGGCTGACGCCACTGCGCACGCGCGCATGCGCCGGTTCCGTGCGTGGTAGATTTATCTCGATGTCAAGATAAATCGCGCACCCCGCGGACCCGTTCCGCACCCTCCGCCTGTTAGGCCCGCCTTGCTGGCCTCGCCGGTCGAGGTGGGGGCAAGATGGGGAGCGCAAGCGCGGTCGACCAGGAGGAGACAGCCCGTGTCAACGGTGAACAGCTTCGGTGCCAAGAGCACCCTGACGGTCGGCAGCACCGACTACGAGATCTTCCGCATCGACGCCGTCGACGGCTTCGAGAAGCTCCCCTTCAGCCTCAAGGTGCTGCTCGAGAACCTGCTCCGCACCGAGGACGGTGCGAACATCACCAAGGAGCAGATCAGCGCGCTCGGCTCGTGGGACCCGACGGCCGAGCCGAACACCGAGATCCAGTTCACGCCGGCGCGCGTGGTCATGCAGGACTTCACCGGCGTGCCCTGCATCGTCGACCTCGCCACCATGCGCGAGGCCGTCACGGAGCTCGGCGGCGACGCCAACCGGATCAACCCGCTCTCGCCCGCCGAGATGGTGATCGACCACTCGGTCATCGCCGACCTGTTCGGGTCCGAGAACGCGCTCGAGCGCAACGTGGAGATCGAGTACGAGCGCAACGGCGAGCGCTACCAGTTCCTGCGCTGGGGGCAGACCGCGTTCCAGGACTTCAAGGTCGTGCCCCCGGGCACGGGCATCGTGCACCAGGTGAACATCGAGCACCTCGCCAAGGTCATCTACGACCGTGAGGTCGACGGCGTGCTGCGCGCGTACCCCGACACCTGTGTCGGCACCGACTCGCACACCACCATGGTCAACGGCCTGGGCGTGCTCGGCTGGGGCGTCGGCGGCATCGAGGCCGAGGCCGCGATGCTCGGCCAGCCCGTGTCGATGCTGATCCCGCGCGTGGTGGGCTTCAAGCTCACGGGCGAGATCCCCGCCGGCGTGACCGCGACCGACGTCGTCCTGACGATCACCGACATGCTCCGCCAGCACGGCGTCGTCGGCAAGTTCGTCGAGTTCTACGGCGAGGGCGTCGCGTCGGTGCCGCTCGCCAACCGCGCGACGATCGGCAACATGAGCCCCGAGTTCGGCTCGACCGCCGCCATGTTCCCGATCGACGACGTCACGCTCGACTACCTGCGCCTCACGGGCCGCGACGAGCAGACGGTCTCGCTGGTCGAGGCGTACGCCAAGGAGCAGAAGCTCTGGCACGACCCGGCGCGCGAGCTCGTCTTCAGCGAGTACATGGAGCTCGACCTGTCGACGGTCGTGCCGTCGATCGCGGGTCCGAAGCGCCCGCAGGACCGCATCCTGCTGTCGGACGCCAAGTCGCAGTTCGAGAAGGACATCCTCAACTACACCGACCGCGCGAGCGAGCCGGTCGAGGTCGAGGGCACGTTCCCCGCGTCCGACCCCGGCGTGGCGCCGGGTGTCGAGCACGAGACCGTCTCGGCGAACGGTGTCTCCCACCAGCACGAGGGCGAGCAGCACGAGCACACCCCGTCGGTGCTGGTCAGCGGCGCGCCGCACGCGGCGTCCAACCCGGTGAAGGTCACCACGCCCGAGGGCCAGGAGTACATGCTCGACAACGGCGCCGTGACGCTCGCGGCGATCACGTCGTGCACGAACACGTCGAACCCGTCGGTCATGATCGCGGCGGGCCTGCTCGCGCGCAAGGCGGCAGAGCGGGGCCTCAAGCGCAAGCCGTGGGTCAAGACCACGCTCGGCCCCGGCTCCAAGGTCGTCACCGACTACTACGAGAAGTCGGGCCTCGACAAGGACCTCGAGGCGCTGGGCTTCTACACGGTCGGCTATGGCTGCACGATCTGCATCGGCAACTCGGGACCCCTCATCGAGGAGGTCTCGGAGGCGATCAACGACAACGACCTCGCCGTCACGGCCGTCCTCTCGGGCAACCGCAACTTCGAGGGCCGCATCAGCCCCGACGTGAAGATGAACTACCTCGCCTCGCCGCCCCTCGTGGTCGCGTACGCGCTGGCCGGATCGATGAACTTCGACTTCGAGACCGACGCGCTCGGCAAGGACGCGGACGGCAACGACGTCTTCCTGAAGGACGTCTGGCCCGCGCCCGAGGAGGTCCAGGAGATCATCGACTCCTCGATCTCGCGCGAGCAGTTCATCAAGCAGTACGCCACCGTGTTCGACGGCGACGAGCGCTGGAAGAACCTGCCCACCCCCGAGGGCCCCGTGTTCGAGTGGGACGAGCAGTCGACCTACGTGCGCAAGGCGCCGTACTTCGACGGCATGAGCATGGAGCTCACGCCGGTCGAGAACATCACGGGTGCGCGCGTGCTCGCGACGCTGGGCGACTCGGTCACGACCGACCACATCAGCCCGGCCGGCAACATCAAGGCGGGCACCCCGGCCGCGCAGTACCTGACGGAGCACGGCGTCGCGCAGCGCGACTTCAACTCCTACGGCTCGCGCCGCGGCAACCACGAGGTCATGATCCGCGGCACGTTCGCGAACATCCGCCTGAAGAACGCGCTGGTCAAGGCCGTCAACGACGGACAGCAGATCGAGGGCGGCTTCACGCGCGACTTCACGCTGCCCGAGGGGCCGCAGTCGTACATCTACGACGCGTCGCAGCACTACCAGGAGCAGGGCACCCCGCTGGTGATCTTCGGCGGCAAGGAGTACGGCTCCGGTTCGTCGCGCGACTGGGCGGCGAAGGGCACCAGCCTGCTGGGCGTCAAGGCCGTCATCACCGAGAGCTTCGAGCGCATCCACCGCTCGAACCTGATCGGCATGGGCGTCGTGCCGCTGCAGTTCCCGGCCGGCGAGAGCTGGGAGTCGCTGGGCCTCGACGGCACCGAGATCGTCTCGATCGAGGGCCTCGACCAGCTCAACGAGGGCGTGACCCCGAAGACCGTCAAGGTCACGGCGACGCCGAGCGAGCACTCGCCCGAGGGCAAGCAGCCGGTCGAGTTCGACGCGGTCGTCCGCATCGACACCCCCGGTGAGGCGGACTACTACCGCAACGGCGGCATCCTGCAGTACGTGCTGCGCAGCCTGGTCTGACGCACTCCACCGAACGGCCCCCGGGACTTCCCGGGGGCCGTTCGTCGTTCGTCGGAATCCCAGACGACGCGCGTAGGCTCGGGGCATGAGTCTTCTCGACGGGATCCGTGCTCCGCGCGACCTCGACGCACTCACGCCGGAGCAGTTGACGGATCTCGCCGCGGAGATCCGGGAGTTCCTCGTGCAGAACGTCGCGCGCACGGGCGGCCACCTCGGCCCCAACCTGGGCGTCGTCGAGCTGACGATCGCCCTGCACCGCGTGTTCTCGTCGCCGGACGACCCGATCATCTTCGACACGGGTCACCAGTCGTACGTGCACAAGCTGCTCACGGGCCGCCAGGACTTCTCCGCGCTGCGCGCGCGCGGCGGCCTCGCCGGTTACCCGCAGCGTGCCGAGAGCCCGCACGACGTCGTGGAGTCCTCCCACGCCTCGAGCTCCCTCAGCTGGGCCGACGGCATCTCGCGCGCGTTCAGCCGCACGGGCCGCAGCGACCGGCACGTCGTCGCGGTCGTGGGCGACGGCGCGCTGACGGGCGGCATGACGTGGGAGGCGCTCAACAACATCACGGACGACAACGACCGCAACCTCGTGATCGTCGTGAACGACAACGGCCGCTCGTACGCGCCGACGATCGGTGGCATGGCGCGTCATCTGAACCGCGTGCGCACGACGGAGGCCTACCGCGACCTGTCGCGGCGCTCGTCGCGCATGGCGGGCCGCTTCGGCGCGGTGGGGCGCGCGCTGTACCGCGGCGTGCGCGGCGGCACCCATGGCTTCCTGTCGCGCTTCACGAACAACTCGTCGCTCTACTCGAACCTCGACGTGAAGTACCTCGGTCCCGTCGACGGGCACGACCTCTCCGCCCTGATCGAGACCCTCGCGCTGGCGAAGTCGTACGGCGCGCCGGTCATCGTGCACGTCATCACGGAGAAGGGCCGCGGCTACCAGCCCGCGCTCGACGACGAGGCGGATGCGTTCCACGCGGTCGGCCGCATCGACCCCGCGACCGGGGGAGCGCTCGGCGCGTCCTCCCCGGGCTGGACCGATGTGTTCGCGGAAGAGCTCGTGCGCATCGGCGAGGAGCGCCCCGACGTGATCGCCATGACGGCCGCGATGCTGCGCCCGACGGGGCTCGCGCCGTTCGCCGAGCGGTTCCCGGAGCGCGTGTACGACGTCGGCATCGCCGAGCAGCACGCCGTCGCGTCGGCCGCGGGCCTGGCGTACGGCGGCCTCCATCCCGTCGTGGCCCTGTACTCGACGTTCGTGAACCGCGCGTTCGACCAGGTGCTGATGGATGTCGCACTGCACCGCGCGGGCGTCACGTTCGTCCTCGACCGCTCGGGCGTCACGGGGCCCGACGGTCCCAGCCACCACGGCATGTGGGATCTCGCGCTGCTGCACATCGTTCCGCGGATCCGGATCGCCGCACCGCGCGACGAGACGCGTCTGCGCGAGGAGCTGCACGAGGCCGTCGCGGTGCGTGACGCGCCCACGGTCGTCCGCTTCCCGAAGGGCTCGGTCGAGGAGGACATCCCCGCGCTCGAGCGTCTGGAGGACGGCGTCGACGTGCTGGCGCGCGACGAGGTCGAGGACGTGCTGATCGTCGGCATCGGCCCGTTCGCGCGGCTCGGCCTCGATGTGGCGTCGCGTCTGCGCGCTCAGGGCATCGGCGCCACGGTCGTCGACCCGCGCTGGGTCGTGCCGGTGCCGGCGTCCATCGTCGAGCTCTCCGCGCGTCACCGCCTGGTCATCACGCTCGAGGACGGCATCCGTGTCGGCGGCATCGGCACGCGGGTGCGGCAGGTGCTGCGCGAGGCGGGCATCGACACGGCCGTCGACGAGCTCGGCCTGCCGGACGCGTTCCTCGACCACGCGTCCCGTGAGCAGATCCTCGAGGATGCGGGCCTCACGCCCGCCAAGATCGCGCAGGATGTCGTCGCCCAGGTGCTGGGCACGCGCGTGCCGATGGCACGCCGCGACACCGGTCGCGGTCTGCCGTCGGTCACGGGGGAGTTCAAGCTGCCCGCGCCGCGCGGCTGATCCGCGGGCTTGCCGCGCCCGCACAGCGGAACGGGGTGACCCCTGCCGTGGCAGGAGTCACCCCGTTCGCGTCCGGTCGCCGGGCGCTCAGCCGCGGTGCGCGGCCCCGCGCAGCGGCGGAGTGTGGAACGTGCCCCCGGCGGCGCGCTCGGAAGCGCCCGACCGGTCGAGGTAGGCCGATGCACCGCCGTCGATGAACGGCCAGCCGGCGCCGAGGATGAGGCACAGGTCGATGTCCTCGACCTCGGGCACGACGCCCTCGTCCAGCATCAGCCTGATCTCGCTCGCCAGGCCGTCCTCGACGCGGCGCAGGATCTCCTCCTCCGACGCCGGCGACTTCCCGGTGTCGAGGACCTTCTGCGCCTGCTTGGTCCAGCCCGTGACCTTGCCGCTCTTGTCCTTCTCGACGACGTCGCCGACCTCGGCGAGGCGGTGCAGGTTCTCCGAGGCGAAGAAGCGCTCGGGGAAGTGCCGCACCATCGTGTCCTGCACGTGCGCCGCGACCTTCCAGCCGACGAGGTCGATCAGCTGGAACGGGGTCATCGGCAGCCCGAGCGGCGCGAACGCCTTCTCGACCGTGAGCAGCGGCGTGCCCTCGTCGACGGCGCGCGCGGCCTCGCCCATGACCTTCGCCAGCAGGCGGTTGACGACGAAGCCCGGCGCATCCGCCGTCAGGACGGCGTTCTTGCGCAGGTTCTTCGCGACCACGAACGCGGTCGACAGCGCCTCGTCGCTCGACTGCGGCGTCTTCACGATCTCGATCAGCGGCATGACCGCGACCGGATTGAAGAAGTGGAAGCCGACGAGTCGCTCGGGGTGCGCGAGCACCGAGCCGATCTCCTCGACCGACAGCGACGACGTGTTGGTGGCGAGGATGGCGTCGGGCGCGATGATCTGCTCGATCTCGCGGAACACCTGCTGCTTGACGCCCGTCTCCTCGAACACCGCCTCGATCACGAAGTCGCAGTCGGCGTACTCGCTCTTGTCGACCGTGCCGCGCACCAGGGCGCGGAGGCGATTCGCCGTGTCGGCGTCGATGCGTCCCTTCGCCTCGAGCGCGGCGATCTCGTCGCGGATGTACGACAGGCCCTTGTCGACGCGCGCCTGGTCGATGTCGGTGATGAGCACCGGCACCTGCAGGCGGCGCACGAACAGCAGCGCGAACTGGCTCGCCATCAGGCCCGCGCCGATCACGCCGACCTTCGTGACCTTCTTCGCCAGTCCCTTGTCGGGAGCGCCCACGGGACGCTTGGCGCGCTTCTGCACAAGGTCGAACGCGTACATCGACGCGACGAACTGGTCGCCGGAGATGAGCTCGGCCAGTGCCTCGTCCTCGCGCGCGAAGCCCTCCTCGACCGTGCCGCTCTTGGCCTTGTCGATGAGGTCGAGCGCCATGTACGGCGACCGCGGGACCGTGCCGATGCGGCTCTCGAGCATGTTGCGCGCGACCTTGACCGCGATGGGCCACTTGGTGAGGCGCTCGATCTTGCCGGGCGCGTTCTTGCGCTCGACCTTGATCGTGCCCGCCAGCACGCCGTCCGCCCAGCGCAGCGAGTCCTCGAGGAAGCTCGTCGGACTGAAGATCGCGTCGAACATGCCCAGCTCGTACGCCTGCTGCGGCTTGAGCGTGCGGTTCTGCTTGAGCGGGTTGGAGATGATCACCTCGAGCGCGTTCTCGATGCCGATCAGGTTCGGCAGCAGTGTCACACCGCCCCACCCGGGCACGAGGCCCAGGAAGACCTCGGGGAGCGCGATCGCCGCGGCCGAGGAGTCGACCGTGCGGTACGTCGAGTTCAGCGCGATCTCGACGGCGCCGCCCAAGGCGAGGCCGTTCACAAACGAGAACGACGGCACGCCGAGGTGCGAGAGCTTGCCGAGCACGTGGTGGCCGAGCTGGGCGATCAGACGCGCGATGTCCTTCGACGGCAGGTCGCCCACATTCGACAGGTCAGCGCCGGCGGCGAAGATGTACGGCTTGCCCGTGACCGCGACGGCGTCGATCTCGCCAGCCGCGGCGCGCTGCGCGAGCTCGTCGAGCCGCTCGCCGAGCTCCGTGAGGGTGGCGGGGCCGAGCGTGTTCGGCCGCGTGTGGTCCTTGCCGTTGTGCAGCGTGATCAACGCGATCGTGCGGCCGCTGGCCAGGCGCACGTCGCTGACCAGCGAGCGCGTGACGACCTCGCCCTCCGTCAGCGCGAGCAGCGGGGAGTAGTCGATCTTCGAGTAGTCGGTCACAGCCACGCTCACTTTTTCTTCTCGCCGGAGCGGACGCCTGCGGCGGCCTTCTTCGAATAGTGGGGGTTCTCCCAGATGACGCTGCCGCCCTGGCCCAGGCCGACGCACATCGCCGTGAGGCCGTACCGCACCTCGGGATGCTCGGCGAACTGCGCCGCGAGCTGGATCATCAGACGCACGCCGGACGCCGCGAGCGGGTGGCCGAGCGCGATCGCGCCGCCCCACGGGTTGACGCGCGGGTCGTCGTCGTCGATGCCGAAGTGGTCGAGCAGCGAGAGCACCTGGATCGCGAACGCCTCGTTCAGCTCGAACAGGCCGATGTCGTCGATCGTGAGGCCGGCCTTCGCCAGCGCCTTCTCGGTGGCCGGGATCGGGCCGATGCCCATGATCTCCGGCTCGACGCCGGCGAACGCGAACGAGACGAGCTTCATCTTGGGCGTGAGGCCGAACTCCTTCACCGCTGCGCCGCTCGCCAGCAGGCTCACGGTCGCGCCGTCGGTCAGTGGCGACGACGTGCCCGCGGTCACGCGGCCGTGCGGGCGGAACGGCGTCTTGAGGTTCGCGAGGCCCTCCATCGTCGTCTCGGGGCGGCGGCCCTCGTCCTCGGTCGCGAGGCCCCACTGGCCGTCCGCGCCGGTGACGGCGACGGGCACGAGGTCGGGCTGGAGCTTGCCGGCCTCGTAGGCCGCCTGCACCTTCTGCTGGCTGCGCATGCCGAAGCGGTCTGCGCGCTCCTTCGTGAGCTGGGGGAATCGGTCGTGGATGCGCTCGGCCGTGACGCCCATGTTCAGCGCGCCCGGGTCGACGAGTTTCTCGGCGACGAAGCGCGGGTTGGGGTCGGCGTTGGCGCCGATTGGGTGGCGGCCCATGTGCTCGACGCCGCCCGCGATCGCGACGTCGTACATGCCGACACCGATCGAGGCGGCCATGGTCGTGACGCTCGTCAGCGCGCCGGCGCACATCCGCTCCACGGCGAGACCGGGCACGGTCATGGGCAGACCCGCCAGGATCGCCGACGTGCGTCCCAGGGTCAGGCCCTGGTCGCCCGTCTGCGACGTCGCGGCGATCGCGACATCGTCGACCCGGTCCTTCGGGATCTCGGTGTTGCGCTCGAGGAGACCCTTCATCGCCTTGACGACGAGGTCATCCGCTCGCGTGTTCCAGTACATGCCCTTCTCGCCCGCGCGCCCGAAGGGCGTGCGTACTCCGTCGACGAAATAGACATCAGCCAGCTCGGCCACTCTGCCTCCAGTCCTTGGGCACGCCGGCGCACGGCCGGGCGGCCCCTGAGTAGGTTCGGCTTCAGCCTAGGGAGGCCCGCATAAGGGCAAGAACCGGTTGGTCCGGATCCACTAAGCCGGTTCGTCGGCCTCGTCGGACGTTTGCACTGCCTGCACAAACGCGTCGGCGATGATCTGTGCAGTCTGTGCAATCTGCCACTCGCGCGCACCCAGGCGCCGGAGTGCGGCGCCGATCGCGGACGCGTCGGCGGGCACGGGCGGCTCCCACGCCACGCGACGCAGCGTCTCGGGCGTGAGCAGGTTCTCGGTCGGCATCGACAGCGCGGCGGCACGCTCCTCGACGGCGGGGCGCGCCTGCTTCAGCCGGGCGTCGGCCTCGGGATTGCGGTCGGACCAGGCGCGCGGCGGCGGCAGGGTGTCGCTCGGCACGCGTTCGACGGGCAGGTCGCCGCTCTCACGGCCCGCCACGATCGCGTTCCACCAGCGGTCGAGCTGCGAGCGGCTCGCCCGGCCGTTGAACGCCTTGAGCGCGGCGAGCTCGCTCTTGGACGCGGGAGCCGCGATGACCGCGGCGACCAGCGCGCGATCCGGCACGAGACGGCCGGGGGAGATGTCCTGCTGCATCGCGTACTCCTCGCGCGCCAGCCAGAGCTGACGGGCGACGGCGAGGTTGCGGCGGCCGCGCACCGTGTGCAGGCCGCTCAGGCGACGCCACGGCTCGGCGCGCGGCGGCTTCGCCTCGCGCACGCGGGTCGCCTCGAACTCCTGCGCGGCGTAGTCGGTCTTGCCGGCCTCCGCGAGCGCGTCGACCAGCGCGTCGCGCACGTCGACGAGGTGCTCGACGTCCAGCGCGGCATACTCGAGCCACGCCTGCGGCAGGGGACGGGTCGACCAGTCCGCGGCGGAGTGCTCCTTCTTCAGCACGACGCCGAGCGTCGCCTCGACCACGGCGGCGAGGCCGACGCGCTCCCAGCCGAGCAGGCGCGCGGCGAGCTCGGTGTCGAAGATGCGCGGCGGCATGAGGTCGAGCTCGCGCAGCGACGGCAGATCCTGGCTCGCGGCGTGCAGGACCCATTCCTCGTCGCCGATCGCCGCCTGGAGGGGAGCGAGGTCGTCGAGGGCGGGCGGGTCGAACAGGAACACGCCGGCGCCGCGCCGGAACACCTGCACCAGGTAGGCGCGCTGCGAGTAGCGGAAGCCGGACGCGCGCTCGACATCGACCGCGACGGGGCCCGTGCCGCCCGCCAGGGCGGCGCACGCCGCCGCGAGCTCCTCGGCCGTGTCGATCACGTCGTACTGGGCGGCCTCAGCCATTCAGGAACCTCCGCTCTCCGAGGACCGCGATGCCCTCGGACCCCGGCGGGAGTCCCGCCAGCATGCACACGAGCTCGGCCCACGCCTCGAGGTGCGCGCCGAACGAGCCGTCCGGCGACCACGACGCACGCAGCTCGATCTGCGCGCCGTCGCCCTCCTCGGCGAGCGACCCGAACCCCTTGGACAGGATCTTGGTGGCCGTGCCGGAGGCCGAGTGGTACTCGGCACGCCGCGAGTCGAGCGCGTCGACGAGCCAGGACCACGTCACGTCCGCCAGCAGCGGGTCCGTGCCGATCTCCGGCTCGAGCGGTGCCTGCGCGAACGCGACGATGCGCCACGCTCCGCCCCACGCGTCGGGCTCGGCCGGGTCGTGCAGCAGGATGAATCGCCCGGTGCCGTAGGGCGACTCGCCCTCGGACGTGGGACGCACGTCACCCGCGAGCGCGAGGCTGAACGGCGCCACGCCCTGCGGCGACGGGATCTCGTGCACGACGAAGTCGCTGCGGAACGACGCGGCCCGCAGCTGCTCCTCCGCGGCGGCGAACGCGTCGTCCGGGCCTCGTCGTGCACTCACGCTGTCAGATTAGAGTGGAGGGGTCATGAAGCACCTCAGGCGCGCCGCTTCCCCTGCCGCCGCACCCGCGTCCGCGGGCTCCGCGATCCTGTCGATGGTCGGTCTCGGCGTGCTGCTGACGGGCGTCGCCACCGCGCTGAGCGTCCGGATCGCGGGCGTCGCACGGCGCGTCGTGACTCCGGCTCCCCGGGTCGCGGACGTGGAGATCCTCGGGATCGACCGCGCGGCCCAGACGATCACGCTCACGCGCACGCCCGACACCGTGCTGCCGGGGCGCTACGGCATCTTCACCAACGGGGCCGGCTACGTGAAGCTCGGCGCCGTGCTCGCGCAGGACGACGCCGGCGTGACGCGCAAGCTGCTCAGTCACATCGACGCCGCCACGCGCGTCGGCCCGCACGGCTCGTTCAGCGGCTGGTACTACGACGAGCCGGCGCAGCTGCACCTGCCTCACCACGAGGAGCTCATCGAGACGCCTGTCGGGCTCGCGCCCGCGTGGGTGTTCTCGGCGGGACGCGGCGACGTGTGGGCCGTCCTCGTGCACGGCCGCGGCACGACCCGCGCCGAGACGCTGCGCGCGGTGCCCACGCTGCACGCCGCCGGCATCTCGACGATCGTCGTCTCGTACCGCAACGACGGCGAGGCGCCCCGCAGCCGCAGCGGCCTCTACGGACTCGGCGCCACCGAGTGGCGCGACGTCGACGCCGCGATCGAGTGGGCGCGCGGTCGGGGCGCCGCGCGGATCCTGCTGATGGGCTGGTCGATGGGCGGCGCGATCGTGCTGCAGACCGCGGTCCGCTCCGCGCACCGCGATCTGATCGACGGGCTGATCCTCGAGTCGCCCGTCGTCGACTGGCGGATCGTGCTCGATTACCACGCGCGCGAGCTCGGCGTGCCCGCCTTCGCCGCCCGCGCCGCCATGGAGACGCTCGAGTCGCCGTGGACGGCGCGCGCCGCGCGCGCCGGTCGGGGGGTCCCGTTCGACGAGCTGGACATGGTGGCGCGCGCGGGTGAGCTGACCGTGCCGATCCTGCTGCTGCACAGCGACGACGACGGGTTCGTGCCCTCGGATGCGTCGCACGCGCTGGCGGCGGCACGCCCCGACCTCGTCACGATGGAGGTGTTCTCGGTCGCACGCCACACGAAGCTGTGGAACTACGACGAGCGCCGCTGGACGACCGCGATCAGCGACTGGCTGCGCGAGCGCGGCTTCTCCCGCTGAGCGTCAGCGCGCGTCGAGGCGCGCCTGCACCTGCCGCTTGGCGCGCATCAGCATACCGGTCATGCCCGCGATGCGCAGCGGCGAGACGGCCCGCGTGAGGCCGAGCGACTGCGGGTAGTCGGCCGGGATCGCGAGCACCTCGCTCGCGGGCAGTCCCGAGATGCCCTGCGCGAGGATGCTCGCGAAGCCGCGCGTGGTGGGCGCCTCGGCCGGCGCGACGGCGTGCATCGTCACGGTGTCGTCGTCCGCCACCTCGAGCACGATGAACACGGGCGACTGGCACTCCGCGACGCGCTCGGTGAGCTCCGGATGGTCCGCATACGACGACGGCACATCGGGCAGCTCGCGCGAGAACTCCAGCAGCAGCTGCAGGCGCTCAGGCTCCTCGAGCTCGAGGAACTCGTCGCGGATCTCCGCGAGCGCGGCCGGAAGCGTGTCGGACGTCATGTCCTCCATTCTCCCACTGCGGACGCCTGCGGGATCAGCGCGCCGGGACCTCGCCGGGCTCGGCGCCCGTCACGATCGGCACGCGCACGGACGAGCCCCACTCGGTCCAGGAGCCGTCGTAGTTGCGCACATCCGGGTAGCCGAGCAGATGCTTGAGCACGAACCACGTGTGGCTGGACCGCTCGCCGATGCGGCAATAGGCGACGATGCGGTCCGCGTCGCCGAGGCCGGCCTGGTCGCGGTAGATCGCCTCGAGCTCGGCACGGGGCTTGAAGCCGCCGTCCTCGCCGACGGCCTTCGCCCAGGGCACGTTCTGCGCGCTGGGGATGTGGCCGGCGCGCAGCGCGCCCTCCTCCGGGTACGCCGGGGCCGACGTGCGCTCGCCCGAGAACTCCTCAGGAGAGCGGACGTCGATGAGCGGATCGCCCAGGTGCGCGAGCACGTCCTCCTTGAAGGCGCGCAGCGTGGCGTCGTCGCGCTCGACGACGGGGTACTCGGTCGCCGGGCGCGCGGCGGGCTCGGTCGTCACCGGGCGGCCCTCCGAGATCCAGCGGTCGCGACCGCCGTCGATCAGGCGCACGTCCTCGTGGCCGAAGAGCGAGAACACCCACAGGGCGTAGGCGGCCCACCAGTTGTTCTTGTCGCCGTAGATCACGACCGTGTCGTCGCGCGAGATGCCCTTGGCGCTCAGCAGCCTGGCGAAGCCCGCGCCGTCGACGTAGTCGCGCACGACGGGGTCGTTGAGCTCGGTGTGCCAGTCGATCTTGACCGCGCCCGGGATGTGCCCCGTCTCGTACAGCAGCACGTCCTCATCCGACTCGACGATCACCAGACCCGGGGCGCCGAGGTGCTCCTCGACCCACGCGGTCGAGACGAGCCGGCCGGGCTCGGCGTACTCGGCGAACTGGGGCGACGGGTCGAACTCCACGGTCACGGTTCCTCCTGGGGATCTGTGGGCGGCCGTGCTCGGGTGCACAGGCGACGCAACTAGGCTGAAAGGGCTCCGGTTCGAGCGTATGCGCCCCCGCGCACGCCGGCACCGGCGATCCGCTCCACGCGTAACGATCGGAAACCTCACGTCCATGACCTCCACCGCGACCGGCATCGTCCACCTGACCGAGCGGCAGCCGCAGCTGAGCGGCGAGGAGATGCTCGCGAGCCTCGTGCCTCCGCCGCAGTTCGACGACGCGACGTTCGACTCCTACCGGGCCGATCCGGAGTATCCCTCGCAGGACGATGCGAAGCAGCTGCTCACGACCTTCGCGGTCGGCGCGCCGGAGCCCAAGCGCGGCGGGCTGTTCTCGCGCAAGCCCAAGGCACCCGAGATGAAGCCGGGCGTGTACCTCGACGGCGGGTTCGGCGTGGGCAAGACCCACCTGCTCGCGGCGATCTACCACGCGGTCCCGGCCCGCCGGAAGTACTTCGGCTCGTTCATCGAGTACACCGCGCTCGTCGGCGCGATCGGCTACAAGCAGACCGTCGACCTGCTGCGCGGATCCGCGCTGCTGTGCATCGACGAGTTCGAGCTGGACGATCCCGGCGACACGATGGTCATGACCCGGATGCTGGGCGAGCTCGTGGCGAGCGGGACCCGGCTCGCGGCGACGAGCAACACGCCGCCCAACGCGCTCGGCGAGGGCCGGTTCGCGGCGCAGGACTTCCTGCGCGAGATCCACGCCATGGCCGACAGCTTCCAGACCGTCCGGATCGACGGCGTCGACTTCCGTCAGCGCTCGTTCGACGGTCACGCTCCCGTGCTGGACGCGAAGGCCTATGAGAAGGAGCTCGCGGCCTTCCGCACCGCGAGCGACGACGGGTTCGACGAGCTGATCGGGCACCTCGCGCGCGTGCACCCCTCCAAGTACATCCGCCTGATCGACGGCGTGCAGGCGGTCGGCCTGCGCGACGTGCGGCAGCTCACGGATCAGTCGGAGGCGCTGCGCTTCGTCGCGTTCGTCGACCGCGTGTACGACGCGGAGCTGCCGATCCGCGCCACGGGCGCGCCGCTGGACGAGGTCTTCGGCGCCGATATGCTCGCCGGCGGCTACCGGAAGAAGTACCTGCGCGCGATCTCGCGCCTCGTCGCCTCGACGCACGCCTGAGCACGTCCGCGGCCGCGGCGCGATCCGGCTCGCGCGAAATGGGATGTTTACAGAAGTGAGCACTGCGTAACGCCCCCGAAACACGCTTCGAACTGTCTGTGAAACGGGGCAGGTCGACACTGAGGGAACCCGACGCTTCACACCCTGCGTCCCAGCAGAGAGGTTCCCGCTCGATCATGGATCAAGGCAACACAGCATTCATGCTCATCGCAGCAGCACTGGTGCTGCTCATGACGCCCGGACTGGCGTTCTTCTACGGCGGCCTGGTCAAGGCCAAGAGCGTCATCAGCATGATGATGCTCAGCTTCGGCGCACTCGGCCTCATCGGCGTGCTCTGGGTCCTGTACGGCTACGCCATCGCGTTCCCGGGCGCTGAGGGCCTGCTCGCCCCGTGGTCGATCGACACGACGGCCCTCGGCCTGAACAGCCTGCTCGAGACCCCCGAGGATGCCGCGTACCCGCCGCTCGCGTTCGTGGCGTTCCAGGCGACGTTCGCCATCCTCACGGTCGCGCTGGTGTCGGGTGCCATCGCCGACCGCGCCAAGTTCGGCGGCTGGATGGTCTTCGCCGGCCTCTGGGCGACGATCGTCTACTTCCCGGTCGCGAGCTGGGTGTTCAACTTCGGCCTCGCCGAGGACGGCAGCTTCGCGTACGGCGGATGGATCACCTACGGCCTGCAGGAGACCTTCGGCGTCGGCGCCATCGACTTCGCCGGCGGCACCGCCGTGCACATCAACGCCGGTGCGGCGGCCCTCGCGCTCGCCCTGGTGCTCGGCAAGCGCGTCGGCTTCCAGAAGGGCGTGCACGTCCCGCACAACCCGCCGTTCGTCCTGCTCGGCGCCGGCCTGCTGTGGTTCGGCTGGTTCGGCTTCAACGCCGGCTCGGAGCTCGCCGCCGACGGCACTGCCGCCCTCGCGTTCGTCAACACGATCGGCGCGCCCGCCGCGGCCCTGCTCGGCTGGCTGATCATCGAGAAGGTTAAGGACGGCAAGGCCACCTCGGTGGGCGCCGCCTCGGGTGCCGTCGCGGGTCTGGTCGCCATCACCCCGGCCTGCGCCTCGCTGCACCCGATCTGGGCCCTGCTGCTCGGCTTCATCGCCGGTGTCGTCTGCGCCTTCGCGATCGAGCTCAAGTGGAAGCTCGGCTTCGACGACTCCCTCGACGTCGTGGGCATCCACCTCGTCGGCGGCCTGATCGGCACGCTGTACCTCGGCTTCTTCGCCAACGGCACGGGCCTGTTCATGGGCGGCGGCATCAACCAGCTGCTGGTGCAGGCGATCGCGGCCATCGCGGTGCTGGCGTACTCCTTCGTGCTCGCCCTGGCGATCGGCTTCGCGGTCGAGAAGACCATCGGCTTCCGCGTCAAGAACGAGGACGAGCTGGCCGGCATCGACACCGTCGTGCACGGCGAGGCGGGCTACACGCTCGCCGACTGACCCCACCACGCCCCGACACGGGGCACCCCACCATGGGGCGTCGCGGCATCGCCGCGGCGCCCCGCTTTCGTCTCCGGCCCCGGCGACGCCCGGGATCCGGCCCCGGCGACGCCCGGGCTCCGGCCCCGGGGATCGTCGTCGGTAGGCTCTCGGCATGGCACGAGGGGTCCTGGGGACGATCGCGCAGCTGGCCGTCGGAGCGCTGGAGGCGGCGACGCGGCGCCCCGCACGGCGCCGTGACGAGCGTCGCACCTCGCGCGTCGACAGCGTCCCGCGCGTCGAGGTCATTCCCGGTGCGGGCTCGCGGGCGAGCGTCGAGACCCTCGAGGTCCGACCGGAGGACGTGGCGGATCTGCGGCTGTCTTACGCCCCGCAGCGCGACGGAGAGCCGGATGCCGGCGAGATCGTGTGGACCTGGGTGCCGTACGCCGAGAACGACGGGCGGGGCAAGGACCGCCCGGTGCTGGTTCTCGGTCGGCACAGCGCGCAGCGTGTGTACGCGGTGAAGCTCACGAGCAGGTCGCGGGACGGCGACCGGGAGTACCTCTCGATCGGCGCCGGGGCATGGGACGGCGCGGGACGCGAGTCCTGGGTCGACCTCGATCAGCTCTACAGCGTGCACGTGGACGGCATGCGCCGCGAGGCGGCCGCGCTCGACAGGGGCCGATTCGCTCGCGTCGCCGCGGCGCTGCAGCGCCGCTACGGCTGGACCGCGGAGGCCTGAGCGCCACGCCCGATGCGGTCGTGGTTCGGGAAGCGGCGCGCGATCGGGTAGTATCGGTTCTCGGCCCGCAAGGGCGACAACTCCACAACATGGGCGATTGGCGCAGTTGGTAGCGCGCTTCCTTCACACGGAAGAGGTCATCAGTTCGAGTCTGGTATCGCCCACGCAAGAAGGCCCCCGGTTCGCCGGGGGCCTTCGTCGTTCGCGCGGCGCGGGATGCGTGGGGATCAGCTCTCGCGCGGCTCGGCGGTCGGATCGCCCGGGCGCACGGGAGCGTCCTCCGCGATGTCGATGCGCTTCACGCCGTCGTGCTCCGACACCACGATCCGGGGCCGGGCGTCCTCCTCGGTGGCGTCCGGCGCCGTCGTTAGCTGGTCGCGGCGCTTCTCTTCGTCGGTCATCTCGTTCTCGGTGCCCATGTCGCCACGATAGGCGCTGACGCGGCTGTCCGGCGGCGGCTTGACACGGTCGGGGAGCGGTTCGGCCCGCGTCGCGTGGACACGCCCGACAGCGGGTCGCGGTTTGGATCCGGGGCGGTCGTCGGCTAATGTGTAACAAGTGCCCGGAGCGATCGGGGCGCGATGCGGATGTAGCGCAGTTGGTAGCGCATCACCTTGCCAAGGTGAGGGTCGCGAGTTCGAGTCTCGTCATCCGCTCGAGTGCAGAGATCCATCAGGTTCTCGGCATGCGGGTCTCAATCCCCGTGGTGGCGTGGCCGAGTGGCTAGGCACCGGCCTGCAAAGCCGTTTACACGGGTTCGAATCCCGTCGCCACCTCGACATAATTGAATACAGCTCTCATGAGCGCGATTGGCGCAGCGGTAGCGCGCTTCCCTGACACGGAAGAGGTCACTGGTTCGATCCCAGTATCGCGCACGAGCCGGACGAGATCCGGCTCTGCGGATGTAGCGCAGTTGGTAGCGCATCACCTTGCCAAGGTGAGGGTCGCGAGTTCGAGTCTCGTCATCCGCTCCAGATGCACAAAGCCCCGGCCATCGCCGGGGCTTCGTCGTTGTGCGGGTGGTTGACTTGTCGCATGACGGATGACGCCCAGGCCTTCGCCGCCCGCCTGTTCGACCTCGCCCGCACGGGCGACACGGCCGCCCTGCTCGATCAGATCGACGCGGGCGCGCCCGTGGACCTTGCCGACGCGCAGGGGAGCACGCTGCTCACGCTCGCGGCGTACCACGGCCACGCCGACCTGGTCGCGGGTCTGGCGCAGCGCGGTGCCGACGTCGACCGGATCAGCGGGCGCGGCCAGACGCCGCTCGCGGGCGCGGTGTTCAAGCAGCACGACGACGTGATCCGCGTGCTGCTCGCGGCCGGGGCCGACCCCGACGCGGGCGCGCCGTCCGCGCGGCAGACGGCCGAGATGTTCGGCCGCGCGCTGCCCGAGGACTGACGCACCCGCCCCGGAGCGCTCCTCAGGGGCGCGCGGCGTGTGGGTCTGTCGCGTTCAGCATGCCGACCACCTGGTCGTAGTCGCCGCGCACCTCGGCGTAGCGCAGGAGCTTCACCCGCTCCACGAGGATCTCGTGCGCCTCGGGGTCGCTCTCGAGCAGGCTCATCACCTCGTCCGCGAACACGTCGAGCGGCATCGCCTGGTCGTTGTCCTCGTGGCCGGGCATGAGCGCCGTGCGCACGGACGGCGGCACGAGCTCGGTGACCCGCAGGCTCGTGCCGGCGAACTGCAGCCGGATCGACTCGCTGAGCAGGTGGATGAACGCCTTGCTCGCGTTGTACGTCGGCGTCGGCCGCAGCGGCACCGACGCCAGGCCGCTCGACACCGTGACGATCGTGGCATCCGGCTTCGCGAGGAGGTGCTCGACGAAAGCCGCGATGAGACGGATCGGACCCAGGACGTTCGTGGTCACGATCGACTCGGCGGTCGGCAGGAAGGCGGGGGAGCGCCAGTCCTCGGCGACCATGATGCCCGCCATGAGCACGACGGCGTTCACGTCGGGCCAGCGGCGGATGACCTCCGCCGACGCCTCGCCGATGCTCGCGGCATCCGTGGTGTCGATCCGCACGGTGCCGAAGCCGTGCGTCTCGGCGAGCTCGTCGAGCAGCTCCTGGCGGCGCCCGCCGACGATCACGGTCGCGCCGCGGGCCCGCAGACGGAGGGCGAGAGCGAGGCCGATGCCGCTCGTCGCGCCCGGGATGAAGACGGTGTCTTGTGTGATGTCCATGGCCCCAGCCTGCGGGCGCCCCGCCTCCGGCGGGAGAGACCTCCCGATCGAGGGATCGGCGATCCCTGGCTCCGCCGCGGCGCAGCGGCGCAAGATGGAGCGATGAACGCCGACCGTGCCGCCCTGGCCGAGTTCCTGCGCGCGCGCCGCGCCGCCCTGCAGCCGGAGGACGTCGGGATGCCGGTGGGCGCCCGTCGCCGTGCCGCGGGCCTGCGGCGCGAGGAGGTCGCGCAGCTCACGGGCATGTCCGTCGACTATTACACCCGCCTCGAGCAGGCGCGCGGGCCGCAGCCGAGCGAGCAGATGCTCGCGGCCCTGGCGCGCGCCCTGCGGCTGAGCGCCGACGAGCGCGACTACCTGTTCCGGGTCGCGGGCCACGCCGCGCCGGATCGCATCGGCGCCGGCACGCACGTCGCGCCGGCGCTGCTGCGCGTGCTGGACCGGCTGGGGGACACGCCCGCGCTCATCCTGTCGAGCCTGGGGGAGACGCTCGTCGCGAACCGGATGGCGGTCGCGCTGTTCGGCGACCCCACGGCGCGCACCGGGCTCGCCCGCAGCGACGTGTACCGCTGGTTCACGGATCCCGCGGCGCAGGAGGTGTATCCCGCCGAGGACCGGGCGCGGAACGCGCGGGCGCTCGTGGCGAACCCGCGCGCGGCTTACGGCGCACAGGGCGAGCGGTCCCGCGCCGGCGAGCTCGTGCGCGAGCTGGCCGCGCGCAGCCCCGAGTTCGCGCAGCTGTGGGAGCGCCACGAGGTCGCGCGGCGGTTCGAGGACCACAAGACGCTGATCCACCCGGAGCTCGGTCCCATCGAGGTCGACTGCCAGGTGCTGTTCACCGAGGATCAGTCCCAGGCCCTGCTCGTGCTGACGGCGCCGCCGCGCACCGAGGGAGCGGAGAAGCTGCGGCTGCTGTCGGTGCTCGGCCCGCAGCGCTTCGCCGCGACGGACGGCGCCGAGCTGTCCGACGAGGGCGTGCGCTGACGGGTCCTAAGGTCGTTCCCATGAGCAGGCAGGACAGGCGAGGCGTCGCGGTCATCACGGGGGTCGGTCGTCGTCGCTCGATCGGAGCGGCTCTCGCCCTCGGCCTGGCGCGGGACGGCTGGGATCTCGCGCTCAGCCACTGGCAGCCGTACGACGATCGCGTCGGGCTCGAGCGGAGCCCCGATGACCCGCGGTCCATCGCCGCCGAGTGTCGCGCCTTCGGCGTCGACGTCGAGCTCATCCCCGGGGACCTGAGCCGAGCGGACACCCCGGCCGAACTCATCCGCGCCGCGCAGTCGATCGGACCCGTGACGGGGCTCGTGATGTCGCACGCCGAGTCGGTCGACAGCTCGATCCTGACCACGAGCCTGGAGAGCTGGGATCGTCACTTCGCCGTGAACGCGCGCGCTGCCTGGCTGCTGATCAGGGCCTTCGCGGAGCAGCTCCCCGCCGCTCGGACAGATGAGCCGAGCGGTCGCATCGTTGCGCTCACGAGCGACCACACGGTGCACAACCTGCCCTACGGCGCCAGCAAGGGCGCGCTCGACCGCATCGTCAAGGCGGCCGCCGTGGAACTCGGCGATCGCGGGGTGCGTGCGAACGTCGTGAATCCGGGGCCCGTCGACAACGGCTGGATGAGCGATGAGGTGCGCGCCTGGGGGACCGATGCCACACCCGCCGGCAGGCTCGGCACGCCCCAGGACGCGGCGAACCTCGTGCGATTCCTCTTCTCACCGGAAGGCTCGTGGATCAACGGCCAGCTCCTGCACAGCAACGGCGGCTTCAACGTCGGTTGACGGGCGTCGTCCGCGCCGAGGGCCCGGGGCGGCGGGCGGAGCACGTCGGCTTCCGGCCGCAGTGCCGGATCGCGCGCGAGCGGTCCGCTTCGCCGCGCGCAATAGGATTGGTCGGGTGACCACCGGATTCGATCTGCACCCCGAGAAGAACGTCGTCGCCATGCGCGTCGACGGTGAGCTGAAGGACCTCTCCGCCGAGGTCACGGAGGGGCAGACGACGGAGCCGGTCACCATCGACAGCCAGGACGGCCTGAACATCCTGCGACACTCGACCGCGCATGTGCTCGCCCAGGCCGTGCAGAAGCTGCGTCCCGAGGCCAAGCTCGGCATCGGACCGTTCATCACCGACGGCTTCTACTACGACTTCGGCGTCGACGAGCCCTTCACGCCCGACGACCTGAAGGCGATCAAGAAGGAGATGCAGCGCATCGTGCGCGACGCCCAGCGCTTCCGCCGCCGCGTTGTGACCGACGACGAGGCGCGCGCCGAGCTGGCGGACGAGCCGTTCAAGCTCGAGCTCATCGGACTCAAGGGCGGCAAGAAGGAGGCGGCCGAGGGCGCCGGCGTCGAGGTCGGCGAGGGCGAGCTGACGATCTACGACAACATCGACGGCCGCACGGGCGAGACCGCCTGGAAGGACCTCTGCCGCGGCCCCCACGTGCCGACGACCCGCATGGTCGGCAACGGCTGGGACCTCCTGCGCGTCGCGGGCGCCTACTGGCGCGGCAGCGAGAAGAACCCGCAGCTGCAGCGCATCTACGGCACCGCGTGGCCCACGAAGGACGAGCTGCGCGCATACCAGGAGCGCCTCGAGGAGGCCGCGCGCCGCGACCACCGCAAGCTCGGTCGCGAGCTCGACCTGTTCTCGTTCCCGGATGAGATCGGTTCCGGCCTGTCGGTGTGGCACCCGAAGGGCGGCCTGGTGCGCGGCGAGATGGAGCAGCACGCGCGTCGCCGCCACATCGCCGAGGGCTACAGCTACGTCTACACGCCGCACATCACCAAGCGGGATCTGTTCGTCACCTCGAACCACCTCGTGACCTACGCCGACGGCATCTGGCCGCCGATCCGGATGGACGAGGAGCGCGACGACGAGGGCAACGTCACCAAGCAGGGCGTGGACTACTACCTGAAGCCCATGAACTGCCCGATGCACATCCTGATCTACAAGGAGCGTGCACGCAGCTACCGCGATCTGCCGCTGCGCTTCGCGGAGAACGGCACCGTCTACCGCAACGAGCTCTCGGGCGCGCTGCACGGCCTGACCCGCGTGCGCGGCTTCACGCAGGACGACGCGCACCTGTTCGTGACCCCCGATCAGCTCGAGGCCGAGACCACCAAGGTGCTCGAGTTCGTGCTGTCGCTGCTGAAGGACTTCGGCCTGACCGACTTCCGCCTCGAGCTGTCGATGCGCGACGACGAGAAGGACAAGTGGATCGGCGACGAGGCGGTGTGGGAGACCGCGACCGACGCGCTGCGGCGCGTCGCCGTCGCCACGGGCCTCGAGCTCATCGAGGAGCCGGGCGAGGCGGCGTTCTACGGTCCGAAGATCGACTTGAAGGTCACGGACGCGATCGGCCGCTCGTGGCAGCTGTCGACCGTGCAGCTGGACTTCAACCTGCCCGAGCGGTTCGAGCTCGAGTTCACCGACCGCGACGGCTCCAAGCAGCGCCCGATCATGATCCACCGGGCCCTGTTCGGCTCGATCGAGCGCTTCTTCGCGATTCTGCTCGAGCACTATGCGGGCGATTTCCCGCTGTGGCTCGCGCCCGTGCAGGTGATGGGCGTGCCGGTCGCCGACGAGTACAGCGAGTACCTCGACGGCGCCGTCGCCCGGCTGCGCGGAGCGGGCGTGCGCGCCGAGGTCGACCACTCGGACGACCGGATGCAGAAGAAGATCCGCACCCACACCACGTCGAAGGTGCCGCTGCTGCTGATCGCGGGCGAGCAGGATCGCGCCGCCGGCACCGTCTCCTTCCGCTTCCGCGACGGCACGCAGCGCAACGGCGTGCCGATCGACGAAGCGGTCGCGCTCGTGACGAAGGCGATCGATGCGAAGGCGCTGGTCCTGACGGCGGACGACCTCGCGTGAGCGCCGAGTCCGCCCGATGACCGAGATGGAGAGCGCCGCGGAGTTCGCCGCGGTCCCCGACGCGTTCCAGCGACTCTGGACGCCGCACCGCATGGCGTACATCTCGGCGGGCGCGGACGTGAACCGCGGCTCCGGATGCCCGTTCTGCGCGGCTCCCGAGCGGGACGACGAGTCGGCGCTCATCGTGCACCGCGGGACGCACGCCTTCGTGCTGCTGAACCTGTTCCCGTACAACTCCGGTCACCTGCTCGTGTGCCCGTACCGGCACGTCGGACTGTATGACGAGGCGACGCCCGAGGAGACGACCGAGATCGCCGCGCTCACGCAGACGGCGATGCGCGTGCTGCGTCAGGTGTCGCGCTGCGACGGGTTCAACATCGGCATGAACCAGGGCCACGTGGCGGGAGCCGGCGTCGAGGAGCACCTGCACCAGCACGTGGTGCCGCGGTGGGGGAGCGACGCGAACTTCTTCCCGATCATCGCCAAGACCAAGGCGCTGCCGCAGCTGCTGGGCGACGTCCGGCGGAGCATCGCCGACGCCTGGCCCGCCTGACGCTCGCCTTCCCGACTCCGGCGGACGGGTCGGTCATCCGGCAGCGGAGATGGCGGCCGCGAGGTCGGCCACGAGCGCATCCGCCTCGGCCTCGCTCAGGTCGTGAACCGTGAGGCGCACGTGCGGATCGGCCTGCGCGTCGCCCAGGAAGAACTCGTCGCCGGGGCGGGCGATCCATCCGCGACGGCGCAGCTCGTCGGTTACGCGGCCGGCGGGCGCGCCGACCGGCACCCACATGCTGAGGCCGTCGCCGGGGACGACCGGGATGCCGACCGACGCGAGCCGCGCGGCGAACGCGTCGTTGCGCGCCGCGTAGTGCTTCCCGGCCCGCCGGATGAGATCTCGTGCGTCGGCATCCGTGAGGATCGCGTGCGCGAGCCGCTGCAGCAGGTGGCTGACCCACGTCGTGCCGGAGCTGAGGCGCAGACCGAGGCGATCGGCGGTGTGCGGATCGGACGCCGTCACGGCGAGGCACATGTCGGGACCGAGGAACTTCGACACCGAGCGGACGAGCGCCCAGCGGCGATGCTCAGGTCCGACGATCGAGCGGAACGGCTGCCGGGACAGCAGCGAGAAGTGGTCGTCCTCGATCACCAGGACGAACGGATGATCCGCCAGCACGGCGCGCAGCTCGCGGGCCCGGCGCTCGGACAGCCCGGCCCCGGTCGGGTTCTGCGCGCGCGGCGTGCAGATCACGGCGCGCACGCCGTGAGCGAGCGCCGCACGCAGGCCCTCGACCGTCATGCCCTCGGCGTCGACGGGCACGGGCACCGCGCGATACCCGGCCAGCCGGACGGTGTGGATGTTCGCGAGCCAGCACGGGTCCTCGAGCGCGATCGCATCGCCGCGGGTCAGCGCCTGCGCCAGCAGCCGCTCGACGGCGTCCACCGCGCCGCTCGTGAGCGTGAGGCGCAGCTCGGCGGGTGCCGTGTCGGCGGACATCCACGCGAGGGCCGTCGCCTCCAGCTCGGGGTCGATCACCGGCTCGCCGTACAGGACCGGGCGGCCGGCGAGCGCGGAGAGGTAGCGGGCGGGCTGCGGAATCCACGCCGGATCCGGGTTGCCTGCGCCCACGTCGCGCGCCGCCTCGCCCCCGCCGTCGCCCGCGCTCGCGAAGCCCTCCAGCGCGACGGGCTCGGGGTGCGCGATGCGCGTGCCCGCGCGCCCGCCCGCGACGACGATCCCCGAGCGGCTCAGCAGCCGGTACGCCGCCACGGCCGTGTTGCGGTTGACGCCGAGCCGGTCCGCGAGCGCGCGCACCGGGGGGAGCGCGTCGCCCGGAGACAGCGCGCCGCGCTCCAGCAGGGCACGCACGCTCGCCGCGATCTCGGCGGCCGTGCGTCCCTCGATCCCGATCGCGACGTCATCCATCCCGACGAGTGTACGGTGCCGTGCTACCTTTTGGCCTAGGCCGAAGATAGGCCTATGCCAAAGCCCATCGGGCCAGACAGGAGGAGCACGGCAGTGAGCACCGTCACCACCGGAACCGGTCGCGTCAAGCGCGGCCTCGCCGAGATGCTGAAGGGCGGCGTCATCATGGACGTCGTCACCGCCGAGCAGGCGCGCATCGCCGAGGACGCAGGCGCCGTCGCCGTGATGGCGCTCGAGCGCGTGCCCGCCGACATCCGCGCTCAGGGCGGCGTGGCCCGCATGAGCGACCCCGACCTGATCGATCAGATCATCGCGTCGGTCGAGATCCCCGTGATGGCGAAGGCGCGCATCGGACACTTCGTCGAGGCGCAGGTGCTGCAGGAGCTCGGGGTGGACTACATCGACGAGTCGGAGGTGCTCTCGCCGGCCGACTACGTGAACCACATCGACAAGCACGCCTTCACGGTGCCGTTCGTGTGCGGCGCGACGAACCTCGGCGAGGCTCTGCGGCGCATCAACGAGGGCGCCGCGATGATCCGCTCGAAGGGCGAGGCGGGCACGGGCGACGTGTCGGAGGCGACCAAGCATATCCGCCGGATCACGGCCGAGGTCAACGCGCTGCGGTCGATGACGCGCGACGAGCTGTACGTCGCGGCGAAGGAGCTGCAGGCGCCGTACGACCTGGTCGCCGAGATCGCGGAGACCGGGGCGCTGCCGGTCGTGCTGTTCACCGCGGGCGGCGTCGCGACGCCCGCCGATGCGGCGATGATGATGCAGCTCGGCGCCGACGGCGTGTTCGTCGGATCCGGCATCTTCAAGTCGGGCGACCCGGCCGCACGCGCCGCGGCGATCGTCAAGGCCACCACCTTCCACGACGACCCGAAGGTCGTCGCAGAGGTCTCGCGCGGCCTCGGCGAGGCGATGGTCGGCATCAACGTCGCCGACGTCCCCGCACCGCACCGCCTCGCCGAGCGCGGCTGGTGACGACGCACGCGCCGCGCGTCGGCGTGCTGTCCCTGCAGGGCGACGTGCGGGAGCACGCGGCCCTGCTCGGCGAGCTGGGGGCGCGCGTGTCGCTCGTGCGCCGGCCGGCCGAGCTCGCCGCGGTCGACGGACTCGTGCTTCCCGGCGGCGAGTCGAGCGCGATCGACAAGCTGGCCCGCGCGTTCGAGCTGCGCGAGCCGATCCGTGCGGCGATCGCCGACGGACTGCCGGTCTTCGGCACGTGCGCGGGGCTCATCCTGCTTGCGGATCGGATCAGCGGCGCGATCGAGGGTCAGCAGACCTTCGGCGGCCTGGACGTCACGGTGCGGCGCAACGCGTTCGGCGGGCAGACCGAATCGTTCGAGACCGATCTCGACGTCCCGGCGCTGGGCTCCGAGCCCGTGCGCGCGGCCTTCATCCGTGCACCGATCGTCGAGAGGGTGGGCGCGGCCACGCCGCTCGCGGCGCTGGCGGACGGGCGGATCGTCGCGGTCGAGCAGGAGAACCTGTTGGGCACGGCCTTCCATCCGGAGTCTGCGGGCGAGCAGCGCTTCCACCGGCGCTTCCTGGACCGGGTGGTCGCCCGCGCGGCGTGACCCGGCAGCCGCCCGTGCGCCGCGGCTCGGATGAAGGAGGGGCCGGGATCTCGCAGATCCCGGCCCCTCCTCGTCTCGTGACGGATCAGCGCACCTGGCGCGCTGCGAACTCCATGCGAGGGTGGGCGTAGTGCTCCTGCGCTTCGACGAGCTGAAGCTCCCGCTCACCGGAGGCGAGGGTCTGCTCGAGCAGGGCGAAGACGCTCGACGCGGTGCGGGCGAGCGCCTCGGCCGCCGAGCCGGTCTCGCGGTAGTGCGCCGTGAACAGCGCCGCCGTGACGTCGCCCGAGCCGTTCGCCTTGAAGGGCAGGTGCGGCGTGGAGAGCAGCCAGGCCCCGGCATCGTCGACCGCCAGCATCTCGATCGTGCCCTGCTCGCGATCCGGTCGCTCGACGCTCGTGACCAGCACCGTGCGCGGGCCCATGTCGCGTGCGCGATCCACCGACGCGAGCGTCGAGGCGAGGTCGCTCGGCTCGGTGCCCGTGAGGTAGCCGAGCTCGAACTGATTCGGGGTGATCAGATCCGCGACCGGCACCACCTTGTCGCGCAGCAGGATCGGGATCGCCGGGGCGACGAAGCAGCCCGACTTGGCGTTGCCCATCACCGGGTCACACGCGTAGATCGCCTCGGGGTTCGCCGCCTTGACGCGCGCGACGGCGTCGATGATGACGTCGGCGATGCCCTCGCCGCCCTGATACCCCGACAGCACGGCGTCGATGTGCGCGAAAGCGCCGCGCTCCTCGATGCCCGTGATCACCTCGCGCACGTCGTCCGGCGCGATCAGCGGGCCGCGCCATGCGCCGTACCCGGTGTGGTTCGAGAAGTTGACCGTGTAGACCGGCAGCACTTCGACGCCGATGCGCTGCAGGGGGAACACCGCCGCGGAATTGCCGACGTGACCGTAGGCGACCGCCGATTGGATCGACAGGATCTTCATCCCTCGATCCTCGCACCTCGGGGCGCGGCGAGGGGCTCAGGGCTGCGCGGTCGGCGCGCCGGGCGTTCTCGTAGACTGTCACGAGGCCCGGACGCCGAGAGCGCGTGGCCGCGAGACGAGATCGGGAGAGACATGTCAGGTCATTCCAAGTGGGCGACGACCAAGCACAAGAAGGCGGTCATCGACGCCCGCCGCGCGAAGTCGTGGGCGAAGCTGATCAAGAACATCGAGGTGGCGGCCAAGCTCGGCGGCCCTGACCAGGCCGGCAACCCGACGCTGTTCGACGCCGTGCTCAAGGCGAAGAAGACCTCGGTCCCGAAGGACAACATCGACCGCGCGATCAAGCGCGGCGCCGGCATCGGCGGCGAGTCCGTCGACTACACGACGATCATGTACGAGTGCTACGCGCCCGGCGGCGTGGCGATGCTCATCGAGTGTCTGACCGACAACAAGAACCGTGCCGCCGCCGAGGTGCGCACGGCCGTCACCCGCAACGGCGGCAACATGGCCGACCCCGGGAGCGTGTCGTTCAACTTCGAGCGCAAGGGCGTCATCGTCGCCTCGAACGAGGGCACCACCGAGGACGACGTGATGCTCGCCGCGCTCGAGGCCGGCGCGCTCGAGGTCGAGCCGCACCCGCAGGGCTTCGAGATCGTGACCGAGGCGAGCGACATGGTCGCCGTCCGTACGGCACTGCAGGACGCCGGCATCGACTACGAGTCCGCCGACGCCGAGTTCGTCGCGAACGTCAAGGTCCCGGTCGACGCCGAGACCGCCCGCAAGGTCTTCAAGCTGATCGACGCGCTCGAGGACAGCGACGACGTGCAGAACGTCTTCACGAACATCGACCTGTCGCCCGAGGTGCAGGCCGAGCTCGAGTCCGACGACGAGTAAACCCGCGAGTCACGCCGCCCCATCCGCTCCGCCGGGTGGGGCGGCGTCGTTCTTCCGGCGCGGTCGCTACGGTGAAGGCGTGCAGGAGGAAACCCTCAGCGGCGGCAACGTCACGCCCGTCGTGCGGATCGGCGACACCGTGCGCCGCGAGACGGGGCCGTGGACGCCGGCCGTCCATCGTCTGCTGGAGTTGTGCGCGCGGGCGGGCGTCGCCGGGACGCCCCGGCCGCTCGGGATCGACGACCGTGGGCGCGAGATCCTCAGCTACCTCCCGGGAGGCGTGCTCGCCGAAGCGCACCCGGACGTCCTCTGGTCGCCCGGCGTGCTCGACGCCGCGGCGCGGCTGCTGCGTCGGATCCACGACGCGAGCGTGCCGCTGGCGCGCGAGGCGACGGCGGAAGATCCGCAGCCGTGGCGGGCCGCGGTCCACGAGCCGGTCGAGGTGATCTGCCACAACGACTTCGCGCCGTACAACCTGCTCGTGTCGGGCGACGCACTGGCCGGGGCGATCGACTTCGACTTCGCCTCGCCGGGGCCGCGCATCTGGGATGCGGCGTACCTGGCCTACCGGATCGCGCCGCTCGCCGAGGACGCCGACGCGTTCGACGTGGGGCGCTACGGGTCGCCGGATCAGCGGATCGCGGATCTCGTCGCGGCGTACGGCGCGACGTGGTCGGTCGCGCAGGTGCGCGCGACGGCCGCCGAGCGGCTCGACGAGCTCGCGACGTTCACCGAGAAGCGCTCGGCGGCCACCGGGCGCGGGGAGCTCGCCGCTCACGCGCGCATGTACCGCCGCGACGCGGTGCGCCTGCGCGCCTGAGTCGCCGCCGGACGAGACGCTGCCGGGTCCAAGGCGGCGCCCCTCGGCGGTGCGGCGCGGAACCCGGATCCGGCGCGCCTACGCTGAGCGGGTGAGCAGTCTGCGCGTGCTGGGCATCGACCCCGGTCTGACCCGGTGCGGCGTCGGGGTGGTCGATGTGGCGCGCAACCGGACGGCGACGCTCGTGCACGTCGGGGTCGTCCGATCGGCACCGGAGCTGCCCATCGCGGAGCGGCTGGCGACGATCGCGCGGGGCATCCGCGCGGTGCTCGACGCGCACGCCCCGGATGTCGTCGCCGTCGAGCGCGTGTTCGCGCAGCACAACCTGCACTCCGTCACGGGTACGGCCCAGGCGAGCGGCGTCGCGCTCATGCTCGCCGCCGAGCGCGGGATCCCCGCCGCGACGCACACCCCGAGCGAGGTGAAGGCGGCGGTCACGGGCTACGGATCGGCGGACAAGCGACAGGTGCAGACGATGATCCAGCGCGTGCTGCGGCTCGACGCGCTGCCGCAGCCCGCGGACGCGGCGGACGCCCTCGCGCTCGCACTGTGCCACGCCTGGGGCGGCGGCGTGTCCGTGCAGGCGCACGGCGCGGACACGTCCCTGACCCCCGCGCAGCGCGCCTGGGCCGACGCGGAGAAGCGCACGCGGCGGACGCGTGTCGCTCGAACATAGGTCCGAACCGGCGCCTAGGCTGAGGGGATGATCTCCTCCCTGCGCGGCACCGTGCTGCACGCCGGCACCGACAGCGTCATCGTCGAGGTCGGGGGAGTCGGCTTCTCGGTCGCCGTGCCGCCGGATCTCGCGCGCACCGCGCGCATCGGCGAGACGCTGGCGCTGCACACCAGCCTCATCGTGCGCGAGGACGCCCTGTCGCTGTTCGGATTCGCCGAGCGCTCCGAACTCGAGGTGTTCGGGACCATGCTGAGCGTGTCGGGGGTCGGCCCGAAGTCCGCGCTCGGGGTGCTGTCGGCGTTGACGGTCGATCAGATCGCGGCCGCGGTCGCGGAGGACGACGACAAGCCGTTCCGGCGTGTGTCGGGCATCGGCCCGAAGACCGCCAAGCTCATCGTGGTGCAGCTGCAGGGCAAGCTCGCGCCCCCCGCGCCGGCTGCGTCACCCGCCGCCGCGCCGAGCGACGTGACCGACCGCGTCGTGCAGGCGGTCGCCGGGCTCGGGTGGCCCGAGCGCGTCGCGGGCGACGCCGTCGCGCAGGCCGCGGAGAGCGCGTCCGAGTCGGACCGCGCCTCCGTGCAGGCGCTGCTGCGTCTGACCCTCGCCCTCCTCGGCCCCGCGAAGCAGGGGGCGGCGCGTGGCTGACGAGGATCTGCCGGCCGACGACGTCACGACGCCCCGGCCGCTCGACGAGGCGGAGCTCGCGATCGAGGGCGCGCTGCGCCCGGCCAGCCTCGCCGAGTTCGTGGGTCAGCAGAAGGTGCGCGGCCAGCTGCAGCTTCTGCTCGACGCCGCGCGCATCCAGCAGCGCCCGGCCGATCACATCCTCCTCGCCGGCCCTCCCGGCCTCGGCAAGACGACGCTCGCCATGATCGTCGCCCAGGAGAGCGAGCGGCCGCTGCGGCTGTCGAGCGGCCCCGCGATCCAGCACGCGGGCGATCTGGCGGCCCTGCTGTCGAGCCTGACGCCCGGCGAGGTGCTGTTCATCGACGAGATCCACCGGATGGCGCGATCCGCCGAGGAGATGCTCTACCTCGCGATGGAGGACTTCCGCATCGACATCATGGTCGGCAAGGGCGCGGGCGCGACCAGCATCCCGCTCGATCTGGCACCGTTCACGCTCGTGGGCGCCACCACCCGGTCGGGCATGCTCCCGAATCCGCTCCGCGACCGCTTCGGCTTCACCGCGCACCTCGAGTACTACGAGCCGGAAGAGCTCGAGCGCGTCGTCGGGCGTTCGGCCGCGGTGCTCGGCGTCGTGCTCGGCGCGCCGCAGCGCACGGAGATCGCGCGTCGCTCTCGCGGCACGCCGCGCATCGCGAACCGCCTGCTGCGACGCGTGCGCGACTACGCGCTCGTGCACGCCGGGGGAGCTGCGGCGGGCATCGCGGACGTGCGCGCCGCGCTCGACCTGTACGACGTCGACGAGATCGGTCTCGATCGCCTCGACCGCGCCGTGCTCGACGCGCTCGTGCGTCGGTTCCGCGGCGGCCCGGTGGGGCTGTCGACCCTCGCGGTCGCGGTGGGCGAGGAGCCGGACACGGTGGAGAGCGTCGTCGAGCCCTACCTGGTGCGCATCGGCTTCATGGGACGCACGCCCCGGGGGCGTGTCGCCACGCCGGAGGCGTACGCGCACCTGGATGTGCCCCATCCGGACGGGGTGCTGAAATTCGATGACCTATAATCACTGAAGGTCTGGCGGCTTCCCGCCGAACGCCCCTTCTCTCGCGCCGGCGACGGTGCGTGCGCCCACCCCGAAAGGCTCTCCCGCCCCATGGATATCCTCCTCCTCGTCGTCCTCGCACTGCTGCTCGTCTGGATGTTCTTCAGCTCCCGGCGCCGCCAGCAGAAGATGCGTGAGGAGCAGGCCCGCAAGGGCGAGCTCATGGTCCCGGGTGCGCGCGTCATGACGCGCTCCGGACTGTTCGGCACGCTGGTGGAGTTCGACAAGGACGACCTGTCGGAGCCCGCCAAGGTCGAGATCGCCCCGGGCGTGGTCGTCGAGCTGCACACGCAGGCGATCGATCTCGCCCCCGAGGAGACGGCCGTCGCCGCCGCCGACGCGGATGCCGCGGACGTGGACGCCGCGGACACCCGCGACACGGACGCGACGCTGATCGCGGAGCCGGAGCCCCTCGTCGACGACACGAAGCCGGGGACGTACACCGTGAACGGCGTCGAGACCGACGACCTGCCCGGAACGGGCACGACGCCGGACAAGCGCGACGACAAGAACGCCTGAGCCGCGCGCCGGCGCCTGACCTCCGCTGCAGAAAGCTGACACCTCCGTGGCGATCTCCACTCCTGCGCGCCGTGCCTGGCGCGTCCTGACCGGCCTGCTGGTCATCACCGCCATCCTCTTCGGCGCAAACGCGCTCGGCGTGCACGTCGTCAAGGGCGGCACTTGGGTGCCCGAGCTCGCGCTCGACCTCCAGGGCGGCACGCAGATCGTGCTCGAGGCCCAGACGGAGGAGGCGGAGCCGTCTGCCGAGCAGCTCGCGCAGGCCGTCGCGATCATCCGCCAGCGCGTCGACGCCTCGGGCGTCGGCGAGTCGGAGATCTCCACGCAGGGCTCGCAGAACATCGTCGTGCAGATCCCCGGCAACGCGGACGAGCAGACGCGAGAGCGCATCCAGGCCAGCGCCCAGCTCGAGCTGCGTGCCGTGATCTACGCGTCGGGCCCGTCGAACACGTTCGTGGGCGAGGACGGCGAGGAGACCCCGTACCCGACGCCGGACGCGTCGCTGGGCGCGACGCCGACCGCCGAGCCGTCGAACGGATCCGACCCCACGTGGGTCAGCGACCTGCTGTGGGCGCAGTTCCAGTCGTACCGCTGTGACGACCCCGCGAACGACCCGTCCGCGGCGCCGGCCGACCAGCCGCTCATCACGTGCGACACCGCGGGCGCGGCGAAGTACATCCTCGGCCCGGTCGAGATGGACGGCTCGTCGATCGACGACGCCACGAACGGCATGGACCCGCAGACCGGCACGTGGAGCGTCAACCTGCAGTTCGACGGCGAGGGTGCGCAGACCTTCGGTGAGATCAGCGAGCGCCTGAACGCGATCCGCACGGAGTCGCCCAACGACCCGCGCAGCCAGTTCGCGTTCGTGCTGGACGGCAACATCATCTCGGCGCCCACGATGAACGCCGTGATCACGGACGGCCGGCCCAGCATCTCGGGCGGCAACATCGACCAGGAGACCTCCAAGGTGCTGGCCGATCAGCTGAAGTTCGGCGCGCTGCCGCTGAGCTTCGAGGTCGTGAGCTCCGACACCATCTCCGCGACGCTCGGCTCGCAGCAGCTGCAGAGCGGTCTGATCGCGGGTCTGATCGGCCTGGTGCTCGTCGGCCTGTTCGTCGTCCTCGTCAGCTACCGCGCGCTCGGCTTCGTGATCATCGCGTCGCTCGTCGTGATGGCGGTGCTGACCTACATCCTGCTGTGCCTGCTGTCGTGGCGCCTCGGCTACCGGCTCTCGCTCGCCGGCGTCGCGGGCCTGATCGTGACGATCGGCTTCACGGCGGATTCGTTCATCGTCTACTTCGAGCGCATCCGCGACGAGCTGCGCGACGGCAAGGCGATGACCGTCGCGGTCGAGGACGGCTGGGCCCGCGCCAAGCGCACGATCTACATCTCGAAGTCGATCAACGTGCTCGCGGCCGTCGTGCTGTACATCCTCGCCGACGCGACCGTGAAGGGCTTCGCGTTCACGCTGGGCCTCACGACCGTGCTCGACGTGCTGATCTTCGTGATGTTCACGCACCCGGTCATGCAGCTGCTCGTGCGCACGCGCTTCTTCGGAGACGGACATCCGCTGTCGGGCCTCGACCCCTCGGCCCTCGGCGCCGTCTACCGTGGCCGCGCATCGTTCCGCACGCCGGTCGCCACGGGCGGGCGCGCCAAGCGCTCCCGCGGCGAGGCCGAGCGCCGCCAGACCATCGCCGAGCGCAAGGCCGCCGAGCTCGCGGCCGCGCAGAACGCCTCGGACAAGGGCGCGGGCCGCGCCGAGGAGGAGAACGCCTAATGCGCTCCATGACCGACTTCGGCAACGACCTCTACACGGGCAAGGCCTCCTTCCCGTTCGTCGGTCGCCGACGCACGTGGTTCATCGTCGCGATCGTGCTGGTCGTGCTGTCCGCCATCGCGCCGTTCCTGCGCGGCGGGTTCGAGTTCTCCGTCGAGTTCACGGGCGGATCGCAGTTCCTCGTCTCCGCGCCCTCGTCCACCGACCAGGCGCTCGCGACCGACGCGGTCGAGGAGTCCGTCCCCGGCACGACGACGAAGGTCACGACGGTCAACGACCGCGACATCCGGGTTCAGACGTCGCAGCTGGGTGCGGAGCAGACGCAGACGGTCACGGATGCGCTTGCCGAGGCCTACGGCGTCTCGCCCGACGAGATCACGGCGTCGTTCATCGGCCCCACCTGGGGACAGGATGTGACGCGCCAGTCGCTGTGGGGCCTGGCGATCTTCCTGGGCCTGACCTTCCTGATCCTGGCGATCTACTTCCGCACCTGGAAGATGTCGGCCGCCGCGATCGTGGGCCTGCTCGACGTGCTGATCGTGACGGTCGGCATCTACGCGCTGTGCGGCTTCGAGATCTCGCCCGCGGCCGTGATCGGCTTCCTGACGATCCTCGCGTACTCGCTCTACGACACGACCGTCGTGTTCGACAAGATCCGCGAGAACACGATGGAGGACGCGGACGTCTCGGGCCGCACGTTCGGCGAGTCGGTGAACCTCGCGGTGAACCAGACGCTCGTGCGCTCGATCAACACCTCGGTCGTGGCCGCGCTGCCCGTCGCCGCGATCCTGTTCATCGGGTCCCTGTGGCTGGGCGCCGAGACGCTCTCGGACATCTCGCTGTCGATCTTCGTGGGCATCATCGTCGCGACGTACTCGACGCTGTTCGTGGCCGCGCCGATCTACTCGCTGTTCCGCGAGAACGAGCCCGCGATCCGCCAGGCCGACGAGAGGGTGCTCGCCGCACGTGGCGCAGCCTGAGTGGTCTTCGCCCCGGCGTAGGATTGCAGAATCCGCACGGCGGACAGGTGAACGAGGGAAGGGGCGCGGCATGGCCGAATCCGTGACGTCCCAGGCCCCGAGCCTGCGCCGGCTCGTCCCGCGCATCTTCTCGCGCGCGGGCCGGCACGTCGACCTCACGCGGCTGATCACGACCGTGCGAGCGAACCACCCGCGCGGCGACCTGGCGATCATCCAGCGCGCGTACGCCGTCGCGGAGGAGAAGCACCGGGGGCAGAAGCGCCAGAGCGGCGAGCCGTACATCACGCATCCGCTCGCGGTCGCCCAGATCCTCGCCGAGCTCGGCCTCGGACCGCGTGCGATCGCGGCCGCGCTGCTGCACGACACGGTCGAGGACACCGGCTATCCGCTGCCCGAGCTGCAGGCCGAATTCGGCGACGAGGTCGCCCTGCTGGTCGACGGCGTCACGAAGCTCGACAAGGTCAAGTACGGCGAGAGCGCGCAGGCCGAGACCGTCCGCAAGATGATCGTCGCGATGTCGAAGGACATCCGCGTGCTCGTGATCAAGCTCGCAGACCGCCTGCACAACGCGCGCACGTGGGGCTTCGTCCCGCCCGAGAAGGCGAAGAAGAAGGCCACCGAGACGCTCGAGATCTATGCGCCGCTCGCGCATCGCCTCGGCATCCAGACCATCAAGTCCGAGCTCGAGGACCTGTCGTTCGCGGTGCTGCACCCGAAGATCTACAACGAGATCGACAGCCTCGTGAAGCAGCGGACGCCGCAGCGCGAGCAGTACGTGCAGAACGTGATCGACGACGTCAGCCGTGACCTGCATGAGCTGCGCATCCGCGGCACGGTCGCGGGGCGTCCCAAGCAGCTGTACTCCGTCTATCAGAAGATGGTGGTGCGCGGTCGCGAGTTCGACGACATCTACGACCTGATCGGCATCCGCGTGATCGTCGCGACGGTGCGCGACTGCTACGCCGTGCTGGGATCGATCCACGCGCGCTGGCGTCCGCTTCCCGGTCGCTTCAAGGACTACATCGCCACGCCGAAGTTCAACCTGTACCGCTCGCTGCACACGACGGTGATCGGACCCGGCGGGCGCACGGTCGAGATCCAGATCCGCACGAACGAGATGCACCAGCAGGCCGAGTTCGGTGTCGCGGCGCACTGGAAGTACAAGGAGCGGATGGCCGGCGGCAAGGCCACCGACCCGAAGTCCATCGACACCGACATGGCGTGGCTCGCCCGGATCTCCGACTGGGAGTCGGAGACGAAGGATCCGGGGGAGTTCCTCGACTCGCTGCGCTTCGAGATCGGCGCGAAGGACGTCTACGTCTTCACGCCGAAGGGCAAGGTCATCGGTCTGCCGGCCGGGGCGACGCCCGTCGACTTCGCCTACGCCGTGCACACCGAGATCGGTCACCGCACGATGGGGGCAAAGGTCAACGGCCGGCTGGTGCCGCTCGAGTCGACCCTGAGCTCGGGCGACGTGGTCGAGGTGTTCACGTCGAAGAATCCGGACGCGAGCCCGAGCCAGGACTGGCTCACGTTCGTCAAGAGCACGCGCGCCCGCAACAAGATCCGCGGCTGGTTCACCAAGGAGCGCCGCGACGAGGCGATCGAGCAGGGCAAGGACGCGATCGCGCGCGCGATGCGGCGCCACGCCCTGCCGCTGCAGCGGCTGAAGGACTCGCTGCAGGAGGTCGCCGACCTCATGCACTACGAGGACGTCTCGGCGCTGTACGCGGCGGTCGGCGAGGGACACGTCTCGACGCAGTCGGTGCTCGAGAAGGTCTCCGCCCTCGTGCAGGCGAGCGACGAGCCGACGACCGAGCAGGTGGAGCTTCCGCCGACGATCAGCCAGCGCGCACCGCGCGGCGGCGACTCGGGCGTGCTCGTGCGCGGCGCAGACGACATCCTCGTCAAGCTCGCCAAGTGCTGCACGCCGGTGCCGGGCGATGAGATCGTCGGCTTCATCACGCGCGGCAGCGGCGTCTCGGTGCACCGCGAGGACTGCACCAACGTGAAGTCGCTCAAGACCGACCCCGAGCGCATGATCGAGGTGACGTGGGCGCCCACGACCAAGAGCGTGTTCCTCGTGCACATCCAGGTCGAGGCGCTCGATCGTTCTGGACTGCTGTCGGACGTCACGCGGGTGCTCACCGAGCATCACGTCAACATCCTGTCGGCGACCGTGTCGACGACCAAGGAGCGCCTGGCCCTCAGCCGCTTCGTGTTCGAGATGGGCGACGCCGTGCACCTCGACCGCGTGCTGAACGCCGTGCGCCGCATCGACGGCGTGTACGACGTCTACCGCGTGACGTCGTCCTGATCCGCCGGAGACGCTGACCGGGCGTCCGTCAGGCCCGCCAGGAACGCCATCGCGGGCTGCCTTCCGGGGAACCGCCGGTGCGCGACGAGCCAGGCGAGCGCCTCGCCGATCAGCGCGGGCGTCGCGAGGCGCCGCGCGCAGTCGGCGGACAGCGGATCGGACGATTCCCTGGCCAGCTCGACGAGCGTGCGCGCGGGGGTCGCGACGCGGACGCCGCCGAGCAGGATCGTGTCGTCCTCATCGATGGGGGTGTCGCGGAAGCGGATGCCGCGGCTGACCGGGCGCCCCACGCCGTGCGCGCCGCGCTGCACGTGGTGCACCGCGGGCGGCGCGCCCGACGCGCCGTGCACCCACGCGGCGCTCACACCGATCGCGACGAGGCGTTCGCCGAGCAGTCCGCGCAGGGAAGCCGCCCGCACCGCCGGCGTCTCCAGCGCATCGGCCGGCGCGTAGGCGCCGCGGCCGACGCGAGCGAGGTCGCCGTCGACCCGGGCCGCCGACAGCTCGGCGGGGGACAGGATCTCGTGGGGCAGGTGCACGCGGGCCATGCACGCAGTGTGCCCGGAACGGCGAAGAGCGCGCGGCCCGGTGTGGATAACCGGAGCCGCGCGCCCTCGAGCGGTGTTCGCGTCGTGCCGATGCGCGGCGGGTCAGCCCCCGATGGCCTTGAGCCAGGCGCGACGGGCATCCAGCGCCTCGCGCGCGTTCGCCACGGCCTTCGCGTCGCCCTTGGCCTCGGCGGCCGCGAGCTCCTTCTCGAGCTTCTCGATCGCGTCCTCGAGCTGGCGCGTCGCGTCGTTCGCGCGCGCCTTGGTCTCGGGGTTGTTGCGCTTCCAGTCGACCTCTTCGCGCGCACGCAGATCCTGCTCGATCTTGCGCAGCTGGTCATCCAGCGCGCGCTCGGCGTCGCGCGGGAAGATCCGGCCGACCTCGTCCCAGCGACGCTGGATGCCGGTCAGCAGCTGGCGCGCGCGCTTCACGTCGGCGGTGTCGGGAACGACCTTCGCCTCCTCGAGCAGCGCCTTGCGCGCCTCGATGCGCGGTGCCGACTCGGCCTGCTCGGCGGCGTCGCGCTCGGCGCGGGCCGAGTACAGGGCGTCGCCCGCGGCCTTGAAGCGCGCCCACAGGGCGTCGTCCACCTTGCGTCCGGCGCGGCCCGCGGCCTTCCACTCGTCGAGCAGGTTGCGATAGGCGGGGATGCCGTCCTCGCCCTTCGGCGCGAGGGCCTCGGCGCGCTCGAGGATCTTCGTCTTGCGGTCGCGCGCGGCCTTGTGGGTCTCGTCGAGCTCGGCGAAGAACGCCCGGCGGTGGCGCTCGACCGTCGAGCGCGCGTCGCGGAACCGCTTCCACAGCGCCTGGCCGGTCGCCTTGGGCAGGCGCGGCGCCGACTGCTGGTGCTGCTGCCACTCCTCGAACGCCGCGTTGAGCTCGGTCGTCGCCTGCTTCCACTGGATCGACTTCGGATCGCGGGCGGCGAGGGCCTCGACGCGCTCGACGATCGCGGTGCGCTGGGCGACGGCCTCGTCGACAGCGGCGCGATGCGCGGCGGCCTCCTCGGCGCTCGCCTCCGCGAGCGACGCGGTCAGCGCGTCGAGCAGGTCGGTCAGACCGGCGAGGTCGCCCACGACGGCGGCGCCCACGACCTCCTCGCGCAGCTTCTTCGCCTGGCTGCGCAGGTCCGCGGCGGAGGCACCGCCGCGCAGCCGGCGCTGCGCCAGCGTGCGCACGCGCAGGGCGAGGTCGTCGAACTTGCGCTCGTAGTAGGCGAGCGCCTCCTGCGGCGTGCCGTCGGGGTACTCGCCGACAACGCGCCACTCGTCGCCCTCGCGGACCGAGACGACGCCGGCATCGTCGACGCGTCCCCACGTCGTCGCGGCGGCGTCCGCGGTCGGCTCGGCGGCCTCGCCGGGCTCGGCGTCGGCGGCCGCCTCGACGGCCGACGGGGCCTCCTCGGCAGCGGGGTCGTCGGCGACCGGCTCATCGGCGGCGGGCTTCTCGGCGACCGGGTTCTCGACGACGGGTTCCTCGGCGGACGGCGATGCGGTGGCGTCGCCCTCGTCGGCCGCGGCCGCATCCTGCTGCGCGGGCTCGGTGGCCTGGCTCTCGTTCTCCGGCGCCGTCTCGCTCACCGACTCGGTGCGCTCCGGCGCGGTCTCGGCACCCTGGGCGGCGTCGGCGCCGGCCGGGGTGAGGTCTTCAGCGGGGGTGTGATCGGGGCTCGTCACGGGAGGCTCCTTGCGCGGTGACCGCGGGAGGGGACAGGACGCGCCCCAGCCTAGTACGCCCCCGCACGAGCGATCCGGCGTCAGCCGGCGGGTGTCTCCGTCGGCGCGGGCGAGGTCGTCGGCGCCGGAGTGCCCGTGACGTCCGGTGCTGGTGCGGGCGACTGCGAGATCGCCGGCGTCTGGCTCGGTGCCGGCGCCTCCGCCGCGCCGGGGCCGACCGAATAGAACAGCGCCTGACCGCCGACCGCCGCAGCGACCACGAGGCCCGCGACGCTCGAGGCGAGGATGTTGTCGCGGCGCCTCCGGCGGGCCTGCGCCTGATGGTGCTGCACGCGCGCCTCGTACAGTCGCGCACGCTCGCGGGCCTCGCGCGCTGCGCGATCCCGGCCTGGCGACCTGCCCCCTGCGGCCATCTGCTGCGGATCCTCTCACCGTGGTCGACGTCGCTCGCTCCGCTGGACGGCGCCTGGGGGCGTGTCCGGCGAAGCGCGATAGAGCCTACGCAGGCTCGCGCTCGTCGTCGAAATCGACACGGTCATGTCCGCCGTCCCGCCTACGCTGGAGGGATGAACTCGGGCTCCCTGATGGGCGGCGGCCGCGGCTCGACGCCGCTCGCCGTGCGGATGCGCCCGACGTCCCTCGACGAGGTCGCGGGGCAGGCGCACCTGCTGCGGCCCGGTTCGCCGATCGTGGCGCTCGCCGATCCCGACGCGCAGGCGCCCGGCACCGTGTCGGTCATCCTGTGGGGCCCGCCCGGCACGGGCAAGACGACGCTCGCGCAGGCGATCGCCCGCTCATCGGGCCGCCGCTTCGTCGAGCTGTCGGCCATCACCGCGGGCGTGAAGGACGTCCGCGAGGTGATGCAGGAGGCGCTGAACCAGCGCGACCTGTACGGGCAGTCGACGATCCTGTTCCTCGACGAGATCCACCGTTTCACGAAGGCCCAGCAGGACGCACTGCTGCCCGGCGTCGAGAACGGCTGGGTCATCCTGATCGCCGCGACCACGGAGAACCCCAGCTTCTCTGTCATCTCGCCGCTGCTCTCGCGCTCGCTGCTGCTCACGCTGCAGCCGCTGACGGACGACGACCTCGGGCGCCTCGTCGACAGGGCCGTGACCGATGCGCGCGGCCTCGCGGGGGAGGTGCGCCTCGAGCCCGAGGCGCGCGCCGCGCTGATCCGCCTCGCGTCCGGCGACGCGCGCCGGGCGCTCACGGCGCTCGAGGCGAGCGCCGGCGTCGCGGCGTCCGAGGCGCCGGAAGACGCGGACGAGCCCGTCGTCACGGCCGAGCACGTGGCGCAGGCCGTCGACCGCGCCCTGCTGCGCTACGACCGTCAGGGCGACGAGCACTACGACGTGATCAGCGCGTTCATCAAGTCGATCAGGGGCTCCGACGTCGACGCGGCGATGCATTACCTCGCGCGCATGATCGAGGCGGGGGAGGACCCGCGGTTCATCGCCCGGCGTCTCGTGATCTCCGCGTCCGAGGACATCGGGCTCGCCGACCCGCAGGCTCTCCAGATCGCGATCGCGGCGGCGGACGCGGTGGCGTTCATCGGCATGCCGGAGGGCAGGATCCCGCTGGCGCAGGCGACCGCGTACCTCGCCACCGCGGCGAAGTCGAATGCCGCCTACAACGCGATCAACGCCGCCATCGCCGACATCAAGGCCGGCCGGATGGGGCCCGTCCCCAAGCATCTGCGCGATGCGCACTATGCGGGCGCGAAGCGGCTCGGGCACGGCAAGGGCTACGTGTACCCGCACGATCACGACCTCGGCGTCGTGCGTCAGCAGTACCTGCCGGACGAACTGCGCAGGCGCCGCTACTACGAGCCGAAGCCGCACGGCGCCGAGCGCGAGGTCGGCGCGCGGCTCGAGCGCCTGCGCCGCATCCTCGGCGACTGACGTCGAGGCGCGCGGGCGGCGTCGGCGCGGGGCGATGGGGGCGACCCCGAGCCGGTCAGGGGGAACCCCGGTTTCCGCCGCGAATCCTTGACGCGGCGCGACGCGGACCGCGAGGGTGAGCAGACATCCCCTCCCGCACTCCCGTCCCTTCCCCGAACGAGGTCTCCCCGCATGGCCGTCTTCCGACGTGTGATCCTGCCTGTCTTCTGGCTCGTCATCGGCGCGATCGTCGCCGTGGCGCTCGCCAAGCTCGCCTTCTTCCCCGACCGCACCGAGGCTCCCGCCGTGGGCGCCGGCGCGGAGCCGACCGGCGCGCTGGCCGAGCCGCAGCTGCCGGTCGAGCGAGGCACGATCGTGAACGACCTGGAGCTTCCCGCGACGATCGCGAACGACCCGGCGGTCGCGGTGCAGGTGTACAAGGCGGGCACGGTCGTCGACGTGTTCTTCGCGAAGGGCCAGCAGGTGAAGGCCGGCGCGATCGTCGCCAGCGTGCGGGAGCAGGTGCCGCAGGAGGACGGATCGACCATCGACCTGTGGAGCGAGATCGTCGCACCCGGGACCGGCACGCTGTCCGACCTCACGCTCGCGAGCGGTCAGGCCGTGGCTCCCGGCGACACGGTCGGGGCGATCGCGCCCGCGACCTTCCGGATCCAGGGCTCGATCGCGCCGGCGGATCGCTACCGCCTGATGACGGAGCCGAAGGAGGCGCGGGTCGAGATCCCGGGCGGGCCCGCGCCGTTCACCTGCACGGGCCTCGTGCTGGAGACGCCGCTCGCGGGCCTCGAGAGCGGGGCGGGGGAAGGGGCCACGCCCGCCACGACCACGGTGCGCTGTCCGGTTCCCGACGACGTGCGGGTGTTCCCGGGCCTGAGCGCCACGATCACCATCCCGGGCGGCGTGGCCGAGGACGTGCTCGTCGTGCCGATGACCGCGGTGCTCGGCACCGCGGAGGCGGGCCTCGTGTTCGTGCCGGGCGCCGACGGGCTCCCTGAGGAGCGCGACGTCGTGCTCGGTCTCCACGACGGCACGGTCATCGAGGTGCGCGAGGGCCTGGAGGAGGGCGAGGCGATCTTCGAGTTCGTGCCCGTCTCCGAGCAGCCCGACGACGACGCCGAGCAGACGAGCGCCGGGGCGGAGGGGTGAGCGCCCCGATCCTGCGGGCTCGCGGCATCACCCGCACGGTCGAGCTGCCCGACGCGGCGCCCCTGCACATCCTGCGCGGGGTGGATCTCGACGTGGCGGTCGGCGATCACCTGAGCATCATGGGCCGATCGGGTTCGGGGAAGTCCACCCTGCTGAACATCCTGGGACTGCTCGACGCGCCCACGGACGGCGAGCTCGAGTTCGACGGCGTGCCGCTGCAGCGGATGAGCGCCGGGCGACGGGACCGCACGCGTGGCCGCAACGTGGGCTTCGTATTCCAGCAGTTCAATCTGCTGCCGGGCCGCACGGCGCTCGAGAACGTCGAGATGCCGCTGCTGTACGACGGCGGCCGCGGCTTCTGGCGACGCCGCGCGATCGCCACGGAGATGCTCGAGCGCGTCGGGCTCGGCAGCCGGCTCGAGCAGATGCCCGAGCGGCTGTCGGGAGGCGAGCAGCAGCGCGTCGCGATCGCCCGCGCACTCGTGCGCTCACCGCGGCTGATCCTCGCGGACGAGCCGACCGGCGCCCTCGACGTCGAGACGGGGGCCGTGATCATGGATCTCCTCGACGACATCGCGACCCAGGCCGGCGCCGCGCTCATCACCATCACGCACGATCCGCACGTCGCGGTGCGGGCGCAGCGAGCGTTCCGGCTCGCGCACGGCGTGCTGCACGAGACCGTGCCCGTGCTCGAGCCGGCTGCCGCCGTGCGGGCGGGAGACGCGGTATGAGGCCCGTGACCGCGATCGCGGGCGCGTTGTCGGAGGCATGGCAGGAGCTGCGCGTGCACCGGCTGCGGGTGCTGCTCAGCCTGATCGTCGTGGCGGTCTCCGTCGCCGCGTTCACGGGCGTGGTCGCGCTCGGGCAGATGGTGGCGCAGGGCTTCCAGGAGCAGATGGAGCGCAACGGCGGCAGGCCCGCGCTCGTCGGGTTCTCGGCGTACGAGGCGACGAGCGATCCGGAGGCCGTTCCCGCGCCGCCCGACGCGGACGTCGTGGACGCCGCGTTCTTCGCCACGACCGAGCGCTTCGGCGTGAACTGGGCGGCGCGCGTCGCGCAGGTCGACGCGGTCGTGCCGAGCGGGACCTGGGTGAGCATGCAGGCGGTCGATCCCGACTACGGGGTCATGCGGCGCGTGCCCGTGCTCGAGGGGCGCTGGTTCGCGCACGCCGACGGCGACCGGCTCGTGCCCGCCGTCGTGATCAGCGAGAACTGGTGGCAGGCGCTCGGCGAGCCGCCGATGCCGTCGCATCCGACGGTCACCGTCTCGCTGAGCACCTGGAGCTTCGACGGCACGCCCACCGCACCCGTGTCCGCGGAGGCGGTGGTGGTCGGCGTGACCACCTCGACGGCCGGGCCCGATGCGTACAACGGCTACATCGTCTACGACGACGCGACGGCGATCGTCGGACCGGCGCTCAGCGCGAATGCGATGCGCGAAGCGTGGATCCCGGTCGAGGGGGCCGACGCGCTGATGGAGGCGATGAAGGCCTCGATGACGGCGAGCCTGCCGCGCGGCATGCAGACCGACGCGCAGCGCACCGACTTCCTGTTCCAGCAGGAGCAGGGCGGCTTCGACCCGTTCGGGCCGATGTTCCTGATCCTCGGTGCGATCGCGGCGCTGATCCTCACGCTCGGGGGCCTCAGCCTGCTCAACATCACGCTCGTCACGGTGCGGCACCGGATCCGCGAGATCGGCGTGCGCCGGGGCTTCGGTGCGACCGGCACCCGGGTGTTCTTCTCCGTGATGCTCGAGAGCGTCGTGGCGACCGTCATCGCCGGCGGCATGGGCATCGTGATCGCGATCCTCGTGCTGCGCATGCCCCTGCTGACGGACAACCTGTTCGCCGACCTGCAGGAGCCGCCCGCGTTCCCCATGTCCGCCGCCGTGACGGGTCTGCTGGTCTCGGCGGGTGTCGGCGCCCTCGCGGGGCTCCTGCCCGCGCTGGTCGCCGTCCGGGTGCGCCCGATCGACGCCATCCGCTACTGACGGTGTCCGCGGGGGCGGTCTGATAGGCTTGAGCGGCTCGAAATCCGGGCACATCCCCTTTCGCACGATCCCTCGGGTGGGTAGACGTACGCCCGAACCGGATGGGAGGGGACTGTACGTCCGAGCGTCGCGACAGCCGCGGCCTCGTGAAAGGAAACCATGGTCACCAAGTCCCAGGACCGCCGCAAGGTCCGTCTGTCGCGCGCCCTCGGCGTCGCGCTGACCCCGAAGGCCGCGCGCTACCTCGAGAAGCGTCCCTACGGCCCCGGTCAGCACGGCCGCACGAAGCGCAAGGCCGACAGCGACTACGCCGTCCGCCTGCGTGAGAAGCAGCGTCTGCGCGAGCAGTACGGCATCCGCGAGAAGCAGCTGCGCATCGCCTTCAACGAGGCTCGTCGCACCGAGGGCCTGACGGGTGAGAACCTCGTCGAGCTCCTCGAGATGCGTCTCGACGCCCTCGTGCTGCGTTCGGGCTTCGCCCGCACCACCGCGCAGGCCCGTCAGTTCGTCGTGCACCGTCACATCACGGTCGACGGCAAGATCGTCGACCGCCCGTCGTTCCGCGTGAAGCCGGGTCAGACGATCGAAGTCAAGGCCAAGAGCGAGGGCCTCGAGCCCTTCCAGGTCGCGGCTCTCGGCGGTCACGCCGAGGTGCTGCCCGCCGTGCCGGCCTACCTCGAGGTCGAGCTCGACAAGCTCCAGGCGAAGCTCGTGCGTCGCCCGAAGCGCGCCGAGGTGCCCGTCACGTGTGACGTGCAGCTCGTCGTCGAGTACTACGCGGCGCGCTGAGCGATCCCGCGTCACGGAGGGCGTCGAGGCTTCGGCCTCGGCGCCCTTCGTCGTACCGCGCCCGGCGCCTTCGGCAGCCGCGCCCGGCGTCGGTCTACGATGGAACGACGCGGCCACGTGCCGTCCGATCGGAGGATGGGTGACATGAAGAACCTGCTGGCGTTCCTGCTCGGCATCATCGCGGGCTTCGTCGCCGCCCACTTCCTCAACAAGGATCCCCGGGGCGCCGAGCTGCTCGCCGACATCGACGCGCGCATCGAGGAGTTCACGGGCCGCATCGGCGAGGCGTACCGCCTCGAGGAGGCCCGCCGCTCGTCGGCGGACGACGCCCCCGCCGTCTGACCCCATCCGCTTCCCGGCCGTCACCCGAGACGGCCGCCCCCGCATGCTGGCGCGCTCCCTGCGGGACGCGACCGCAGATCGACCAAGGACGAACCACCCCACATGAAGACCGCGGAGATCGCGAAGCGCTACCTCGACTACTTCGAGAAGAACGACCACACGATCGTGCCGTCCGCCTCCCTCGTGAGCGACGACCCGTCGATCCTGTTCACGATCGCGGGCATGGTGCCGTTCATCCCGTACCTGACGGGTGTCGTGCCCGCGCCGCACCCGCGCATCGCGGATGTGCAGAAGTGCATCCGCACGAACGACATCGAGGAGGTCGGCAAGACCGCCCGCCACGGCACGTTCTTCCAGATGCTCGGCAACTGGTCGTTCGGCGACTACTTCAAGCAGGGAGCGATCACGTACGCGTGGGAGCTGCTCACGTCGAGTGAGTCCGACGGGGGTCTCGGCTTCGACGAGAAGGACCTGTGGGTCACGGTCTACGAGACCGACGACGAGGCCGAGGCGATCTGGCGCGACGTCATCGGCCTGAAGCCCGAGCGCATCCAGCGGCTCGGCGCGGAGGACAACTACTGGCACACCGGCCAGCCCGGTCCCGGCGGTCCCGACTCGGAGATCTTCTTCGACCGCGGCCCGGCGTACGGCCGCGACGGCGGTCCGGCCGTCGACGACACGCGCTTCCTCGAGATCTGGAATCTCGTCTTCATGCAGGACCGGATCGAGGACGTGCGCTCGAAGGTGGACTTCCGCGTCGTCGGCGAGCTGCCCGCGAAGAACATCGACACCGGCATGGGTCTCGAGCGCGTCGCGTTCCTCAAGCAGGGCGTCGAGAACATGTACGAGATCGACCAGGTGCGCCCCGTGCTCGACCGCGCATCCGAGCTCTCGGGCCGCCGGTACGGCGCCGTGCACGAGGACGACGTGCGCTTCCGCATCATCGCCGACCACGTCCGCTCGTCGCTCATGCTGCTGTCCGACGGCGTGACGCCGTCGAACGAGGGGCGCGGCTACATCCTGCGCCGCCTGATGCGTCGCAGCGTGCGCGCCATGCGTCTGCTCGGGGTCGAGGAGGCGACGTTCCCCGCGCTGTTCGAGGCCTCGCGCGATGCGATGAAGGAGGCCTACCCGGTCGTCGAGAGCGACTGGCAGCGGATCTCGTCGTACGCGTTCGCGGAGGAGGAGACCTTCCTGCGTACGCTGACGTCCGGATCGACGATCCTCGACACCGCGGTGCAGAAGACCAAGGCGCAGGGCGGCGCGACGCTCGGCGGCGACCAGGCCTTCCTGCTGCACGACACGTACGGCTTCCCGATCGATCTCACGCTCGAGATCGCGGAGGAGGCGGGCATCGGCGTCGACCGCGCCGGCTTCGACGCCCTGATGCAGGAGCAGAAGCAGCGTGCGAAGGCGGATGCGCGCTCGCGCAAGCGGGCGATCGCCGACGTGAGCGTGTACCGCGACTTCCGCGCGCTCGGCGAGACCGTGTTCACGGGCTTCACCGACCTCGAGACCGAGAGCCGCGTGCTCGGCGTGCTCGTCGACGGGATCTCGACCGGCAGCGCGTCGGAGGGACAGATCGCCGAGGTCATCCTCGCCGAGACCGCGCTGTACGCCGAGTCGGGCGGCCAGGTCGCGGACAAGGGGACGATCGTCGGGCCGGGCTACGAGCTCGAGGTGCTCGACGTGCAGCGTCCGGTGCCCGGGCTCGTGAGTCACACGGTGCAGGTCACGCGCGGCGAGGTCGGCCAGGACCAGCCCGCCACCACGATCGTCGACGCCGCGAACCGCCGCGCCGCCCAGCAGGCGCACTCGGCCACGCACCTCGTGCACGCTGCCCTGCGCGACACGCTCGGCAAGGGCGCCACGCAGGCCGGCTCGCTGAACCGCGCGGGCTACCTCCGCTTCGACTTCACGTGGGGCCAGGCGCTCAGCGCCGCGACCCGCTCGGAAATCGAGGAGATCGCGAACAATGCCGTGCGCGACAACCTCGAGGTCACGACCCGCGTGCTCTCGCTCGAGGACGCGAAGGCCGCCGGCGCCATGGCGCTGTTCGGCGAGAAGTACGGCGAGACCGTGCGGATGGTCGACATCGGCGGCCCGTGGTCGCGCGAGCTGTGCGGCGGTACGCACGTGTCCTCGAGCGCCGAGATCGGGCTCGTGAGCCTGATCGGCGAGTCGTCGGTCGGCGCGTCCAACCGCCGCGTCGAGGCCCTCGTCGGCGTGGACGCGTTCCGCGAGCTGACCGCCGAGCGTGCGATCGTCGCCGAGCTGTCCGCGTCCCTGAAGGCGCCGAAGGACCAGCTCTCGGCGCGGATCGCGGAGCTCACCGCGAACCTCAGGGCCGCCGAGAAGAAGATCGCCGCGTTCGAGGCCCGTGCGCTCGCCGACCGCGTGCCCGCGCTCGCCCAGACCGCGCGGCGGACCGGATCCGTCAACCTCGTCGCCGAGAACGTCGGCACGGTCGGCTCCGCCGACGATCTGCGCAGCCTCGCGACCTCGGTGCGCGAGCGTCTCGGGTCGGATGCCGCGGTCGTGGCCCTGACGGGGCTCGCCGGCGACAAGGTGCTCGCGATCGTCGCGACGAACGACGCCGCGCGTGCGGCGGGCGCGAAGGCGGGCGCGCTGGTCAAGGCCGCGCTGGGTCCGCTCGGCGGGCGCGGCGGCGGACGCGACGACATGGCGCAGGGCGCGGGTGCGGAGGCGTCCGGCATCGTCGCCGCCCTGGACGCCGTGCGCGCCCAGCTGCAGGGGTGATGAGCGACTTCCGACGCGGCGTGCGTCTCGGCGTCGACGTGGGCAAGGCCCGCGTCGGCGTCGCCCGCTGCGACCCGGACGGGATGCTGGCCGTGCCCGTGGAGACGGTCCCGCGCGACGAGCGTTCGATCGCTCGTCTCGTCGAGCTCGCGGCGGAGCACGAGCCGCTCGAGTTCGTCGTGGGGCTGCCGCTCAACATGCGCGGCGAGGACACCCCGTCGACGGCGGACGCCCGCGAGTTCGCGGCCCAACTCGCGGCCGCCCAGACGGCGCCCGTGCGGCTCGTCGACGAGCGCCTCAGCACGGTGTCCGCGCATTCCGCCCTGCGCCAGTCCGGGCGTTCCCAGAAGGGTTCTCGTAGCATTGTGGATCAGGTCGCCGCGGTGGTTCTGCTGCAGCACGCCATCGACAGCGAGAAGCGCACCGGGGCGGCCGCCGGTACCCCTGCCGGCATACCCGAGGAGTAGACCCGACTCATGTCCGACCCGACTCGCGATGGCCGGCCCCTGACCCGACGTCAAGCACGGCAGGCAGCCCGCGCGCAGCAGGACCCGAACCCGCCCGCCTCCGCGGACGAGGACCCCGCGGACCCGACCGCTCCCGTGCCCGCCTCCCGCTCGCTGCCCTGGGACGAGGAGATGTTCCGCGCCCCGTCCAACGGCTCCGACGCCCCGCTCCCGTCGTCGCCCGCCGGCACCCGGCGCACGGCGCCGTCCACGCTCGCCGAGACCGCCACGCGCGCGTCCGACGAGCGAGAGCCGGTGGAGCCCGAGCCCGCCTCGCTCGAAGACCTGTTCGTGCCGGAGAACACCGCCGACGCCAAGCAGCGCCGGGGCGGCCGAGGCTGCCTCGTGACGCTCGTGATCCTGCTGGCCATCCTCGGCGGCATCGTCGCCGGCGGCTTCGCGCTCTGGAACACGTACGGCCCGCAGATCCAGGAGCGCTTCGGCTGGGACGGCCCGAGCGACTACGAGGAGGGCGCGGCGACGGGTGAGGCGACCATCACGATCGAGGAGGGCGACGGCGGCGAGGCGATCTCGCAGAAGCTCTACGAGGCCGGCGTCACCCTCAAGCCGGACTCGTTCTACGACCACCTCATCGACGCCGAGTCGATCCCGCTGTTCTACCCGGGCGTGTACCAGCTGCAGCAGAAGATGACGTCCGCGGCGGCGCTGGCGGCGATCGAGGATCCCGCCAACCGGCTGGAGAACGCCGTCGCCCTGCAGGAGGGCCTGACGGTGGAGGCGACGCTCGAGGCGGCGTCCGCCGGACTCGACATGCCGCTCGAGGAGCTCGAGGCCGCGGCCGCCGACCCCTCCGTGTTCGGCGTCGAGGGCGACAGCCTGGAGGGCTGGCTGTTCCCCGCCAACTACACGTTCGATCCGGGCGTCACGGCAGAGGACGCGATCCGCGCGATGGTCGACCGCACGCGGGAGTCGCTCGCCTCCGCCGGCGTCCCGGAGGGCCGCGAGCACGAGATCCTGACGATCGCATCGATCATCCAGCGCGAGGCGCGCTTCCAGGACGACTTCTACAAGGTCTCCCGCGTGATCCAGAACCGTCTCGACCCCGCCATCTCCGACACGGGCGGCCTGCTGCAGATGGACTCCACCGCGCAGTACGGCTACGGCGAGATGCACGACGGCACCGTCAGCAGCTCGGAGGAGGCGCTGCAGGACGACAACCCGTGGAACACCTACGTGCACACCGGCCTGCCGGTGGGCCCGATCTCGAACCCGGGCGACGTCGCGATCGATGCCGCGCTCAAGCCGGCCGAGGGGCCGTGGCAGTACTTCGTGACCGTCAACCTCGACACCGGCGAGACGGTGTTCAGCGAGACGCTCGGCGAGCACGAGCGCGCCATCGGGCAGTGGCACGAGTGGTGCGAGGCGAACCCGGACTCCGGCTGCTGACGTGCCGGCCGCACACCGACTGGCGGTCTGGGGCGACCCGATCGCACACAGCCGGTCGCCGCAGCTGCACGGCGCCGCGTACGCGATGCTCGGGCTCGACTGGACGTTCGGGCGCGTGCGCGTGGCGGAGCCCGTGTTCGACGGCATGCTGGCGACGCTCGATGCCGAGTGGCGCGGGCTCGCCGTCACGATGCCGCTCAAGGAGCGGGCATGGCGCGCGAGCGCGTGGCGCGACCGCCGCGCCGAGCTGACCGGCGCCGTGAACACGCTGCTGCTGCCCGGCGCCGACGTGCGGCGCCCCGGCGACGCACCCTCCGACGCGCCCATCGGCTTCAACACCGACGTCGGGGGCGTCGTCGCGGCGCTCGCGGACGAGGGGATCACCGCGCTCGACCGGGTGCGCATCGTCGGCGCGGGCGCGACCTCGGCCTCGGCACTCGTCGCGGCCGGGGAGATCGGCGCGCGTCGGGCGAGCATCGTCGCACGCAGCCCGGAGCGCGCCCGGCCGCTGCTCGCGCTGGCGGACCGGCTGGGAATGGAGGCGTCGGTCGAGCCGTTCGGCGCCGCGCATGCGCCCGCGGATCTGACGGTGTGCGCGCTGCCGGGCGGCACGGTCCTGCCCGACGCGCACGCCGACGCGCTCGCGACCGACGGCGGGCCGCTGTTCGACGTCGCGTACCACCCGTGGCCGTCGCATCTGGCGAGCCGCTGGACCGGGCGCGCGATCCCCGGGCTCGGCATGCTGCTGCACCAGGCCGTGCTGCAGGTGCGGGTCTTCACGACCGGCTCGGTCGAGACCCCGCTCGCGTCGGAGGATGACGTGCGCGCCGCGATGCGCTCCGCGCTCGTGGGAGACTAGGCGCATGCTCCGCGTGCTCACGGCCGGCGAATCGCACGGCCCCGAACTCATCGCCGTGATGGAGGGCCTGCCCTCCGGCGTGCCCCTTCTCGCCGAGGACATCCAGGCGGACCTGCAGCGCCGCAAGCTCGGCTACGGACGCGGATCGCGCATGAAGTTCGAGCAGGACGAGCTCACGATCTCCGGCGGCGTGCGCCACGGCCTGACCCTCGGCAGCCCCATCGCCCTGCGCATCGGCAACACCGAGTGGCCCAAGTGGACAGAGGTGATGAGCGCCGCGCCGGTCGAGCTGACCGAGAAGTCGCGCGGCCGCGGCGCGCCCCTCACGCGCCCGCGCCCCGGTCACGCCGATCTGGTCGGAATGCAGAAGTACGACTTCGACGAGGCGCGCCCGATCCTCGAGCGCGCGAGCGCCCGCGAGACGGCCGCCCGGGTCGCGCTGGGCGCCGTCGCCCGCTCCTTCCTCGGCGAGCTCGGCATCCGCCTGGTGAGCCACACGCTGTCGATCGGTCCGGTCCGCGTGCCGGACGACGCGCCGCTGCCGACCCCCGACGACGTCGCCGCCCTCGACGCGGACCCGCTGCGCTGCTTCCACGGCGAGACGTCGGAGCGGATGGTCGCCGAGGTCGACGACACGCGCAAGGCCGGCGACACGGTGGGCGGCATCGTCGAGGTGCTCGCCTACGGCCTGCCGCCGGGGCTCGGCTCGCACGTGCACTGGGACCGTCGCCTGGACGGCAAGCTCGCGCAGGCGCTCATGAGCATCCAGGCCATCAAGGGCGTGGAGGTCGGCGACGGCTTCGAGACGACGCGTCGCCGCGGGTCCGCGGCCCACGACGAGCTGTTCGTCACGCCCGACGGGATCGCGCGCGGCACCGACCGCGCGGGCGGAACGGAGGGCGGCATGTCCACCGGCACCGTGCTGCGCGTACGGGCGGGCATGAAGCCCATCGCGACCGTGCCGCACGCGCTGCGCACGGTGGACGTCGCCACGGGAGAGACCGCCGCAGCCCACCACCAGCGCTCCGACGTGTGCGCCGTGCCGGCCGCCGGCGTGGTCGCCGAGGCGATGGTCGCCATCACGCTCGCGGACGTCGTGCTCGAAAAGTTCGGCGGCGACTCCGTCCGCGAGACGCGCCGCAACCTCGAGGCGTACCTCGCAGGCATCGCCGAGGCGCTGCGGACGTCGTCGGATCCTGCCGCGCTCACGCATGACCTCGCCCTCTGACGTCCAGCCCGCCGCCGCGGCCCCGGCGCGCGGGGACGAGAAGGCGGTCGTGCTGGTCGGGCCGATGGGCGCGGGCAAGACGAGCATCGGACGCAAGCTCGCCAAGGCCCTCGCCGCCACGTTCCGCGACACGGACGCGATCGTCGTGCGCGAGCACGGTCCCATCCCCGAGCTGTTCCGCACGCGCGGCGAGCAGACGTTCCGCGAGCTCGAGCGCCACGCGGTCGCCGAGGCCCTCGCCGCGGGCGGCGTCGTCTCGCTCGGCGGCGGAGCGGTGCTCGACCCGCGCACCCGCGAGGACCTGCGGGCGCACCGGGTGGTGTTCCTCACCGTGGCGCTTCCCGCCGTGCGCGGGCGCATCGCCGGCGCCAATCGGCCGCTGCTCGAAGGCGCGGATCCGGTCGCCGAGTGGCGCCGGATCTTCGACGAGCGGCGGCCGCTGTACGAGGAGGTCGCGGGCCTCGAGATCGACACGTCGACGGGGCCCATCTCGGGCGTCGTCGCCCGCATCGCGGACTGGGTGAGACAGAGCGCCGAGGAGGGCTCCAGATGAGTGACACGACGGTGATCCCTGTCGGCGCCGAGTACGAGATCACGATCGGGCACGGCCTGCTCGCCGACGTCTCGGCCGCACTGCCGCCGGCGGCGCGCAAGGTGCTCGTCGTGCACCCGCCGACGCTGTCCGCGCAGGCCGCCGAGCTGCGGGAACGGCTGCTCGCCGACGGCGGCCGCGAGGTGCTGCTCGCCGAGATCCCCGACGCGGAGGCCGGCAAGCGCATCGAGGTCGCCGCGTTCTGCTGGCAGATCATGGGGCAGGCCGACTTCACGCGCACGGACGCCGTCGTCGGCTTCGGCGGCGGTGCCGTGACGGACCTCGCGGGCTTCGTCGCGGCGAGCTGGCTGCGCGGCGTCGAGATCGTGCAGGTGCCGACCACGGTTCTCGGCATGGTCGATGCGGCCGTGGGCGGCAAGACCGGCGTCAACACCGCCGAGGGCAAGAACCTCGTCGGCGCCTTCTGGGCGCCGCGCGCCGTGATCTGCGACCTCGACCTGCTGGCGACGCTGTCGGAGAACGAGGTGCTCGCGGGCTTCGCGGAGGTCGTCAAGGCCGGCTTCATCCGCTACCCGGAGATCCTCGACCTGATCGAGGCCGACCCGGCGCGCGTCGTCGACGTCACCTCGCCCGAGTTCCGTCGCTGCGTCGAGCTGGCGATCCGGATGAAGGCGGACGTCGTCAGCGCCGACTTCCGCGAGGCGGGGGAGCGGGAGATCCTGAACTACGGGCACACGCTCGGACACGCGATCGAGCACGCCGAGCGCTACCGCTGGCGCCACGGCGCGGCGATCTCGGTCGGGATGATGTTCGCGGCCGAGGTCTCGCGTCTCGCGGGCCGGCTCTCGGACGAGGCCGTCGACCGCCACCGCCGCGTGCTGCAGATGCTGGGCCTGCCGACGACCTACCGCGCGGGCGCGTGGGCGACGCTGCTGGCGACGATGAAGCGCGACAAGAAGACCCGCGGCGACATGCTGCGCTTCATCGTGCTGGACGACGTCGCCAAGCCCACCGTGCTGCAGGCCCCCGACGAATCGCTGCTGTTCGCGGCGTACCAGGAGGTCGGCGCCGAGGACGAGGGACGCATCATCCGCACCGGACGGTGAACACGAGAAGACGCCCGGCGAGGATCTCGCCGGGCGTCTTCGCGTGTGCGCTCAGGCGCGCGCCAGCACCTTCGCGTCGGCGCGGTGGCCGAGCCGCTCGGTGGGCACGTCCCGCGTCTCGCGGGCCGTGAGCGCGCTGACCGCGGCCACGACGGCCACCACGGCGGTGAACACGCTGATGACGACCCAGCCGCCCTCGGCCACGCCGCCCAGTGCCGTCACGATCGTCGGGGCGAAGCCGGCCATCAGGAAGCCGAGCTGGGTGCCGATCGCCATGCCCGAGAACCGCACCCGCGTCGAGAACATCTCGCCGTAGAACGACGGCCACACGGCGTTGGCCGCCGCGTAGCCGAACGAGAACGTCAGGATGGCGAGGCCGAAGATCAGCAGCGTGTTCCCGCTGCTCATCGAGAGCATGTAGAACGGCATGAGCGCGGCGGACGCCAGCGCGCCGTAGACGTAGACGGGCTTGCGGCCGATGCGGTCGGCGAGGCGGCCGAACAGCGGCTGCGTGCCGAGGGCGACGATGTTCGCCACCACCACGAGCCACAGCGTCAGGCTCTCGGCGAGACCGACCTCCTTGCCGTACGCGAGCGCGAGGTTGCCGAACACGGTCGAGACCGCCGCGATCGTGGCGCACAGGACGACGCGCACCACGTCGCACCAGTGGTCGCGCAGCAGCGGCACGAGGGGGAGACGCGCGATCTGGCCCCGCGCCTTGGCGTCCTCGAATGCCGGCGTCTCATGCAGCGAGCGGCGGATGATGTACGCGACGATCACGACGATCGCGCTGAGCCAGAACGGAACGCGCCAGCCCCACGAGTACTTGATGTCGTCGGGCAGCGCCACGACCGGGATGAAGATCAGCGCGGCGAGGATCTGCCCGCCCTGCGTGCCGGTCAGCGTCCACGACGTGAAGAACGCGCGCCGGTCGTCCGGTGCATGCTCGAGCGTGAGCGAGGAGGCGCCTGCCTGCTCTCCGGCCGCCGACAGCCCCTGCATCAGGCGGCACAGGACGAGCAGAGCGGGCGCGAGCCACCCGACCTGGTCGAAGCTCGGCAGGCAGCCGATGATGAACGTGGACACGCCCATCAGCAGGAGGGTGAACAGCAGCACCTTCTGCCGTCCGATCCTGTCGCCGAAGTGCCCGAGGAAGATCGCGCCGACGGGGCGGGCGACGTAGGCGAACGCGAAGGTCGCGAACGACATCACGAGCGCCGCGTTGTCCGCGGACGGGAAGAACACGTGCGGGAAGATCAGCGCCGCGGCGGATCCGAACACGAAGAAGTCGTAGTACTCGACGGCACTGCCCATGAAGCTGGCCACGGCGGCCTTCACGGGCGTCTTCCGCGTCGTTGCGGTGTCGGTCATCGGGTTGTGCTCCATTCAGACAAGGATCTCGCGCGGGCGCACGAGATCGTGGAAGTGACGGTTCATGCGATCGGGGTCGGGTCGGGTCCCCGTGATGAGCTCGAACGCGTCGACGGCCTGGCCGACCGCCATCCGCCCGCCGTCGAGCGTGCGGCAGCCGGCGGCGCGTGCGGCCGTGAGCAGCTCGGTCTCGAGCGGGCGGTAGACGATGTCGGCGACCCACAGGTCGGGACGCAGCAGTGCGGCGTCGAACGGCATGCCGGGGTGCTCGGCCATGCCCGTCGGGGTGCAGTGCACGACGCCGTCGGCGCCCTCCAGCAGCCGCGCGAGCCGGGACGGTTCCGCCGCGACGGCGTCCGTGCCGCGGCGCTCGCGCAGGTCCCGCGCCAGGGCGTCCGCCCGCTCGGCGTCGAGGTCGACGATCGTGAGGCGCGAGGTGCCGAGCCGCGCGAGCGCGTCGGCGACGGCCACGCCCGCGCCGCCGGCGCCCAGCTGCACGACGTCGCCGCGCGGGGCGTCCGGCATCCCCGCGGAGAACGCGCGCTCGAAGCCGGTCGTGTCGGTGTTCCAGCCGCGTCGGCCTTCGCGGCCCAGCAGCACCGTGTTCACGGCGCCGAGCGCCTGTGCGACCGGGTCGATCTCGTCGAGATGGGGTATCACGGCCTGCTTGCAGGGGTGCGTGATGTTCAGCGCGTCGAAGCCGAGCCGCTCGGCCCAGGTCAGGATGTCGCCGATGCGGTCGGCGCCGAGGCCGAGCGTCGAGAGGTCGATCGGGCGGTAGACGTATGGGATGCCGAGCGCCGCGGCCTCCGCCATGTGCATCGGCGGCGTGAGCGACGGGGTGACCCCCGTGCCGACGAGGCCGACGAGATACGCGTGCGCGCTGTCCACCACTCGAGCTCCTTCGCTGGACGCTCAGCCGTGAGCGTCGTGTCTGTACTATCCGGTACGTACGGAGTGAACCACGGGGAGGGAGCGATGTCAACGAGAGGCGCGCGACCCGCTCCGAGCAATGAACCGCGTGGTACATTGACGCGGATGAAGACGTCGATCGCGACCGTATGCCTGAGTGGCACGCTGGCCCAGAAGCTGCACGCGTGCGCCGCCGCGGGATTCGCGGGCGTCGAGATCTTCGAGCCCGACCTCGTGGCCGCTCCGGAGAGCCCCGAGGAGATCCGCGCCCTCGCCGCGCGGCTCGGCCTCACGCTCGACCTGTACCAGCCCCTGCGCGACGCGGAGGGTGTGACGGAGGAGCTCTTCGCCGACGTGCTGCGTCGCGCCGAGGCGAAGTTCGCGCTGATGAGGCGCCTGGGCATGGATCTCGTGCTGTGCTGCAGCAACGTCGCGACCGCCACGATCGACGACGACGAGGTGAGCGCCGGCCAGCTGCGCCGGCTCGGCGACCTGGCGCAGCGCTACGGCGTGCGCATCGCATACGAGGCCCTCGCGTGGGGGCGCTTCGTCGACGACTACCGGCGCGCCTGGCGCATCGTCCAGCTCGCCGACCACCCCGCCGTGGGCGTGTGCCTGGACTCCTTCCACGTACTCTCGCGCGGGCACGATCCGGCGGACATCGAGGAGATCCCGGGAGAGCGCATCTTCTTCCTGCAGCTCGCGGACGCGCCGGCGCTCGAGATGGACGTGCTGTCGTGGAGCCGCCACCACCGCCTGTTCCCGGGCGAGGGCGACTTCGACCTGCACGCGTTCGTCGGCCACGTGCTGCGCGCGGGCTACACCGGTCCGATCTCGCTCGAGGTGTTCAACGACACCTTCCGCCAGACGGAGGCGCGTCAGACCGCCGTGCACGCGCGCCGTTCGCTGCGCTGGCTGGAGGACGCGCTGGCCGGCGACCCGCCCCACCGCGCCGACCTCTCCCGGCTCACGCCGGCGTCCGCGCCCCGCGGGTTCGACTTCGTCGAGATCAAGGCGGAGGACACCTCGCACGTCGAGGCCCTCCTGCAGGCCGCCGGTTTCGCGCGCCGAGGCCGCCACCGCACGAAGCCCGTGACGCTCTGGAGCTCGGGCGACGCCCGCGTGATCCTGAACGAGCAGCACGCGCGCGATCTGCAGCCGTACATCGCCGCGGTGGGCTTCGCGGTCGCCGACCCCGCCGCCCAGACGGCCCGGGCGCGCGAGCTGCGCACGCCCTTCGCGTATCGCCGCACGCATGCCACCGAGGAGGCCCTCGTCGCCGTCACGGCGCCCGACGGCTCGGAGGTGTACTGGTACGCCGCGTCCGTGGACGAGCCGGTGTGGGTGTCCGAGTTCGTCGACGGCGATCCGCGCGGCGGGGGACTGGTCACCGGGATCGACCACGTCAGTCTCACGCAGCCGTGGCAGGTGATCGACGAGACCGTGCTGTTCTATCGTGCGGTTCTGTCGCTCGAGCCCGCGGGGGGCACGGACGTCGCGAGCCCGCGCGGCCTCGTGCAGTCGCGCGTGCTGCAGACGCCGGACCGGGCGATCCGGATGCCGCTCAACGTCGCGCCGCCGATCGTGGCCGAGCGCGGGCCGGGCGCCGGGCTGTCGCAGCACGTCGCGTTCCGCTGCAGAGACGTCGTCGCGCTCGCGCGCGAGGGGCGCGCGCGGGGCCTCGACATCCTGCCCATCCCCGGCAACTACTACGACGATCTCGCGGCCCGCTTCGGACTGCCGGACGACCGGATCGATGAGCTGCGGGGGCTCGATCTGCTCTACGACCGCGATGCGACGGGGGAGTACCTGCACTTCTACGCGTCGGCGCCCGGCCGGGCGTTCTGGGAGTTCGTCGAGCGGCGGGACGGCTACGACGGGTACGGCGCGATGAACGCCCCCGTGCGGCTCGCGGCGCAGGACTCCGCCGGCCGCTGACGGGCCGCGCAGAAGCGACCCGGTAGAATCGGCTCTCGGTCGCATCCGGCCGCATCCCTCAGGACGAACGGAAACTCCCCACTCATGGCATCCACCGCAGACATCAAGAACGGCGTCGTGCTCAGCATCGACGGACAGCTCTGGAGCGTCGTGGAGTTCCAGCACGTCAAGCCCGGCAAGGGCGGCGCGTTCGTCCGCACCAAGCTCAAGAACGTCGTGACCGGCAAGGTCGTCGACAAGACGTTCAACGCGGGCGCCAAGGTCGACATCCAGAACGTCGACCGCCGCGACTACACGTACCTCTACAACGACGGCGACAACTTCGTCTTCATGGACGCCAAGGATTACGACCAGATCAACGTCCCCGCCGCCACGGTCGGCGACGCGTCGAAGTTCCTCCTCGAGAACCAGGAGGTCACGATCGCGCTGCACGACGGCACGCCGCTGTACGTCGAACTCCCCGCCTCCGTGATCCTCGAGATCACGTACACCGAGCCGGGCCTGCAGGGCGACCGCTCGTCCGCCGGCACCAAGCCCGCCACGGTCGAGACCGGCGCCGAGATCCAGGTGCCGCTGTTCCTCGAGACCGGCACGCGCGTCAAGGTGGACACCCGCACGGGCGACTACCTCGGCCGCGAGAAGTGAGCGCGTGAGCGCCCGCACCAAGGCGCGCAAGCGCGCCCTCGACATCCTCTTCTCCGCCGACGTGCGCGGCGACGAGCTCGCGGTGGCCCTGGCCGCCGAGGCCAAGCGCGCGGCCTCCGAGCCCGCGCGGCAGGCCTCGTGGCTCTACGCGCGCGAGATCGTCGACGGCGTGATCGACGCGGCCGCGGAGATCGACGAGCAGATCACGACGCACAGCCGCGACTGGAAGATCGACCGCATGCCGGCCGTCGACCGCGCCCTGCTGCGCATCGCGACGTGGGAGATCCTGCACAACCCCGACGTGCCGACCGCGGTCGCGATCGACGAGGCCGTGGAGCTCGCCAAGGAGTTCTCGACGGACGACTCGGGCGCGTTCGTCCACGGAGTCCTCGCCCGCATCGCACGCTCCAGCTGAACTAGACTGATCACCACCTGCACCTTTAACACCGTCCCGTGAGGCGGAGAAGGGAGAGGCGGATGAGCACGCGTGCCGTGCTGAACGACGCCGACATCGCCAGGGCCCTGACGCGGATCGCACACGAGATCCTCGAGTCGAACAAGGGCCCGGACGGACTGATCCTGCTGGGGATCCCGACGCGTGGCGTGACCCTCGCGCAGCGGCTCTCCGCCCTGATCGAGCGCTTCGCCGGACAGGCGGTGCCGACCGGGTCCCTGGACGTCACGATGTACCGCGACGACCTCGCCAAGCATCCGACGCGCACGCCGCGGCCCACGCAGATCCCCGCCGGGGGCATCGACGGCAAGGTCGTGGTGCTCGTCGACGACGTGCTGTTCTCGGGCCGCAGCATCCGCGCCGCGCTCGACGCCCTGAACGACATCGGGCGCCCGGCCGCGGTGCGTCTGGCCATCCTCGTCGACCGCGGGCACCGCGAGCTGCCGATCCGGCCCGACTTCGTCGGCAAGAACCTGCCGTCCTCGCGCAGCGAGCGCGTCAACGTGCGCGTCACGGAGGTCGACGGCGGATCCGACGAGGTGTCGATCGAGGGCGGCGACGCATGAGGCACCTGCTCGACACGCACACGCTCCCGCGCGAGGACGCGATCCGCATCCTCGACATCGCGGAGGACATGGCCGACACGCAGTCGCGCGAGGTCAAGAAGCTCCCCACCCTGCGCGGCAAGACCGTCGTGAATCTGTTCTTCGAGGACTCCACGCGCACGCGCATCTCGTTCGAGGCCGCGGCCAAGCGCCTGTCGGCCGACGTGATCAACTTCGCGGCGAAGGGCTCGAGCGTCTCGAAGGGCGAGAGCCTGCAGGACACCGCCCAGACGCTGCAGGCGATGGGGGCCGACGCGGTCGTGATCCGCCATGGCGCGTCCGGAGCGCCCCGCACGCTCGCGACGAGCGGCTGGATCGACGCGGGCGTCGTGAACGCCGGCGACGGCACGCACGAGCACCCCACGCAGGCGCTGCTCGACGCGTTCACGATGCGCAAGCGCCGCCACGGCGCGGACAGCCGCGGCAAGGACCTCGCGGGCTTCCGCGTCGCGATCGTCGGGGACATCCTGCACTCGCGCGTCGCGCGCTCGAACGTGTGGCTGCTCCACACGCTGGGTGCGGACGTCACGCTGGTCGCGCCGCCGACGCTGCTGCCGCAGGACATCTCGAACTGGCCCGTGACCGTGCGCTACGACCTCGACGAGGCGATCTCGGCGGACCCCGACGCGCTCATGATGCTGCGCATCCAGCTTGAGCGCATGAACGCCGCGTATTTCCCCTCTGAGCGGGAGTATTCCCGCAGGTGGGGGCTCGACCCGCGGCGACTTGACAGCCTGCCAGCCGGTAGCATTGTGATGCACCCCGGACCCATGAACCGGGGCCTGGAGATCTCGGCCGAGGCCGCCGATTCGCCGCGATCGACGGTGCTCGAGCAGGTCAAGGCGGGGGTCTCCGTGCGGATGGCTGTGCTCTACCTGCTGCTGGCGGGGGAGCGGACGGATGCGAAGCCCCAGAGTGAGGAGGAGCGATGAGCGGTGTCCTTCTCATCACCGGAGCATCGATCGAGGGCGGCGACCGCGCCGACCTGCTGATCGAGGACGGCCGGATCGCCGAGGTCGGATCCGGACTCTCGCGCGAGGGCGCCACGCGCATCGACGCGGACGGACTCGTCGCGCTGCCCGGTCTCGTGGACCTCCACACGCACCTGCGCGAGCCGGGCTACGAGGCGAGCGAGACGATCCTGACCGGCACGCGCGCGGCCGCCGCGGGCGGGTTCACGGCGGTGTTCGCGATGCCCAACACCTCGCCGGTCGCCGACACGGCGGGCGTTGTCGAGCAGGAGCTCGCGCTGGGTGAGGCCGCCGGGTACGCGACCGTGCAGCCGATCGGCGCGGTCACGGTCGGGCAGCGGGGCGAGCGCCTCGCCGAGCTCGGCGCGATGGCCGACTCGCGCGCTCGCGTCCGGGTGTTCAGCGACGACGGCTTCTGTGTGTGGGACCCGCTGATCATGCGCCGCGCGCTCGAGTACGTGAAGGCCTTCGACGGCGTCGTGGCGCAGCATGCGCAGGATCCCCGCCTGACCGAGGGCGCGCAGATGAACGAGGGCGTCGTGTCCGCCGAGCTCGGCCTCGCGGGATGGCCCGCCGTCGCCGAGGAGTCGATCATCGCGCGCGACGTGCTGCTGGCGGAGCACGTGGGCTCGCGCCTGCACGTCTGCCACCTCTCCACGGCCGGGTCCGTCGACATCATCCGCTGGGCGAAGAAGCGCGGCATCGACGTCACCGCCGAGGTGACTCCGCACCACCTGCTGCTGACCGACGAGCTGGTGCGCGACTACGACGCGCGCTTCAAGGTCAACCCGCCGCTGCGGACGGCCGAGGACGTGCAGGCCGTGCGGGAGGGCCTCGCGGACGGCACGATCGACATCGTCGCCACCGATCACGCACCGCATCCCGCCGAGGCGAAGGCGTGCGAGTGGCAGGCCGCCGCGAACGGCATGGTCGGGCTCGAGAGCGCGCTGCGCGTCGTGCACCAGGCCATGGTCTCCACGGGTCTGCTCGACTGGGCGGGCGTGGCCCGCGTGCTGTCGAAGACGCCCGCCCGCATCGGGCGTCTCGCGGGCCACGGCACGCCGCTCGAGGCGGGCCGGCCCGCCGAGCTCACGCTCTACGACCCGGCCACGGGCGGCGCGTTCGGCACGTCCGACCTGCGCGGCCGCAGCGTCAACTCGCCCTACGTGGGGCGGGAGCTGCCCGGCCGCGTGATGTGGACGATCCACCGCGGCTACGCGACGCTCGCCGACGGCGACGTCGTCGACCTCGAGGCGGTGCGCGCGTGAGCCACGAGGCCGCCTCGATGATCTTCGTCGCGATCGCCGTGATCGCCCTCGCCCTCATGGTGTGGGGATGGCGACGACGAGCGAGGCGCGACGCCGGCGTGATCGCTCCCGTCGCCGAGCGCCGGGGCGCGGTGCGCGCCACGTTCACGGGCCTCTACGTCGCCACCACGCGGCATGAGAAGCCGCTGGATCGCCTGAACGTGAAGCACCTCGCCTTCCGCTCGCGCGTGACGGTGACCGTGACCGACGCCGGCGTCGCGCTCGACATGCCCGGCGAGCCCACGGTCTTCCTCGACGCGCCGCGCCTGCGGGACGCCGGTCGCGCGACGTGGACCATCGACCGCGTCGTCGAGTACGACGGCCTCGTGCTCGTGGCCTGGACGGCCGACGACGGCACGATCTGCGACAGCTATGTGCGGCTGCAGGACGCGGATCCGGACGCCCTGGTGTCCGAGATCGAGCGCCTCCGCACAGAATCCGACTCCGACTCCACCCAGATGGGAGCACAGCGATGACATCGCTCCTCGACCGCCAGCCGGCCGTGCTCGTCCTCGAGGACGGCACGCGCTACCCCGGGCACGCCTACGGCGCGCGCGGCACGACCCTCGGCGAGGTCGTCTTCACGACCGGCATGACCGGCTACCAGGAGACCCTGACCGACCCGTCCTACGCCGGACAGATCGTGCTGCAGACCGCGCCGCACATCGGCAACACCGGCGTCAACACGGAGGACCCCGAGTCGCGTCGCGTCTGGGTCGCCGGCTACATCGTGCGCGACCCCTCGCGCGTCGTCTCGAGCTGGCGCGCCGAGGAGTCGCTCGACGACGCGCTCGAGCGCGACGGCATCGTGGGCATCAGCGGGATCGACACGCGCGCGATCACGCGTCACATCCGCTCGGCCGGCAGCATGCGCGGCGGCATCTTCTCGGGCGACGCCGCGCATATCGCCGAGGACGAGCAGCTGCGTCTCGTGACCGAGGCCCCGCAGATGGCCGGGCAGAACCTGTCGGGTCAGGTCTCCGTCGAGGTCGCCGCCGTCACGCCCGCCGTGGGGGAGAAGATCGGCAACCTCGCGGTCATCGACCTCGGCATCAAGCAGGCGACCGTCAACAACCTCGCGCGCCGCGGCTTCGAGGTGCACGTGCTGCCGCAGAACGTCACGAGGGAGCAGCTGCTCGCGATCGACCCGGTCGCGGCGTTCTACTCCAACGGTCCGGGCGACCCCGCCGCGTCGGAGGAGCACGTGCAGCTGCTGCGCGGCATCCTGGACGAGCAGCTGCCCTTCTTCGGCATCTGCTTCGGCAACCAGCTGCTGGGCCGCGCGCTCGGCCTGGGCACGTACAAGCTGCCGTTCGGCCACCGCGGCATCAACCAGCCCGTGAAGGACAAGCTCACGGGCCGCGTCGAGATCACGGCGCACAACCACGGCTTCGCGGTCGACGCGCCGCTCGTGGGCGAGTTCGACAGCCCCGCCGGCTACGGCCGCGTGGAGGTGAGCCACGTGGGCCTGAACGACGACGTCGTGGAGGGCCTGCGTGCGCTCGACATCCCCGCCTTCTCGGTGCAGTACCACCCGGAGGCCGCCGGCGGCCCGAACGACGCCAACTACCTGTTCGACCGCTTCCGCGACATGGTCGTGGAGCACCTTGCCAGCAAGAACGCCAAGAAGGACGCGAATGCCTAAGCGCGACGACATCCAGTCCGTTCTCGTCATCGGATCGGGCCCGATCGTCATCGGTCAGGCCGTCGAGTTCGACTACTCCGGCACCCAGGCGTGCCGCGTGCTCCGCGAGGAGGGCGTGCGCGTCATCCTCGTGAACTCCAACCCGGCCACGATCATGACGGATCCGGAGTTCGCCGACGCGACGTACATCGAGCCGATCACGCCCGAGGTGATCGAGACGATCATCGCCAAGGAGAAGCCCGACGCGATCCTGCCGACCCTCGGCGGCCAGACCGCGCTGAACGCGGCCATGGCGCTGCACGAGCGCGGCATCCTCGAGAAGTACGACGTCGAGCTGATCGGCGCGAAGGTCGACGCGATCCGCAAGGGCGAGGACCGTCAGATCTTCAAGGAGCTCGTGATCGAGGCGGGCGCCGAGGTCGCGCGCAGCGTGATCGCCCACACGATGGAGGAAGTGCTCGCGGGAGCGGCCGAGCTCGGCTACCCGCTCGTCGTGCGTCCGTCCTTCACGATGGGCGGCCTGGGCTCGGGCTTCGCGTTCGACGAGCAGGATCTGCGCCGCATCGCCGGCGCGGGCCTGCGCGAGTCGACGACGACCGAGGTCCTGCTCGAGGAGTCGATCCTCGGGTGGAAGGAGTACGAGCTCGAGCTGATGCGCGACACGGCCGACAACACGGTCGTGGTGTGCTCGATCGAGAACGTCGACCCGGTGGGCGTGCACACGGGCGACTCGATCACCGTCGCACCGGCCCTGACCCTCACCGACCGCGAGTACCAGAAGCTCCGCGACATCGGCATCGACATCATCCGCGCCGTGGGTGTCGACACCGGCGGCTGCAACATCCAGTTCGCGGTCAACCCCGCGGACGGCCGGATCATCGTGATCGAGATGAACCCCCGCGTGTCGCGCTCGTCGGCGCTCGCGTCCAAGGCCACGGGCTTCCCGATCGCCAAGCTCGCCGCGAAGCTCGCGCTGGGCTACCGGCTCGACGAGGTCCCGAACGACATCACGAAGGTCACGCCGGCGTCGTTCGAGCCCACGCTCGACTACGTGGTCGTCAAGGTCCCGCGCTTCGCCTTCGAGAAGTTCCCGGCCGCGGACCCGACCCTCACCACGACCATGAAGTCGGTGGGCGAGGCCATGGCGATCGGCCGCAACTACACGACCGCGCTGCAGAAGGCGCTGCGCTCGATCGAGAAGCGCGGCTCCAGCTTCCACTGGGGCGACGAGCCGCGTTCGACCGAGGAGCTCCTGCTCGAGGCCCGCACCCCCACGGACGGCCGCCTCGTGCTCGTGCAGCAGGCGCTGCGCAAGGGCGCGACGGTCGCCGAGGCGTTCGACGCGACCGCGATCGATCCGTGGTTCCTCGACCAGATCGTCCTGATCAACGAGGTCGCCGAGGCGGTCGCAACCGCCCCCGAGCTCGACGAGTCCGTCCTGCGGCTCGCGAAGGAGCACGGCTTCTCGGACGCGCAGATCGCGCAGCTGCGCGGCATCGCCGAGACCGAGGCGCGGGGCGTCCGCCACGGTCTCGGCCTGCGTCCCGTGTACAAGACGGTCGACACGTGCGCGGGCGAGTTCCCCGCGCTCACGCCGTACCACTACTCGAGCTACGACTTCGAGACCGAGGTGACGCCGTCCGACCGCCGGAAGGTCATCATCATCGGCTCCGGCCCGAACCGCATCGGCCAGGGCGTCGAGTTCGACTACTCGTGCGTGCACGCGTCGTTCGCGCTGTCGGCCGCGGGCTACGAGACCGTCATGGTCAACTGCAACCCCGAGACCGTCTCGACCGACTACGACACCTCGGACCGCCTCTACTTCGAGCCGCTGACGCTCGAGGACGTGCTCGAGGTGCTGCACGCCGAGTCGCTCTCGGGCGAGATCCACGGCGTCGTGTGCCAGCTCGGCGGTCAGACGCCGCTCGGGCTCGCGAAGGGCATCGAGGAGGCCGGCTACCGGATCCTCGGCACCAGCCCCGCCGCGATCGACCTCGCCGAGGACCGCAAGCTCTTCGGCGAGATCCTCGAGCGCGGCGGCCTCGTCGCGCCCCGCAACGGCACCGCGACGGACGAGGCCGAGGCCGTCCGGATCGCCGAGGAGATCGGCTACCCCGTGCTCGTGCGCCCGAGCTTCGTGCTCGGCGGACGCGGCATGGAGATCGTGTACGACACCCCGAGTCTGCGCGACTACTTCGCGCGCATCGCGGAGCACGCGATCATCGGCGAGGACGCGCCGCTGCTCGTCGACCGGTTCCTGGACGACGCGGTGGAGATCGATGTCGACGCGCTGTACGACGGCCACGAGCTGTACATCGGCGGCATCATGGAGCACCTCGAGGAGGCCGGCATCCACTCCGGCGACTCGAGCTGCGCCCTGCCGCCCATGTCCCTCGGCCGCACCGAGATCGACCGCGTGCGCGAGGCGACCCTGGCGATCGCCCAGGGCGTGGGCGTGCGCGGCCTGCTGAACGTGCAGTTCGCGATCAGCGCGGGCGTGCTCTACGTGATCGAGGCGAATCCGCGCGCGAGCCGCACGGTGCCGTTCGTGTCGAAGGCGCTCGGGATCCCGCTCGCGAAGGCCGCCTCGCGCATCATGGCGGGCGAGACGATCGACGCGCTCCGCGCCGAGGGGCTGCTGCCGGAGAACGACGGCTCGCGGGTGCCGATCGACTCGCCGGTCTCGGTCAAGGAGGCGGTGCTGCCGTTCAAGCGCTTCCGCACGCGCGAGGGACACATCGTCGACTCGGTGCTCGGCCCGGAGATGCGTTCGACGGGTGAGGTGATGGGAATCGACCGCGACTTCCCGACCGCCTTCGCGAAGAGCCAGTCGGCGGCATACGGCGGCATCCCGCGCGGCGGCACGGTGTTCATCTCGGTCGCCGACGCCGACAAGCGCGACGTGCTCCTCCCCGCGCACCGCCTGCAGCAGCTCGGCTTCTCGATCCTCGCGACCGAGGGCACGGCCGAGATTCTGCTGCGCAACGGCATCCGGGCCGAGGTCGTGGGCAAGTACAGCGCGACGCAGGCATCCGGCGAGGAGAACATCGTCGACCTCATCAACGAGGGCCGCGTCGACATGATCGTGAACACCCCGAGCGGCATGTCGGCGCGTGCCGACGGCTACGAGATCCGTGCGGCGGCGGTGGGCGGTGACAAGGCGCTGTTCACCACGATCGCCACGCTCGGCGCGGCCGTGAGCGCGATGGACACGATGGCCGAGGGCTTCTCCGTGAAGAGCCTGCAGGAGTACGCGACTGAGCGCGAGCAGCGCAGCGCGGTGGCCGTGGAGGCTCGATGACCTCATCCGGCACCGCGACGCGGGACTCGTTCGGTGAGCGTGCGCGCGCCGCCATCGCGCGGCGCGGGCACCTGTGCGTCGGCATCGACCCGCATGAGCCGCTCCTGGCGGCCTGGGGTCTGACGGCGGACGCGGCCGGCGTGCGCGAGTTCGGTCTGCGCGTCGTGGACGCCGCGGCCGGGCGCGCGGGCTTCGTCAAGCCGCAGGTGTCGTTCTTCGAGCGCCACGGATCCGCCGGGCTCGCGGCTCTCGAGGAGGTGCTCGCGGCCGCGCGTGCGGCCGACGTGCTGGCGATCGCCGATGCCAAGCGGGGCGACATCGGCTCGACGATGGACGCGTACGCGGCGGCCTGGCTCACGGCGGGCGCCCCGCTCGAGGCCGACGCGCTGACGGTGAGCCCGTACCTCGGCGTCGGCGCGCTGTCGGGGACGTTCGCCCACGCGCTCGCGCACGGCAAGGGCGCGTTCGTGCTGGCGGCGACGAGCAACCCCGAGGCGACGATGCTGCAGCGCGCGACGACCGCCGCGGGCGGCACCGTCTCGGCCGCCGTGATCGCGGAGGTCTCGGACCGCAACGCGACCGCGGTGGGCGACGGGGAATGGGGCAGCCTCGGCTTCGTGATCGGCGCGACGGTCGACTGGGCGGAGGCGGGGCTCCGGCCGTTCGCGCCCCCGGCTCCCGTCCTCGCGCCGGGCTTCGGCCACCAGGGCGCCCGCCCGGACCAGCTGCGTGCCGTGTACGGTGCGATGGCGTCCACGGTCGTCGCGAGCGAGAGCCGCAGCATCCTGTCCGCCGGGCCCGACGGCATCGCGGACGCGGTCGCCGCCGCGGCCGCTGCCTATCCGACCGTCACCGAGGAGGGTGCGCATGTCTGACACCGCGGAGAACCACGCGCGCGGCAGCGCGACGCGGCCCCCGGAGGTCGACCGCGCCGCCGCATCGCGACGTGCCGTCGCCGCACGCCGCGCCCGGGCCTCGCTCAAGCGCGACCTCAGCACGCGCGTCGTGACGCCGCAGGAGGTGCTGCGCCGTGCGGTCGCGGATCCGTCGTCGCCCGCCGGCACGCTGCGCGTGCCCGACTTCCTGACGGCGCTGCCCGCGATCGGTGAGGGCAAGCGCGACCGGATCCTGTCGGAGCTCGGCATCTCACCCGTCAAGCGTCTCGGCGGGCTCGGCACGCGCCAGCGCACAGCGCTGCAGGCGTGGCTCGATCGCCGGATGCCGGAGCCCCGTCCGCGGCCCGGCCGCAGCCGCCTGCTCGTGCTCGCCGGCCCCACGGCCGTCGGCAAGGGCACCGTCTCGGCGCGCATCCGCGAGGACCACCCCGAGATCCTCGTGTCGGTCTCGGCGACGACGCGTCCGCCGCGACCGGGTGAGATCGACGGCGTGCACTACTACTTCGTGGACGACGCGGAGTTCGACCGGATGATCGCCGAGGACGAGCTGCTCGAGCACGCGGTCGTGCACAACAAGCACCGCTACGGAACGCCTCGCGGCCCGATCGAGGCGGCGCTGCTCGACGGCCGCACGGTGCTGCTCGAGATCGACCTGCAGGGCGCCCGCCAGGTGCGTGCGGCGGATCCCCGCGCCTCGCTCGTGTTCCTGCTGCCGCCGAGCTGGGACGAACTCGTGCACCGGCTCGTCGGCCGCGGCACCGAGGACGACGAGGAGCGGGCGCGTCGCCTGCGCACCGCGCGCGTCGAGCTCGCGGCGCAGAACGAGTTCGACTTCCACATCGTGAACGAGGACGTCGCCACCGCGGCGCGGCAGGTCGTAGAATTGTCAGATGCTTCCGCGCGCTCGTAGCGCGCGCCCGACAGGAGGATCCACGTGACCACGGAGAACAAGGGCATCATCGACCCGCCCATCGACGAGCTGCTCGACAAGGTCGACTCGAAGTACCAGCTGGTCATCTACGGCGCCAAGCGCGCGCGTCAGATCAACGACTACTACACGGATCTCCACGAGGGGAACCTGTTCGACAACGTCGGCCCGCTCGTCGACTCCTCGGTCGAGGACAAGCCGCTCACGATCGCGCTGCACGAGATCCACCAGGACAAGCTGCGCCTGCGTCACGCAGAGTAAGCGCCTCGCACGATGTCGGTGGTCGCCCCCATCATGGGTGGCGACCACCTTCTCGTCTGAGCCCGATCGTCGACCAGGAGCAGCATGAGCCTTCGCCTTTTCACGTCAGAGTCGGTCACCGAGGGACACCCCGACAAGATCTGCGACCAGATCTCGGACAGCATCCTCGACGGCCTCCTCGCGAGCGATCCCGAGAGCCGCGTCGCGGTCGAGACGCTCGTCACGACCGGTCTCGTGCACGTGGCGGGTGAGATCCGCACCGAGGCGTACGTCGAGATCCCCGCGATCGTGCGCGGCGTGATCAACCGCATCGGCTATACGTCGAGCGACATGGGCTTCGACGGCGACTCGTGCGGCGTCAGCGTGTCGGTGGGCGAGCAGTCCGGCGACATCGCGGCCGGCGTCGACACGGCGCTCGAGACGCGCGAGGGATCGTCCGATCACTACGACGAGCTGGGCGCGGGTGACCAGGGCATCATGTTCGGCTTCGCGGCCAACGAGACCCCGCAGCTCATGCCCATGGCGGCGTGGACGGCCCACCGGCTCGCCGAGCGGCTCACCGAGGTGCGTCGCAACGGCGAGATGCCGTTCCTGCGCCCCGACGGCAAGACGCAGGTCACGCTGGGCTACGACGGCTTCACGCCGAAGACGGTCGACGCGGTCGTCGTCTCCACGCAGCACCACCCGAAGATGACGCAGGACGAGATCCGCGCCGAGGTCGAGGCGCGCGTGATCCGTCCCGTGCTCGAGCAGACCGGGCTCGACGCCGGCGACGTCAAGCTCTACATCAACCCCGCGGGCCCCTTCGTGACGGGCGGCCCCAAGGGCGACGCGGGCCTCACGGGCCGCAAGATCATCATCGACACGTACGGCGGCGCCGCCCGCCACGGTGGCGGCGCCTTCAGCGGCAAGGACCCGTCCAAGGTCGACCGCTCGGCCGCCTACGCCATGCGCTGGGTCGCCAAGAACGCCGTCGCGGCAGGCCTCGCCGACCGCCTCGAGGTGCAGGTCGCGTACGCGATCGGCAAGGCGAACCCCGTCGGCCTGTACGTGGAGTCGTTCGGCACGGGCAAGGTCTCCGACGACGTGATCGTCGACGCCATCCGCTCGGTGTTCGACCTGCGCCCCGCGGCGATCATCGAGCAGCTCGACCTCAAGCGGCCCATCTACGCGCAGACCGCCGCGTACGGTCACTTCGGCCGCGAGCTGCCCGATTTCACGTGGGAGCAGACCACGCGCGTCGACGACCTGCGGCGCGCCGCGGGTCTCTGATCCGCCCGGATCCGGGGGAAGCCGCGGTGTCGCGCCGGATCGCGCGCGTCCTGATCGACTCGCCGCTGCCGCAGCTCGACCGGCTGTTCGACTACGCGATCCCGGCGGAGCTCGAGCAGGAGGCGGTGCCGGGCGTCCGGATCAAGGCGCCGCTGCGCACCGCGGGACGCGTGGTGGAGGGCTACGTCGTCGAGGTGGCCGACGAGGCGGACGGCGATCGGCCGCTGTCCGAGCTGGACGCCGTCGTCTCGGCCGCGCAGGTGCTGCCGCCGCACCTGTACACGCTCGCGCGGCGTGTGGCGGACAGGGCCGCCGGATCGGCGATCGACATCCTCCGCCTGGCGATCCCGAAGCGCCAGGTGCGGGTCGAGAAGCAATGGCTCGCGGGGGAGAGGCACGCCGCCCCGGTCGTCGCGGACGAGACCGTCGCGGCGGCGCGCGCCGTGCTGGACGCGTTCCCGGGGCTCGGCGACCGGATCGCGGATGCCGGACGCATCGCGGTCGACGCCCCCGCCCGTCTCGAGGGCCCGCGTCCGGCATGGACCGCGCTGCTGGCGGCGGCGGCCACGGTCGTCCTGGCCGGGGGGCGCTCCGCGGTGCTCGCCGTGCCGGATCACCGCGACCTCGATCTTCTGCACGCCGCACTGCTCGAGGTGCTCCCGTCCGCCGCCGTCGTGCGGCACGATGCCCAGCAGACCGGACCCGAGCGCTACCGCGGGTTCCTCCGCACGCTCGAGGACGCCCCCTGCGTCGTGATCGGCAACCGCTCCGCCGTGTACTCGCCCGTGCGGCGGCCCGGGCTCATCGCGCTGTGGGATGACGGCGATCCGCTGTTCGAGGAGCAGCTCGCACCCTACGTGCACGCGCGCGACGCCGCCCTTGTGCGGCAGGAGCTCGCCGATCCCGAGTCGGGCGAGAAGCCCGCGCTGCTGCTCGCGGGGCACACCCGCACGGCCGATGTCGAGCGCCTCGTCGCGCTCGGGTGGGTGCACGACGTGCCGCCGTCCCGGCGCTACGCGCCGAACGTCATCCTGAGCGCCGTGACCGAGAGCGAACGACCCGGCGCCCGCATCCCGTCCGCGGCGTTCCGCGCGGCGCGCGAGGGACTCGAGCAGGGCCCGGTGCTCGTGCAGGTGGCGCGCCCCGGCTACGCGCCGACCCTCGTGTGCGCCGACTGCCGCACGCCCGCGCGCTGCCGCCACTGCGGCGGGCCGCTGCATGCGCCGGGACGCGGGGCGGTGCCGGTCTGCGGCTGGTGCGGCCGCTCGGCGAACGCGTGGACCTGCGCCAACTGCTCCTCGCCGCGCGTGCGGCTGGCGTCGTCGGGAAGCGAGCGCACGGCCGACGAGCTCGGGCGTGCGTTCCCCGGTGCCCGGGTCATCGTCGCCGACGGCGCTCATCCGGTGCGCGAGGTGGATGGGCGACCCGCGCTCGTGGTCGCCACGCGCGGCGCAGAGCCGATCGCGGAGGGCGGCTACCGCGCGGTGCTGCTGCTCGACGGCGACCGCATGCTGCAGGCGCCCGAGCTGCGGATCGGCGAGTCGTGCCTGCGCTGGTGGTCGAACGCCGCGGCACTCGCGGCACCGGGCGCGCCCGTGCACCTGGTGGGCGTGACGGGCGGTGTCGCGCGGGCCCTGGCGACCTGGACGCAGGCTGCCTATGCGCGCGCCGAGCTGAGCGACCGCGCGCCGCTGCGGATGCCGCCCACGTCGCGCGTCGCGCGCCTGGAGGGTGACGTGGCGGCGGTCGATCGCGCCCTCGCCGTCCTGCGCACCGACGTGCCCGATCTCGCCGCCGACGCCGTGCTCGGGCCCGTGCCCGTGGATCGCCAGGGCTGGCCGGGCGCCCGCGCGCTCGTGCGGTTCGACTACGCACGCGGCGCCGCGGTGGCCGCGAGCCTGCGCGCATCCGTCGTCGCGGAGGCGGTGAATGCCCGCTCCGCCCGGCGCGGCGCAAAGGGGCCCGGATCGAGACAGGCGGCGCCGCGGAATATACTCGCGACCAGGCTCGACATCGTCGAGCCGGAGTTGTGAAAGGCGCCGGATCGGCCCGCGGGGCGGGCTGGAGGACGGCGAGACGGGGGAGCAGTGGCCGCTGACCGGATGAGGATCGTGTTCGCGGGGACACCGTCCGTCGCCGTCCCTTCGCTGCGGGCGCTGCACGCCGCGGGGCACGAGATCGCCGCCGTCGTGACGCGGCCGGATGCGCCCCTGGGACGCAAGCGCGTCCTCACGCCGTCGCCCGTCGCGGCCGCGGCCGCCGAGCTGGATCTTCCGGTGATCAGGGCCGCGCGCCTCGACGCCGGGGCGACCGAGCGGATCGCCTCGCTCGAACCCGACCTGGCGGTCGTCGTCGCGTACGGCGGACTCGTGCGCGAGCCGCTGCTGTCGCTGCCGCCGCACGGCTGGATCAACCTGCACTTCTCGCTGCTGCCGCGCTGGCGCGGTGCCGCTCCGGTGCAGCGCGCCCTGATGGCGGGCGATCGTGTCACGGGCGCCGCCGTGTTCCGCCTCGTGCCCGAGCTGGATGCGGGCGACGTGTTCGGCGAGCTGCGCTACGACGTGCCGGAGGACGCCACGGCGGGCGACGTACTGGACACGCTCGCGGAGAGCGGCGCGTCCCTGCTGGCCGACGTGGTCGCCGGCATCGCGGCCGGCACGGCGGTCGCCGTCGCCCAGGAGGGCGAGGCGACGCACGCGGCGAAGCTCACGATCGACGACGGCCTGCTCGACTGGACCGCTCCGGCGGAGCGCGTGCTCGACCGCTTCCGGGGCGTGACGCCCGAGCCCGGCGCGCACACGACGCTCGACGGTGCGCGCTTCAAGATCCTCGCCGCGCGCCGAGCGGAGTCCGCCGACGTGCTCGCGCCCGGTCACGTCGTGCCGGTGACCGACGGCGTCCTCGTCGGCACCGGCACGCAGCCGATCCTCGTCGAGCGCGTGCAGCCCGCCGGCAAGGCGGCCATGGCCGCGGCCGACTGGGCGCGGGGCACGCGGGGCGCGCCCGTCTTCGACGTCGCGCCCGGGGGTGAGCACTGATGGTGGAGCGTCGCGAGGGCGGCGGCCGCCGCTCGGACAACCGCGCGTCGGCGCCCGCCTCCCGGCACCGCACGCCGCAGCGCATGAGCGACAGGTCCTGGCGGCAGGTCCAGCCCGCGCGGCGGGTCGCCTACGGCGTGCTGCGCGCCGTGCAGGACTCCGATGCGTACGCGAACCTGCTGCTGCCGCGGGAGCTCGAGCGCGCGGGCCTGTCGGGCGGCGATGCGGCGCTCGCGACCGAGCTCACGTACGGGACGCTGCGCCGCCTCGGCACCTATGACGCGGTCATCCGCCTCGCCGCCGACCGGGATCCCGCGACGATCGACCCGCCCGTCCTCGACGCCCTGCGTCTCGGCGTGCACCAGCTGATGTCCACGCGCGTCGCATCGCACGCCGCCGTGAACGAGTCGGTCGAACTCGCGCGGGAGGCGTCAGGATCGGGGGCCGCGGGCTTCGCGAACGCCGTGCTGCGCCGCGTCTCGAGCGACAATCCCGGCGACTGGCTCACGCGCGTGGCCGACACCGCCCGCTCCGACGACGAGCGCATCGGGCTCGAGTCGTCGCATCCCGTGTGGATCGTGCGCGCGTTCCGGCGGGCCCTCGCCGCCGAGGGGCGCGTCGACGAGCTCGACGACCTGCTGGACGCCGACAACGTCTCGCCGCGCGTCACGATGGCCGCCCTGCCCGGTCTGGGGGAGACCGACGGCACCCGGACGCCGTACTCGCCGGTCGGCTTCCGCCTGCGCGCGGGCGACCCCGAGCCGCTCGTGCGCGCGTCGGGAGGGACGGTGCGCGTGCAGGACGAGGGATCCCAACTCGTCGCGCTCGCGCTGAGCCGGCTCACGACGGTGGGGGAGGGCGAGCGCTGGCTCGACCTGTGCGCGGGCCCCGGCGGCAAGACCGCACTGCTGGCGGCGGAGGCGCTCGCACACGGCGCCACGCTCGACGCCAACGAGCTCGTGCCGGCGCGCGCCGGACTCGTGCGCAAGGCCCTGGCCGCCGTGCCGCTCGAGGTGACCGTGTTCGAGCAGGATGGCCGCGAGCTCGCGTCCGAGCACCCCGGAACCTACGACCGCATCCTCGTCGACGCGCCCTGCACGGGTCTCGGCGCGCTGCGTCGTCGTCCCGAGGCCCGCTGGCGCAAGCAGCCGTCGGATGTCGCCGAGCTCGCGCAGGTGCAGGCGGGACTGCTGCGTGCGGCGGTCACGGCGCTGAAGCCGGGCGGCACGGTCGCGTACGTCACGTGCTCGCCGCACCTCGCCGAGACCGCCGGGATCGTCGCGCAGGTGCGCGAGGAGCTCGGCGACGAGGTCGAGGAGCTCGACGCGCGCGCCGTGCTGCGCCGTGTCTCGCGCGGCGCGATCGACCTGCCCGCGCCGCTGTCGGGGGCGGGTCACGCCCAGCTCTGGCCACACCGGCACGGCACCGACGCGATGTTCCTCGCCCTGCTGCGCAAGACGCGCTGACCGACCCCGGAAGGATCGATCCATGCCCTCGCACCCGTCCGGTTCGCCCGCGCCGCGCATCAACCCGAGCATCCTGGCGGCCGACTTCGTCAACATGCAGTCCGAGCTCGCGCGCATCGCCTCGGCCGACTTCGTGCACGTCGACGTCATGGACAACCACTTCGTGCCGAACCTCACGTTCGGTCCGCAGATGGTGGAGCGCATCCAGGCGACCAGCCCGGTGCCCCTGGACGTGCACCTCATGATCGACGACCCGGATCGCTGGGCTCCCGGTTATGCGGAGCTCGGCGCCGCCTCGGTCACGTTCCACCTCGAGGCCGCCGCCGATCCGGTCGCGCTGGCCCGGCGGCTGCGCGAGATCGGGGCCCGCGCGGGCGTCGCGATCAAGCCCGCCACCGACGTCGACGGACTGCTCGAGCACCTGCACGAGTTCGACCAAATCCTCGTCATGACGGTCGAGCCGGGGTTCGGGGGCCAGGGCTTCATACCCGAGACCATGCCCAAGCTGCGGCGCCTGGCGGACGAGACCCGGCGCCGCGGCGCCGACGTCTGGCTCCAGGTCGACGGCGGCATCGCGGCGGGGACGATCGCGCAGGCGGCCGAGGCGGGCGCCGACACGTTCGTCGCGGGATCAGCCGTCTTCGGCGCGGACGACATCGACGCCGCGATCGCGGGCCTGCGCGCGACGGCCGCCGAGCACCGGCACTGAGGCGCCCCTCCGCTCGGAGAATCGGTTCCGGAATCCCCGGTAGCCTTGACGGGTGAAGACTTTCGACGACTTGTTCGCCGAGCTGAGCGAGAAGGCTCAGACGCGCCCGGAGGGATCCGGCACCGTCGCGCAGCTGGACGCGGGCGTGCATGCGATCGGCAAGAAGATCGTCGAGGAGGCGGCCGAGGTCTGGATGGCCGCCGAGTACCAGTCGGACGACGAGGCGGCCGAGGAGATCTCGCAGCTGCTCTACCACCTGCAGGTGATGATGATCGCGAAGGGCCTGACGCCGGCGGACGTCTACCGACATCTCTGAGGCGCGCCTCCGGACCTCGTCGACCTCTCCCCGAAAGCCACCATGCTCCGCATCGCCGTCCCGAATAAGGGATCCCTGTCCGAGACCGCCGCCGACATGCTCGCGGAGGCCGGCTACGCCGGTCGTCGCGACAGCAAGCAGCTGCACCTCATCGACTCCGCCAACGACGTCGAGTTCTTCTTCCTGCGCCCGCGCGACATCGCGACCTACGTCGCCCTCGGCGCGCTGGATGTCGGCATCACCGGCCGCGACCTGCTCCTCGACGTGCGGATGCCCGCGCGCGAGATCGAGACGCTCGGCTTCGCCGACTCGACGTTCCGCTTCGCGGGCCCTCCCGGACGGTTCAGCGGACTGGAGGACCTCGAGGGGCTCCGGGTCGCGACCGCCTACCCGGGCCTGGTCGACGCGTTCCTCGACGAGCGTGGCATCGCGGTGGACATCGTCCCCCTCGACGGCGCCGTGGAGTCCGCCGTGCAGCTGGGGGTCGCGGACGCCGTCGCGGACGTCGTCTCGACCGGCACGACGCTGCGTCAGGCGGGCCTGGAGATCTTCGGCCCCGTGCTGCTGGAGTCGGAGGCCGTGCTGATCGCCGGCCCCAAGGACGCCGAGGGCACGGAGACGCTGCTGCGCCGCCTGCGGGGCGTGATGGTCGCGCGCCAGTACGTGATGGTCGACTACGACCTGCCGGCGCACCTCGTCGACCGTGCGGTGGAGATCGCGTCGGGCATCGAGTCGCCCACCGTCTCGCCGCTGCGCGACCCCGAGTGGGTGGCGGTTCGCGTGATGGTGCCCCGCAAGGGCGTCAACCGCGTGATGGATGATCTCTACGAGCTCGGCGCGCGCGCCATCCTGGTCACCGCGATCGACAACGCGAGGCTCTGAGCCGTGGGCGTCGCCACACGCGTCATCCCCTGCCTCGACGTGGCCGCCGGTCGCGTCGTGAAGGGCGTGAACTTCGAGAACCTCCGCGAGATGGGCGATCCCGTCGAGCTCGCGCGCACGTACTTCGACCAGGGCGCCGACGAGCTGACCTTCCTGGACGTCACCGCCACGGTCGACGAGCGCGCGACCATGTACGACGTGGTGCGCCGCACAGCCGAGGAGGTCTTCATCCCGCTCACGGTGGGCGGCGGCGTGCGAACGGTCGACGACGTCGCGCGCCTGCAGGAAGTCGGCGCCGACAAGGTGGGCGTGAACTCGGCCGCGATCGCGCGGCCCGTGCTGCTGGACGAGATCGCCGACCGCTTCGGCGCGCAGGCGCTCGTGCTGTCGCTCGACGTCAAGCGCTCGCCCCGCACCCCGTCCGGCTTCGTCGTGACGACGCACGGAGGCCGCACCGAGACCGACCTGGACGCGCTCGCGTGGGCGCGAGAGGCGATCGAGCGCGGCGCGGGCGAGCTGCTCGTCAACTCGATCGACGCCGACGGCACCAAGCAGGGCTTCGACCTCGAGCTCATCCGCCTGATGCGCGACGCGTCGCCCGTGCCCGTGATCGCCTCCGGCGGTGCCGGGGCGCCCGAGCACTTCCCGCCGGCCGTCGCGGCCGGCGCCGACGCCGTGCTCGCGGCGAGCGTCTTCCACTCGGGTCAGCTGACGATCGAGGACGTCAAGAGCGCCCTGCGCGCGGAGGGGATCGAGACGCGATGAGCGATCAGGACCTCGACCAGCGGATCGCCCGCGTCGCGTTCAACGCGGAGGGCCTCGCCCCGGCGATCGTGCAGCAGTGGGACAGCGGCGAGGTGCTCATGCTCGCCTGGCTCGACGCCGAGGCGCTGCGCCGCACCCTCACGGCGGGTCGCGTGACGTACTGGTCGCGCTCGCGCGGGGAGTACTGGCGCAAGGGCGACACGTCCGGCCACATCCAGCGCGTGGTCGAGGCGCGCCTCGACTGCGACGGCGACGCCGTGCTGCTCAAGGTCGATCAGATCGGCCCCGCGTGCCACACCGGCACGCGCACGTGCTTCGACGATGGTCCGGAAGGCTCGCGCGACCTGCGCGCCGTGCCCGCGGACCTGGACGACCGGCCGGCATGAGCCTGCGCACGCGCGCGAAGTCGCTCACGGTCGTCACGATCCTCGCGGCGGGCGCGGTCGCTCTGATCGGCTCGACGCAGACGTGGGCCGTCGCACGGCTCGCGGATGCGGAGCTGGCGGTGTCCGGCGCGACGGCGGTGCCCGTGCTGCAGCCGCTCACGCTCACGGTGCTCGCGCTGGGGCTCGTGCTGACGCTGGTCGGACGTGCGCTGCGCTACGTGCTCGGCGCACTGGCCGTCGTGGTCGCGGCAGGCCTGGTCGTTCTGTCGGCCCCCATGCTGGGCGCACCGCCGCTGTCGGCGGTCGCCCCCGTCGTCACCGAGCACACGGGCCTCGCGGGAGCCGAGGCGATCGCGGGCGTGGTGCAGGACGTCACCGCCACCGCGTGGCCGCTCGTGACCCTCATCGCGGCGATCCTGATCGGCCTCGCGGGTCTCGCGGCTCTGACGACCGGGCATCTGTGGGTGCGGGGCGGGCGACGCTACGACGCCGCGGCCGACGGCACCGCGCGCGACGACGCCGCGCCCCTGGACGCGATCGATTCGTGGGACGAACTGTCGCGCGGCGACGACCCGACCCGGTGATCCGGTATCGCGATCCGACGGTTCCGGCCGCGCGCTCCCGATAGACTTGCGGAGGTCCCCCGCAACGAAGGAGAACACCCGACATGAGCCACTCGAACGGCGACCCCGGTCACGGACACTCGCCCGCCGCCTGGACGGCCGTGATCATCATGCTGATCGCGGTCGCGCTGGGCACGGTCGCACTGTTCATCGATCAGTGGGTGCTCTTCTGGGTGGCCGCAGGCCTGCTCGTCGTCGGCGCCCTCGTCGGCTGGATCATGGGCAAGGCCGGCTACGGCGCGAACGGACCGAAGTCCTCCTCGAAGGCGCACTGATGCTGCTCGCCGACCTCACGGCCGGCGCGGTGGAGGACGCGGAGATCCGCAGCCTCGCGCGCCCCCTGGCGGAGGTCGAGAAGGCGGCGCTCGCACAGCCGGCCGCGCGGGATGCCCTCGCGGCGCTCTCGCCGGCGGACGCGGTGCGCATCATCGCCGAGGTCAAGCGCGCGAGCCCGTCGCGCGGCGACCTCGCGGCCATCCCGGACCCCGCGCACCAGGCCGGGCTCTACGAGCAGGGCGGCGCGTCGGCGATCAGCGTGCTCACGGAGCAGCGCAGGTTCAAGGGCAGCCTCGCCGACCTCACGGCGGTGCGCGCGTCGGTGTCGGTGCCCGTCCTGCGCAAGGACTTCATCGCCACGCCGTACCAGGTGCTCGAGGCGCGCGCGGCAGGCGCCGACCTCGTGCTGCTGATCGTCGCGGCGCTCGAGCAGCCCGTCCTCGCCGAGCTGTACGCGCTCATCCGCGAGCTCGGGATGACGCCGCTCGTCGAGGCCCACTCGGCCGACGAGGTGGCGCGCGCGGCCGATCTGGGCGCCGAGCTGATCGGCGTGAACGCGCGTGACCTGTCGACCTTCGAACTGGATCGCGACCTGTTCGGACGGCTGGTCGAGCGCATCCCGGCGAACGCGATCAAGGTCGCCGAGTCGGCGGTGCTGCGGCCCGCCGACGTGGCGCACTACCGGTCGGCCGGCGCCGACGCGGTGCTGATCGGCGAGGCGCTCGTGACGGGCGACCCCGTCGCCACCCTGACCGCCTTCCTGGACGCGGGCCAGGGCCGACCTCTGCAGGAGGAACGATGAGCGCTGACACCACCAGCCTGCGCGACCAGCACGGACCCTTCTTCGGCGACTTCGGCGGGCGCTATATGCCCGAGTCGCTGGTCGCCGCGATCGACGAGCTGGCGCGCGCGCACGCGGACGCGATCGCAGATCCCGCGTTCCGCGACGAGCTCGCGGGTCTGCTGGCGGACTACGCCGGCCGCCCGTCCGCGCTCACCGAGGTGCCGCGCTTCGCCGAGCACGCCGGCGGGGCCCGCGTCTTCCTCAAGCGCGAGGACCTGAACCACACCGGATCGCACAAGATCAACAACGTGCTGGGTCAGGCGCTGCTCACCAAGCGCCTCGGCAAGACCCGCGTGATCGCCGAGACGGGCGCGGGGCAGCACGGCGTCGCGACCGCGACGGCCGCGGCGCTGTTCGGCATGGAGTGCACGATCTACATGGGCGAGGTCGACACCGAGCGTCAGGCGCTCAACGTCGCCCGCATGCGCCTGCTCGGCGCCGAGGTCGTCCCCGTGACGACCGGATCGCGCACGCTCAAGGACGCGATCAACGAGGCGTATCGCGACTGGGTCGCGAGCGTCGAGACGACGAACTACATCTTCGGCACGGCGGCGGGGCCGCACCCGTTCCCCGCCATGGTGCGCGACTTCCAGAAGATCATCGGCGAGGAGGCGCGCGCCCAGCTCATCGAGCGCGCGGGCCGACTGCCCGACGCGGTCTTCGCGTGCGTGGGCGGCGGCTCCAACGCGATCGGCATGTTCGACGCGTTCCTCGATGACGAGGACGTCGAGCTGTACGGCGTCGAGGCGGCGGGCGACGGCGTCGACACGCCGCGGCACGCCGCGTCGATCGAGCGCGGGCGCCCCGGAGTGCTGCACGGATCGCGCACGTACGTGCTGCAGGACGAGGACGGTCAGACGGTCGAGTCGCACTCGATATCGGCGGGACTGGACTACCCGGGCGTCGGACCCGAGCACGCGTGGCTTGCGGACATCGGACGCGCGCAGTACATCCCCGCGACGGACGACGAGGCGATGCAGGCGCTCCGTCTGCTGAGCCGCACGGAGGGCATCATCCCCGCGATCGAGTCGGCGCACGCGCTCGCGGGCGCTCTCCGGATCGGGCGCGAGCTCGGTCCGGACGCCGTGATCGCGATCTGCCTGTCGGGTCGCGGCGACAAGGACATGGACACCGCGGCGCGCTACTTCGAGCTGTACGACGATGCGGAGCAGGCCGAGTCGCACGGGACGCAGGGGGCGCAGGCATGATGCGTCGCGGTGCGACCAGATTGAGCGAGGGAACGAAGTGACCGAGTCGAAATCCGCCGTCGAGGACGCGATCGCGAAGGCGCACGCCGAGGGACGCGGCGCGTTCGTCGGCTACCTGCCGGTCGGCTTCCCCGATCTGCAGACGAGCATCGACGCCGCGGTCGCCCTGGCAGAGAACGGCGTCGACATCATCGAGCTGGGCCCGCCGTACAGCGACCCGGTGATGGACGGCCCGCTGATCCAGGAGGCGACGCAAGCCGCTCTCGCCGCCGGCTACCGCACGCGCGACCTGTTCACCGCGCTCCGCGAGATCACGGCGCGCACGGACGTGCCCGTGCTGGTGATGACCTACTGGAACCCCGTGGTCCAGTACGGCGTCGAGCGGTACGCCGATGAGCTCAAGGCGGCCGGGGGAGCGGGCCTCATCACGCCCGACATCACCCCGGAGTCGGCTCCCGAGTGGATCGCCGCCAGCGAGCGGGCGGGGCTCGACCGCGTGTTCCTCGCCGCCCCGACCTCGAGCGACGAGCGCCTCGAGCTCGTCATCCGCAACACGACCGGCTTCGTGTACACGGTCTCGACCATGGGCATCACGGGCGAGCGCGCGCGGCTCGACGCCGCTGCGCGCACGCTCGTCGAGCGGCTGCGGGCGCACGGCGCCGGCCGTGCGTGCGTCGGCATCGGGATCAGCACCGCGCAGCAGATCGCGGATGTCCTGCAGTACGCCGACGGCGCGATCGTCGGCACCGCCCTCGTCCGCGCGCTGCGCGACGGCGGCGTCGAGGGTCTGGCTTCCGTCACGCGCGAGCTCGCGTCGGGCACCGCGCTCGCGCGCTGAGTCGTGTCGTGCGAGACGCTCGCGTCTCGCACGACACTGAGGGGTATGGCACCCCTTCGCGTGATCGGCGGCCTTGCCGCCCTGACTCTCGCCGCGTCGCTGGCCGCATGCGGCTCCGCCACGCCCTCCGGTGACGTCCTCCGCGCCGCCGGCGTCGAGGCGCGCACGGTCGCCGTCACGGACGCGGCACGTCTTCCCGACGTGGTCGAGGCGACGAGGAGGTTGGGTCTTGCGACCCTCGCGCTGGCGGATCGCGGCGACAACGTCGTCCTCTCGCCCGCCAGCCTCGCCGGTGCCTTCGCCATGCTCGCCGAGGGCGCTGCAGGCGAGAGTCTCGCCGAGCTGGATGCGGTGCTCGGCGCGACCGGCGCGGATCGGGGCGATGCATGGGCGGCGATCCGCGGATCGCTCGCCGGGCTGGACGGAGACCCGGCAGCCGCTGCCGGAGACGAGCTGCCTGAGCGTCCGATCGTGCATCTCGCGACGCGGGTCGTGCTCGATGAGGGGTTCGATCCGCGCCCGGAGTTCCTCGAGCGCCTCGCAGAGACGTTCGACGCCGGCATCACGCGCGCCGAGCTCTCCGACAGTACGGCGACGGCGATGCTCAGCGAGTGGATCCGACGTCACACGGGCGGGCTCATCCGAGAGACGGCGATCGAGCCGAACGCCGACCTGCGCGTCGTCCTGCAGGATGTCGTGCTGCTCGCCGCGCGCTGGCAGGCGCCGTTCGATCCCGCCGACACACAGGACCTGCCGTTCACCCTGCCCGACGGCTCGCCGGCGGACACGGAGACGATGACTGCCGGCGGCTTCTTCGCGTACGCCGAGGCGGGGGAGTGGGCTGCCGTGCGGCTCCCCTACACCGAGGCGCTCCACGCCGACGTCGTCCTGCCGCCCCAGGGAGCGGATCCGGCGGATGCGACGCCCGAGCTGCTGGAAGACATCAGCAGCGCACTGGACGACGCGGATCCCGTGCAGGTCGAGCTCGCCCTGCCGACCGTCGACACCGGGACGACGAAGACACCGCTGATCGACAAGCTCGCACCCCTCGGCCTCGGCACGCTCGCCGATCCGGGCAGCGCCGACCTCTCCGGGATCGCGGGATCACCCGGCGACCTCGTCCTCGCTCAGGCGGTCCAGCAGGCGGTGCTCAGGATCGACGAGGAAGGCACCGTCGCCGCCGCGGTGACCGAACTCGGCGTCGCGGAGACCTCCGCAACGCTCCCGCCCGCGCGGGAGATCCGCTTCGACCGCCCGTTCCTGTTCACGGTCTCGCACGACGAGACGGGGTGGCCGCTGTTCCTCGCGGCGATCCGCGATCCCCGTCATTGAACGCGTCGGGCAACGCCCGCGCGGCGAACTAGAATCGGCGTCATGCTGTCTTCCGCGCTCGCGTCCGTCGTGACGAGCATTCCCAGCCCGCCGATCAGCTATGTCGACCTCGGGCCGCTGCGCATCCACTTCTACGCGCTGTGCATCATCGCCGGCATCGTCGTCGCGACGCTGATGACGAACCATCGCCTCACGAAGCGCGGCGCGGAGCCGTGGGTCGTGATCGACATCGCGCTGCTCGCGGTGCCGCTCGCGATCATCGGCGCCCGCATCTTCCACGTGCTGACCCACCCGGGCTTCTACTTCGGCGAGGGCGCGGACATCTGGGCGGTGTTCCGGATCTGGGAGGGCGGCATCGCGATCTTCGGTGCGCTGATCGGCGGCGCGGTCGGCGCGTGGCTCGGCTGTCGCTGGACGGGCATCCGCTTCTGGACGTTCGCCGACGCGCTGGCCCCCGGGCTCCTGCTCGCGCAGGCCATCGGGCGCTTCGGCAACTGGTTCAACCAGGAGCTGTTCGGCTGGCCCACGGATCTGCCGTGGGGCCTCGAGATCGACTCCGACAACGCTGCGATCCCCGCAGGCCTGCCGGAGGGCACGCTGTTCCACCCCACGTTCCTGTACGAGGTCGTCTGGAACGTGCTCGGCGTGATCCTGCTGCTGTGGCTCGGCCGCCGCCTGCGCCTGCAGTGGGGGCGCCTGTTCGCGCTCTACCTCATCTGGTACAGCGCCGGCCGCGTGGTGTGGGAGTCCATCCGGATCGACCCGAGCGAGATCTACCTCGGCCTGCGCACCAACGTGTGGGCGTCGATCCTGGGCATCGTCGTCGGCATCACGATCCTGATCGTGCAGCGCCGTCACCTCGGCGTCGAGCCGTCGCCGTACGTGCCCGGTCGCAAGAGAAGCGGCGACGACGCGCTACACTCGGATGACCCCACCGACTTCGTCGACGTCAGCGAACCGCCTGCGTCGGAGGTCGATCACCACAAGGCCGCCGCCACAAGCACCGCCGCCGCGAAATAGCACCTGCGTCCCGCGCGACGCGGGACGCAGCTTCGCAGGCGCTTGCGGCGACGCTCCTCTGCAGCAGTACAGGGCCGATGTCGTCCCGGCTGAGCACCAACCTCAAGGACGGTAGGCATGGCATCTCGCCCCCGTTACGGCACGACCTCCCCGCTTCAGGGCTTCCCCGAGAAGCAGGGGATGTACAACCCCGCGTTCGAGAAGGACGCGTGCGGCCTCGCCATGGTCGCGACGCTGCGCGGCGAGCCGGGCCACGACATCGTGGACCTGGCGCTCACCGCGCTGCGCAATCTGGAGCACCGTGGCGCGATCGGGTCCGACGCCGGCACGGGTGACGGCGCCGGCATCCTCACGCAGATGCCCGACGCGTTCCTGCGTGCGGTCGCGGGCTTCGACCTGCCGCCCGTGGGGGAGTACGCCGCGGGCATGATCTTCCTGCCGCGTGAGGACGAGGCGCGCGCGGCCATGAAGGCCTCCATCGAGAGCATCGCCGAGAGTGAGGGCATCACGGTGCTCGGCTGGCGCGACGTGCCGACGGAGGACGAGCACCTCGGCAAGCTCGCGTACGACGCGCGCCCGGTGTTCGAGCAGCTGTTCGTGTCGGTTCCCGCGACGGACGGCGTGGACGCGCTGTCCGGCATCGCGCTCGACCGCCGCGTGTACCGCCTGCGCAAGCGCAGCCAGCACGAGCTCGACGCGTACTTCGTGTCCCTGTCCAGCCGCACGCTCGGCTACAAGGGCATGGTCACGACCCTGCAGCTCGAGCCGTTCTACCCCGACCTGCAGGACGAGCGCTTCGTCACGGAGCTCGCTGTCGTGCACAGCCGCTACTCGACGAACACGTTCCCGTCCTGGCCGCTCGCCCAGCCCCTGCGCATGCTCGCGCACAACGGCGAGATCAACACGGTCGGCGGCAACCGGAACTGGATGCGCGCGCGCCAGTCGCAGCTGGCGTCCGACCTGCTGGGCGACATCCGCCCGCTGCTGCCGATCTGCGCCGACGGCCAGAGCGACTCCGCGTCGTTCGACGAGGTGCTGGAGCTGCTGACCCTGACGGGCCGCAGCCTGCCGCACGCCATGCTGATGATGGTGCCCGAGGCGCACGAGAAGCAGGCGGACATGGATCCGGACGTGCGCGCCTTCTACGAGTACCACTCGCTGCAGATGGAGCCGTGGGACGGTCCTGCATCGCTGATCTTCACGGACGGCACCGTCGTGGGCGGCATGCTCGACCGCAACGGCCTCCGCCCCGGGCGCTGGACGGTCACGACCGACGGCCTCGTGGTGATCGGCAGCGAGACGGGCGTGCTCGACTTCGAGCCCGAGCGCATCGAGCGCCGGGGCCGCCTGCTGCCGGGCCGCATGTTCGTCGTCGACACGGCGCAGGGCCGCATCATCAGCGACGACGAGGTCAAGCGCGAGCTCGCCGCCATGCACCCGTGGCAGGAGTGGCTCGACAAGGGCACCGTGCGCCTCGCCGACCTTCCCGAGCGCGAGCACATCGTGCACCCGATCGCCTCCATCAACCGCCGTCTGCGCACCTTCGGCTACACGGAGGAGGAGGTGCGGGTCCTGCTCGCCCCGATGGGGCGCACGGGCGCCGAGCCGCTCGGCGCGATGGGCTCCGACACCCCGATCGCGGTGCTGAGCGAGCGCCCGCGCCTGCTGTTCGACTACTTCACGCAGCAGTTCGCGCAGGTCACGAACCCGCCCCTCGACTCGATCCGCGAGGAGGTCGTCACCAGCCTCAAGCTCGGCCTCGGCCCCGAGGCGAATCTGCTCGACTGGGGCCCGGAGCACGCGCGCGCTGTCGGTCTCGACTTCCCGGTGATCGACAACGACGAGCTCGCGAAGATCCAGCACATCCACGCGGCGCTGCCCGGCCGCTCCTCGATCACGGTGCGCGGTCTGTACCGCGTGGCCGCCGGTCGCAAGGGGCTCGAGAAGCGCCTGGCGCAGATGTGCCGTGAGGTCGACAATGCGATCGAGGACGGCGTCGAGTTCATCGTGCTCAGCGACCGCGACTCGAACCAGGACCTCGCCCCGATCCCGTCGCTGCTGATGCTGTCGGCGATCCACCACCACCTCATCCGCAACGAGACGCGCATGAAGGTCGGCCTGGTGGTCGAGGCGGGCGACGTCCGCGAGGTGCACCACGTCGCGACGCTCATCGGCTACGGCGCGTCCGCCGTGAACCCGTACCTCGCGATGGAGACGGTCGAGAACCTCGTCCGCTCGGGCTCCATCCAGGGCGTGACGCCCGAGAAGGCCGTGCGGAACCTGATCTACGCGCTCGGCAAGGGCGTGCTGAAGATCATGTCGAAGATGGGCATCTCGACCGTGTCGTCCTACGCCGGCGCACAGGTGTTCGAGGCCGTCGGCCTGTCGCAGGAGCTCATCGACGCGTACTTCACGGGCACCGAGAGCAAGCTCGGCGGTGTGGGCCTCGACGTGATCGCGGCGGAGAACGCCGCGCGTCACGCGTTCGCCTACCCGGAGGACCGTGCGCCTCGCGCGCACGAGCGCCTCTGGACCGGCGGCGAGTACCAGTGGCGCCGCGACGGGTCCCCGCACCTGTTCAACCCGGAGACGATCTTCCGGCTGCAGCACTCGACGCGCACCCGCCGCTACGACATCTTCCGCGAGTACACCAAGCTCGTGGACGACCAGGCGGCCGAGCTCAAGACGCTCCGCGGCCTGTTCCAGCTGCGCACCGACGCGCGCCCGGCCGTGCCGATCGAGGAGGTCGAGCCCGTCTCGTCCATCGTCAAGCGGTTCTCGACCGGCGCGATGAGCTACGGCTCGATCTCGCGCGAGGCGCACGAGACGCTCGCGATCGCGATGAACCGGCTCGGCGCCAAGTCGAACACGGGAGAGGGCGGCGAGGACGTCGACCGCCTGCTCGACCCCGAGCGCCGCAGCGCGATCAAGCAGGTCGCATCGGGGCGCTTCGGCGTGACGAGTCTGTACCTGACGGAGGCGGACGACATCCAGATCAAGCTCGCGCAGGGCGCCAAGCCCGGCGAGGGCGGCCAGCTCCCCCGGGCAAGGTGTACCCGTGGGTCGCGCGCACGCGTCACGCGACCGCCGGCGTCGGCCTCATCTCGCCGCCGCCGCACCACGACATCTACTCGATCGAGGACCTCAAGCAGCTGATCTTCGACCTGAAGCGCGCCAACCCCGCGGCGCGCATCCACACCAAGCTCGTGAGCCAGTCGGGCATCGGGGCGGTCGCGGCGGGCGTCGCGAAGGCGCTGAGCGACGTCATCCTCGTCTCGGGCCACGACGGCGGCACGGGCGCGAGCCCGCTGAACTCGCTCAAGCACGCGGGCACGCCGTGGGAGCTGGGCCTGGCGGAGACGCAGCAGACGCTCATGCTCAACGGCATGCGCGACCGCGTCGTCGTGCAGGTCGACGGCCAGCTCAAGACCGGCCGCGACGTCATCATCGGCGCGCTGCTGGGCGCCGAGGAGTTCGGCTTCGCGACCGCACCGCTCGTGGTGGAGGGCTGCATCATGATGCGCGTGTGCCACCTGGACACGTGCCCGGTCGGCGTCGCGACGCAGAACCCCGTGCTGCGCTCGCGCTTCACGGGCAAGGCGGAGCACGTCGTGAACTTCATGGAGTTCATCGCCGAGGAAGTGCGCGAGTACCTTGCGGCGCTCGGCTTCCGCACGCTCGACGAGGCGATCGGCCACGCCGAGCTGCTCGACATCGACACCGCGGTCGCCCACTGGAAGGCCGAAGGTCTCGACCTCGCGCCGATCCTGGAGGGCCCGCGCTTCGCCGAGGACGAGCCGCGTCGCCACCAGCGGGACCAGGCGCACGAGCTCGACGAGCACTTCGACGTGCCGCTCATCGCGCAGGCGCAGGACGTGATCGCGAACGGCGGCACCGTGAAGATCGAGATGCCCGTGCGCAACACCGCGCGCGCGGCGGGAACGCTGCTCGGCCACCACGTCACGAAGGCGCGCGGCGAGCACGGTCTGCCCGCGGGGTCCATCGACGTCTCGCTGACCGGATCTGCCGGGCAGTCCTTCGGCGCGTTCCTGCCGAACGGCATCACGCTGCGCCTCGAGGGCGACTCGAACGACTACGTCGGCAAGGGGCTCTCAGGCGGTCAGATCGTGATCCGCCCGCCGCGCGGCGCGACGTTCGACGCGTCCGAGAACGTGATCGCGGGCAACGTGATCGGCTACGGCGCGACGCAGGGCACGATGTTCCTGCGCGGCGTGGTGGGCGAGCGGTTCTTCGTGCGCAACTCGGGTGCGACGGCGGTCGTCGAGGGCGTGGGCGACCACGCGCTCGAGTACATGACCGGCGGCCTCGCCGTCATCCTGGGCCGCACGGGCCGCAACCTCGGCGCCGGCATGTCGGGCGGCACGGCGTACGTGTACCGCCTGAACACCGACCTCGTGAACCGCGAGGCGCTGGCCACGGGCGAACTGACGCTGACCGAGCTCGGATCCGGCGACGCCGAGATCCTGCGCGACCTGCTCGAGCAGCACGTCGGGGAGACCGGCTCCGAGCTCGCTCGCCGCATGCTCGACGATTTCGACAACGAGGTGGCGAACTTCGTGCGCGTCCTGCCGCGCGACTACGCCGCCGTTCTGCAGACCCGCCAGGAGGCGGTCGCCGAAGGGCTCGACCCCGACGGCGACGTCGTCTGGAACCGCATCCTGGAGGTGACCGGTGGCTGATCCCAAGGGCTTTCTGAAGGTGACCGAGCGGGAGCTGCCCGCTCGTCGTCCCGTGCCCGTGCGCATCCTGGACTGGAAGGAGGTGTACGAGCCGGGAGACTCGGCCGTGCTCCGCCGACAGGCGGGCCGCTGCATGGACTGCGGCATCCCGTTCTGCCACCAGGGCTGCCCGCTCGGGAACCTCATCCCCGAGTGGAACGACCTGATGTGGCGCGGAGAGGGCCGCACCGCGATCGAGCGGCTGCACGCGACGAACAACTTCCCGGAGTTCACCGGGCGGCTGTGCCCGGCGCCGTGCGAGAGCGCCTGTGTGCTCGGCATCAACCAGCCCGCGGTGACGATCAAGCAGATCGAGGTCTCGATCATCGACCAGGCGTTCGGCAACGGCTGGGTCGAGCCCAAGCCGCCGGCCCGCCTCACCGGCAAGACGGTCGCAGTCGTCGGCTCGGGGCCCGCGGGTCTCGCGGCGGCGCAGCAGCTGACCCGTGCGGGTCACACGGTCGCCGTGTACGAGCGCGACGACCGCATCGGCGGCCTGCTGCGCTACGGCATCCCGGACTTCAAGATGGAGAAGAAGCACCTCGAGGCGCGGCTCCGCCAGATGCAGGACGAGGGCACCCGCTTCCGCGCGGGCGTGGAGATCGGCAAGGACATCTCCTGGAGCGACCTGCGCGCGCGGTACGACGCGGTCGTCGTCGCGACGGGTTCCACGGTGCCGCGCGACCTGACCATCCCGGGGCGCGAGCTCGCGGGCGTCCACTTCGCGATGGAGTACCTCGTCGAGTCCAACAAGGCGGCGGCGGGCGACACGGTGCCCAACCAGATCTCGGCGGAGGGCAAGCACGTCGTCGTGATCGGCGGCGGTGACACGGGCGCCGACTGCATCGGCACCGCGCACCGTCAGGGCGCGCTCAGCGTGACGAACCTCGCGATCGGCAAGCGTCCGGGCGACGACCGTCCCGAGCACCAGCCGTGGCCCATGATGCCGACCCTGTTCGAGGTCTCCTCGGCGCACGAGGAGGGCGGCGAGCGTCAGTACCTCGCCTCCACCGTCGAGTTCGTCGGCAACGGCGCGGGCGAAGTGCGCGCCCTCGTCGTCGCCGAGACGGAGTTCGTCGACGGCCGCCGCGTGCCGAAGGCCGGCACCGAGCGCGAGATCCCTGCCGACCTCGTCCTGATCGCGATGGGCTTCACCGGCCCCGAGCGCGATGCCCTCGAGGCGCAGCTGCAGGCGCAGTTCACTCCGCGCGGCAACGTGGAGCGCGACGGCGCCTTCCAGGCGACCGCTCCCGGCGTGTTCGTGGCGGGCGATGCCGGCCGCGGACAGTCGCTCATCGTGTGGGCGATCGCCGAGGGCCGCTCGGTCGCGGCCGAGGTCGATTCCTTCCTGATGGGGGAGACCTCGCTGCCCGCTCCGGTGCGTCCGAACGATGTCGCGATCGGTCTGCAGCCCGCGTAGGCTGACGAGCGAAACCCGGGGGCTCGCCGCGAGGATCGGAAGTTCTGCGGCCTGCCCACTCCCTTAACCTGACCATCCTTGTGCGGAGGTATGCAGTTGAGACGTGCCAAGATCGTCGCCACCCTCGGGCCCGCGACATCGACACGCGAGAAGGTCCGTGAGCTGATCGAGGCGGGTGTCGACGTCGCGCGTCTGAACCTCAGCCACGGCGACTACTCGGTCCACGACGCGAACTACGAGAACGTGCGCGGCGCGGCCGAGGAGCTCGGCAAGCCCGTCGCCGTGCTCGTCGACCTGCAGGGCCCGAAGATCCGGCTGGGCAAGTTCGCGGACGGTCCGCACTACCTCGCCGAGGGTGACATCTTCAAGATCACGATCGACGACATCGAGGGCAGCAAGGAGATCTGCGGCACGACCTACAAGGGCCTGCCGCAGGACGTCAAGCCGGGCGACTTCCTGCTGATCGACGACGGCAAGGTGCGCCTGCAGGTCGTCGAGGCGGATGAGCGCACGGTCACGACCAAGACGGTCGTCGCCGGCAACGTGTCCAACAACAAGGGCATCAACATCCCCAGCGCCGCGGTCAACGTCCCCGCCCTGAGCGAGAAGGACGAGCAGGATCTCCGCTGGGCGCTGCGCAAGGGTGCCGACATCATCGCGTTGTCGTTCGTGCGCAACGCGAAGGACGTCCAGCGCGCTCACGTGATCATGGCCGAGGAGGGACGCCGCGTCCCGATCATCGCCAAGATCGAGAAGCCGCAGGCGGTCGAGGCGCTCGAGGACATCGTCGACGCGTTCGACGGCATCATGGTCGCTCGCGGCGACCTCGGCGTCGAGCTGCCGCTCGAGGCCGTGCCGATCGTGCAGAAGAGGGCCGTCGAGCTCGCGCGCCGCATGGCGAAGCCCGTCATCGTCGCCACGCAGATGCTCGAGTCCATGATCTCGAACCCGGTGCCGACGCGCGCCGAGACGAGCGACGTGGCGAACGCCGTCCTCGACGGCGCCGATGCGGTCATGCTGTCGGGCGAGACGAGCGTGGGCGAGTACCCGATCGTCACGGTCGCGACGATGGCGCGCATCGTCGAGTCGACCGAGGAGCACGGCCTGGAGCGCATCCCGCCGCTCATGACCAAGCCGCGCACGCAGGGCGGGGCCATCACCCTGGCCGCCGTCGAGGTTGCCGACTTCGTCGAGGCGAAGTACCTGTGCATCTTCACGCAGTCGGGCGACTCGGCGCGCCGCATGTCGCGCCTGCGCTCCAACCGGCCGATGATCGCCTTCACGCCCGACGCGGCCATCCAGAACCGGATGGCGCTGACCTGGGGGATCCGCTCGAAGCTCGTCGAGATGGTCGAGCACACCGATGCGATGTTCCACCAGGTCGACGAGTACCTGCTGGAGAACGGCCTGGCGCAGATCGGCGACAAGGTCGTGGTCATCTCCGGATCCCCTCCCGGGATCATCGGCTCGACCAACGACCTGCGCGTGCACAAGGTCGGCGACGCCGTCCACGGCGCGGCCCCGGTGTACCAGGGCAAGTAGTCGCACGTCGTCGCAGAGGCGCGGGGCCCGGTCGGGTCCCGCGCCTCTTGCGCGTTTCCTGATCCCGTCTTGAGGCCGGGCATGCTCGCCCGGCCGTGCTCGCCCGGGCGGGCTGTGCGGCTCACCGCCGTCCCTGCCGTAGGCTCGATGAGGGCCGGTGTGGCGGAATGGCAGACGCGGCGCACTCAAAATGCGCTGTCCGAGAGGGCGTGTGGGTTCGAGTCCCACCACCGGCACCATCGAGCCGCTTCGGCGGTCATCCTGGGGTGCGGCGGCGGCGCGCGCAAGCCCCCTTCGCGCCGCGGCCGATCCGCCTACGGTCGTCACCATGAACATCTCGGATGTGACCTGGAACGAAGCAGCCCGCGCCAAGATCCTGGAGGACGCAGACGCGGTCCTGCGCGGCGCCGTGCAGTCCGTCGCGGCGAAGGGCGAGGTCTCCTCGGACGACGCGTTCGCCCAGCTCAACGCGCTGCTCAAGGACCGCTTCATCGACTACGAGCCGGGGCCGGACATCCGCAAGTACGCGGATGCGATCGCGGCGGGGGAGTTCTCGGACCAGAACGACGGCTGATGCGGCGCCGCCGGCGACGCATCTCCGCCGCCGCCGCCATGGCGTCCGCATCACGCAGATCCGCCGGGCCGCCGTGGCTGCCAGGTTGCGGCGCGACGACGAACTAGGATGGACACGTGACCGAAGAGCAGACCGGGCAGGCGCCCGCGGCACCGCGCCGCGTCGTCGTCGCCGAGGACGAGTCCCTCATCCGCCTCGACATCGTCGAGATCCTCCGGGACAACGGATTCGATGTGGTCGGCGAGGCCGGTGACGGTGAGACCGCCGTGCAGCTCGCCACCGAGCTCCGTCCCGATCTCGTGATCATGGATGTCAAGATGCCGCAGCTCGACGGCATCAGCGCGGCCGAGCGCCTCAGCAAGAACCACATCGCGCCCGTCGTCCTGCTGACGGCCTTCAGCCAGAAGGAGCTCGTCGAGCGCGCGAGCGAGGCCGGCGCGCTCGCATACGTCGTGAAGCCGTTCACCCCGAACGACCTCCTGCCGGCGATCGAGATCGCCCTGGCACGCTACGAGCAGATCATCACGCTCGAGGCCGAGGTAGCCGACATGGTCGAGCGCTTCGAGACGCGCAAGCTCGTCGACCGTGCGAAGGGCCTGCTGAACGAGAAGATGGGGCTGTCCGAGCCCGAGGCGTTCCGCTGGATCCAGAAGGCGTCGATGGATCGCCGCCTCACGATGCAGGACGTCGCGAAGGCGATCATCGAGCAGCTCTCGCCCAAGAAGGCGTAAGCACCGCAGACATCGAAGGCGGCACCGGATCATCCGGTGCCGCCTTCGTCGTCGTCAGGACCGCGGCGGCAGGTCTTTGATGAGGTTCGTGATGCGGACGGTCGAGCAGCGGCGCCCGGACTCGTCGACCACGACGATCTCGTGGACCGTCGTCGTACGGCCGAGGTGGATGGCCGTGCAGGTCGCGGTGACGGATCCCGTGCGCGCCGAGCTCGTGTGCGTCGCGTTGATGTCGAGGCCCACCGCGAGGCGTCCTTCGCCCGCGTGATAGTTCGCCGACATCGAGCCCATGGTCTCGCCCAGGACGACGTATGCCCCGCCGTGCATGAGGCCGACCGGCTGGGTGTTCCCCTCGACCGGCATCGTCGCGACCGAGCGCTCGGCCGTGAACTCCGTGAACCGCACCCCCATGCGCTCGGCCAGCACGCCGATCCCACGGCGCTGCAGCCACTCGAGTCCGGGGGAGAGGGTGGACGAGATGGCGGACAAGCAGGCTCCTCGGTATGTCCCTGGGCCTCGTTAGGCTTGCAGGGTGACGGACTCCGCAAAGCCTACCCTTCTCGTCGTCGACGGCCATTCCCTGGCCTACCGGGCGTTCTACGCCCTCCCCGTCGAGAACTTCACGACGAAGGACGGGCAGCACACGAACGGCATCTACGGCTTCCTGTCGATGTTCGTCAACCTGATCAAAGCCGAGAAGCCGACGCACCTCGCCGTCGCGTTCGACACCTCGCGCGAGTCGTTCCGCACCCGCGAGTACACCGAGTACAAGGCCAATCGCACCGAGACGCCGAGCGAGTTCAAGGGGCAGATCCCGCTGCTGCAGGAGTGCCTCGACGCGATGGGCGTGACGGTGCTCACGAAGCCCGACTTCGAGGCCGACGACATCCTGGCGACGCTCGCGACGCGCGGCGCGGCAGACGGCTACCGGGTGCTGCTCTGCTCGGGTGACCGCGACACGATCCAGCTCGTCACGGACGAGATCACTCTGCTGTACCCGTCGGTCCAGGGCGTGTCGCAGCTGAAGCGCTACGACCCCGCCGCCGTGGTCGAGAAGTACGGTCTCGCGCCCGAGCAGTACCCCGACATCGCGGCGCTGGTCGGCGAGACCAGCGACAACCTCCCCGGCGTCCCCAAGGTGGGCGAGAAGACCGCCGTGAAGTGGCTCACCCAGTTCGGCTCGCTCGACGCGCTGCTCGACGGCGCCGACACGATCAAGGGCGTGGTCGGCGGCAACCTGCGCGAGCACATCGAGGACGTCCGCCGCAATCGCCGGCTGAACCGCCTGCTGCGCGACGTCGAGCTGCCGGTGGAGCTCGACGATCTCGCGGCGAAGCCGCTCGACGCGCAGGCCGTGCGCGACATCTTCGCGCGGCTCGAGTTCCGGACGCTGCTGCCGCGCGTGTTCGAGGCGGCCGGCGCGGTCGCCGACGAAGAGCCGCAGGCGGCCGCCGAGCCGGCTCCGGCGCCGCGCGAGCTGAGCGCGGCCGATCTGACCGCGTGGGCTGAGGCCGCCGAGGGCGAGGTGGGCGTCACGGTCGTGATCCAGGGCGGCCGTCCCGACCGCATCGGGCTCGCGACGGCGTCGGAAGCCGTGGAGGCCTCATGGTCCGAGGAGCTCGGGGCGTCACTGGGACCGTGGCTCGGCTCGGACGCGATCCCGAAGGTGATGGCCGACGCCAAGCCGCAGGTGAAGGCTCTTGGCCGCGCGGGGGTCGCGCTCCGCGGCCTGGCCTTCGATCCGATCATCGCCGGGTGGCTGCTGCGCCCGAGCTTCCCCGACCGCACCCTCGGGCACCTCGTCGAGCGCTACCTCGGCGAGAAGCTGCCGGAGGCGGATCCGTCGCAGCTCGTCCCCGAGAACGAGGGCGCGACGCCGGGGCAGCTGTCCTGGTACGCGCTGCGCGTGACCGCCGGAGTGCGCGACGAGCTGCCCGAGGCGGTGCTGTCGGTTCTGACGGACATCGAGCTGCCGACGCTCGTGACGCTCGCCGACATGGAGCTCGCGGGTGTCGCTGTCTCGCACGACAAGCTCTCCCGCTTCTCGGGGGAGCTCGGCGGTCGCGCGGAGGCCCTCGCGCAGGAGGCGTACGCGGCGATCGGGCACGAGGTGAACCTGGGGTCGCCGAAGCAGCTGCAGGAGGTGCTGTTCGAAGAGCTCCAGCTGCCGAAGACCCGGAAGACCAAGACGGGCTACACGACCGACGCCGCCGCCCTGGCCGACCTGCAGGAGAAGGCCCACCACCCGTTCCTCGACGTCCTGCTGCAGCACCGCGAGGCGACGAAGCTCAAGCAGATCATCGACGGACTGGACGCCGCGATCGGCGCCGACGGACGCGTGCACACCACGTACGTCCAGACCGGCAGCCAGACCGGCCGCCTGTCGAGCACCGACCCGAACCTGCAGAACATCCCGATCCGCACGGAGGAGTCCCGACGCATCCGCGCCGCCTTCGAGGTGGGCGACGGCTACGACGCGCTGCTCACCGCCGACTACTCGCAGATCGAGATGCGGATCATGGCGCACCTGTCGGGCGATCCGGGCTTGATCGAGGCGTTCAACTCGGGCGAGGACCTGCACCGCTTCGTCGGCGCGCGGGTCTTCGGCGTGGCGCCAGAAGACGTCACGCCGGCGATGCGCACGAAGGTGAAGGCCATGTCGTACGGCCTCGTCTACGGACTGTCGGCGTTCGGCCTCTCCAAGCAGCTGCGCATCGAGCAGTCCGAGGCGAAGTCGCTCATGCTCGAGTACTTCGCGCGCTTCGGAGCGGTGCGGGACTACCTGCGCGCATCCGTCGCGCAGGCGCGCGTCGACGGCTACACCGAGACGATCTTCGGTCGCCGCAGGCCCTTCCCCGATCTCACCAGCCCGAACCGGCAGCTGCGCGAGAACGCCGAGCGTGCCGCACTCAACGCCCCCATCCAGGGCAGCGCGGCCGACATCATGAAGATCGCGCTGTTCCGCATCCACGACGACCTGCGGGGCATGGGCTCGCGGGTGCTGCTGCAGATCCACGACGAGCTCGTGGTCGAGGTCGCGCCGGGGGAGTGGGACGACGTGGAGCGCATCGTCCGAGACCGCATGGGCACGGCCGCCGACCTCACGGTGCCGCTCGACGTGCAGGTCGGGCGCGGCGCGGACTGGAACGAGGCCGCGCACTGAGCGCGGCGGACGAGAAGGATCGGACGGGGATGACGGATCAGCCGCAGGAGCGACGCCAGACGGAGATCGACAGGATCGCGGAGGACTGGACCTCCGAGGTCGTCCGCCTGTCGCCGATCGCCGCCACCTACATCGGCCGCACGGAGGCGAACGACCGCTACGACGACTTCAGCCCGGCCGGGCACGAGGACGCGATCGCGACGGGTCGGCGCACCCTCTCGGCGCTCGAGGCCGCGACGCCCGTCGACGACGTCGACCGCGTCACGCAGACCGACCTCGGCGCCGAGCTGCGCCTGTCCGCCGAGCTGCACGAGGCCGGCTGGCACCTGCGCGACCTCAACGTGATCGCATCCGCGACGCAGGACGTGCGGCAGGTGTACGACCTCATGCCGACCGCGACCGCCGAGGACTGGGCCGTCATCGCCCGGCGCCTCGACGCGGTGCCCGACGCGCTCGACGGCTACGTCGAGACGCTGGCCGAGGGCATCCGGCGCGGCGTCGTCCCGGCCGCCCGTCAGGTGCGGGAGGTCGCGGGACAGATCCCGCGGTACACCGCCGACGACGGATTCTTCGCCTCGCTCGTGTCCGGCGCGGCCGCGGAGAGCGCATCCCTTCCCGCGTCGCTCCGCACCGATCTGGAGCGCGCGGCCACAGCGGCGCGGGCGGCCTATGACCGGCTCGCCGACTTCCTCACGGGAGCCCTGGCACGGGCGGCGACCGAGAAGGACGCGGTGGGGCGCGACCTCTACGCGCTGCACTCGCGCCGCTTCCTCGGCGCGCAGATCGACCTCGACGAGACCTACGAGTGGGGCATCGACGAGCTCGCACGCATGACCGAGGAGCAGGAGTCCATCGCGCGACAGATCCTGCCCGGCGCCACGGTCGCGGAGGCCGTCGCGCACCTCGAGACCGACCGCTCCCGCAAGCTCGTCGGCACGGCGGCGCTGCGCGAGTGGATGCAGGAGACGAGCGACCGCGCGGTGGCCGAGCTCGGCAGGACCCACTTCGACATCCCCGAGCCGATCCGCACGCTCGAGTGCATGATCGCCCCCACGCAGGAGGGCGGCATCTACTACACGGGCCCGACCGACGACTTCTCGCGTCCCGGGCGCATGTGGTGGTCGGTTCCCGAGGGGGTGACCGAGTTCGACACGTGGCGCGAGCTGACGACCGTGTACCACGAGGGTGTTCCGGGCCATCACCTGCAGATCGGCCAGGCGGTCTACAACCGCGCCCAGCTGAACTCCTGGCGCCGCCTGCTCGCCGGCACCTCGGGTCACGCCGAGGGCTGGGCCCTGTACGCCGAGCGGCTGATGGAGCAGCTCGGCTATCTCGACGACCCGGCCGATCGGCTGGGAATGCTCGACGGACAGCGGATGCGCGCGGCGCGCGTCGTGCTCGACATCGGCGTGCACCTGGGCAAGCCGCGTCCCGACGGTCAGGGCACCTGGGACGCCGACTACGCGCTCGAGTTCCTGCGCGCCAACGTGAACATGCCCGAGGAGTTCGTGCGCTTCGAGGTGAACCGCTACCTGGGCTGGCCCGGGCAGGCGCCTTCGTACAAGGTCGGCCAGCGGCTGTGGGAGCAGGTGCGAGACGCGTACCGCGTCGCACGCGGCGACCAGTTCTCCATGAAGGAGTTCCACAAGCGCGCGCTCGACCTCGGTGGCGTCGGGCTCGACACGCTCAGAACGGCCCTCCTCGGCTGATCAGGAATAGCCGAGGTCGCTTCCCAGTTCCATGCACGTGAATGGAGGATGCGACATGGACATCGAGCTCGGACTGGACACCTTCGGGGACGTCGCGCGCGGACCGGACGGCGCCCGGCTCTCCGACGCGGAGACCATCCGCGACATCGTCGCGCAGGCGAAGCTCGCCGACGAGGTGGGACTGCAGTTCTTCGGCATCGGGGAGCATCACCGCCACGAGTTCGCGGTCTCCAGCCCCGAGGTCGTGCTCGGTGCCATCGCGTCCGTGACGACGGACATCCGGCTGGGCACGGCGGTCACTGTGCTCTCCAGCGACGACCCGGTGCGCGTGTACGAGCGGTTCGCGACGCTCGACGCGGTCTCCCAGGGGCGCGCCGAGGTGATCCTCGGTCGCGGCTCTTTCGTCGAGTCCTTCCCCCTGTTCGGCTACGACCTGCGTGACTACGAGGCGCTGTTCGAGGAGAAGCTCGACCTGTTCGTGCAGCTGCTGGCCGAGCGTCCCGTGTCGTGGCAGGGCACGATGAGGCCGGCGCTGAAGGACGCGGATGTCTTCCCGAAGACCGAGCACGGACTCACCGCGTGGGTCGGTGTCGGCGGATCTCCCGACTCCGTCGTGCGGACGGCGCGGCACGGTCTCGGCCTCATGCTCGCCATCATCGGCGGGGCGCCCGCGCGGTTCCGGCCGTACGTCGACCTGTTCCACCGCTCCCTCGCGTCGTTCGAGAAGCAGCCCGCCCCGGTCGGGGTGCATTCGCCCGGTCACATCGCCGAGACCGACGAGCAGGCGTGGGATGAGCTGTACCCCGACATGGCCGCGCTGCGCGAGAAGATCGGTCGCGAGCGAGGCTGGGCGGGCGGCTACAACCGGCTCCAGTTCCAGAACGAGGTGGGCCCGGACGGCGCGGTCTTCGCCGGTTCGCCCGAGCGCGTCGCGCGGAAGATCGCGGACACGGTGCGCACGCTGGGCCTGACGCGCTTCGATCTCAAGTTCGCCAACGGCGGCCTTGAGCACGACAAGCTCATGAAGAGCATCGAGCTGTACGGCACGGTCGTCGCGCCGCGTGCGCGCGAGCTCCTCGCCGAGTGACGCGTAAGGGTCGTCCTGACCATTAGGCTGGCGGGATGACCGCGCCCTCGGCACGCCTGGATTCCCTGCCCTTCACCCGCAAGCACCTGCGCCTGCTGACGGGATCCGGCATCGGCTGGGCCCTCGACGCGATGGACGTCGGCCTGATCTCGTTCATCATCGCCGCGCTCGGCGCGCAGTGGGGCCTGAGCGACGGTGAGAAGGGCTGGATCACGTCGGTCGGCTTCATCGGCATGGCGGTGGGCGCGAGCCTGGGCGGGCTGCTCGCCGACCGCCTCGGGCGGCGGCAGGTCTTCGCGCTCACCCTGCTCGTCTACGGCCTCGCGACCGGAGCCAGCGCGCTCGTCGGGGGAGTGGCGGCGCTGCTCGTGCTGCGCTTCCTCGTCGGCCTGGGGCTGGGATCCGAGCTGCCCGTCGCGTCCACCTACGTCAGCGAGTTCGCGCCCACGCGCATGCGCGGACGCCTGGTCGTGATCCTGGAGGCGTTCTGGGCCGTCGGCTGGACCGCATCGGCGCTCATCGGGTACTTCGTCGTCCCGCTCGAGGACGGCTGGCGGTGGGCGTTCGCGCTGGGAGCGATTCCCGCCGCCTACGCGCTCGTCGTGCGCTGGGCCCTTCCGGAGTCGCCGCGCTACCTCGAGAGCAGGGGACGCATCGTCGAGGCCGACGCGATCGTCCGGCAGTTCGAGGCCTCCGCCGGCCGCTCCGTCCCGCGTGTCGCGTCGCCTGACGTCGCCGCCGAGATCGTCCACGCCCCGCCCGCTCCGCGAGGTCTCGCCGCGGTCGCCGCGCTGTGGGCTCCGACGCTCCGGACCCGCACGGCCGCCCTCTGGCTCGTCTGGTTCTGCGTGAACTTCTCCTATTACGGCGCCTTCATCTGGATCCCGTCGATCCTGTTCGCGCAGGGTTTCGATCTCGTGCGATCGTTCGGTTTCACGCTCATCATCACGCTCGCGCAGCTGCCCGGATATGCGGTCGCGGCCTGGCTGATCGAGGTGTGGGGGCGGCGCGCGACGCTCGCGACGTTCCTCGTCGGCTCGGCCGTCGCCGCGATCCTGTTCGGAAGCTCGACCGAGGTGTGGCAGATCATCGCCTCCGGCATGGCCCTGTCCTTCTTCAACCTGGGCGCGTGGGGCGCGCTGTACGCCGTGACGCCCGAGCTGTACCCGACGGCGCTGCGAGCCACGGGCGCGGGCTGGTCGGCCGCGGTGGGCCGCATCGCGTCGATCGTGGCGCCGTTGTTCGTGCCGTGGGCGATGGGCGTGGGCGGCGCCCCGCTGCTGTTCACGGTGTTCTCGATCTTCTTCGCCATCGCCGCGCTCGGAGCGGTTCCGCTGGCGGAGCGCAAGGGCGCCGCGCTCGAGGAGCGCCTGCCGGTCGGCTGACCCGGGCCGCATGCGGGCGGCGGCATAGACTGCCGCCATGGCGGACGTGCGTTACGCGGCGATCGGGGACTCCTTCACGGAGGGCGTGGGAGACGAGCTGCCGGACGGCACGCCGCGCGGCTGGGCGGATCTCGCCGCGCAGGGGTGGGCCGACGCGCTCGGTGAACCCATCCGATACGCCAACTTCGCGATCCGCGGCCGCCTGGCGTGGCCGATCGTCGAGGAGCAGCTCGAGGCGGCGCTCGCGCTGGGGCCGACCCACCTGTCGTTCAACGGCGGCGGCAACGACATGCTGCGCCCGCGCACGCCGATCTCGCGCATCGCCGACGCGTTCTCGCACGTGCTGCGGCGCTGCGACGAGGAGGGCGTCACGCTGATCCTGCTCTCGGGTGCCGATCCGACCGAAGGGCTGCCACTCGGCGGTCTGGTCCGGCGCCGCGGCGATCAGCTGTCTGCCGCCGTCGAGGCCCGCATGGCGGGGCGCGACGACGTCGTCCGTGCCCTGAACTGGCCGGATCGCGAGCTCGCGCGTGCGCCGTACTGGTCGCAGGACCGGCTGCACATGAACACCCGCGGTCACCATCGCGTGGCGGCTCGCGTCCTCACGGCACTCGGGCTCCAGCCCGACCCGGAGTGGTGGTCGCTGCCGCTCGACGATTCGGGCGTGCGCCTGCGCGGCGCCGCGTACTACCGCACGCACGTGGGGCCGTGGCTGCGGCGCAGGCTGACGCGCACCTCGTCGGGAGACGGCCGTGTGCCGAAGTTCGCCCAGTGGCAGGAGCTCCGGCCCGGCGGAATGACTCATGCGTCCGAGGGGTTGGACCCGTCGTGAAGAAGATCGGGTTCCTGTCCTTCGGCCACTGGACGCCGCACCCCGAGTCGGGCACGCGCAGCGCGAGCGACATGCTGCTGCAGTCCATCGACCTGGCCCAGGCCGTGGAGGACGTCGGCGCGGACGGCGCCTACTTCCGCGTGCACCACTTCGCGCGGCAGATGAGCTCGCCGTTCCCGTTGCTCGCCGCCGTCGGCGCGAAGACGTCGCGCATCGAGATCGGCACCGGCGTGATCGACATGCGCTATGAGAACCCGCTCTACATGGTGGAGGACGCCGGCTCGGCTGACCTGATCTCGGAGGGCCGCCTGCAGCTCGGCATCTCGCGTGGCTCACCCGAGCAGGTGATCGACGGCTGGAAGCACTTCGGGTACGGCAGCGCGGACGACGATCCGGACGGGTCGCAGATGGCGCGCGGCAAGACCGAGCTGCTGCTGCAGCTGCTCGAGGGCCGGGGCTTCGCGCAGCCGAACCCTCGCCCGATGTTCCCCAATCCGCCGGGCCTGCTGCGGCTCGAGCCGCACAGCGAGGGCCTGCGGCAGCGCATCTGGTGGGGCGCCGGCTCGAACGCCACTGCGGTGTGGGCCGCCGAGCGCGGCATGAACCTCATGAGCTCGACGCTCAAGAACGACGAGACCGGCGAGGCCTTCCACGTGCAGCAGGCGGAGCAGATCCGGCTGTTCCGTGAGGAGTGGGCGAAGCACGACTGGGGCTACGAGCCGCGCGTCTCGGTGTCGCGCTCGATCGTTGCGATCACGGATCATCGCGACCGCCGGTACTTCGTCGGCGGGGGCGACCACGAGGATCAGATCGGGTACATCGACGCGAGCACGCGCGCGATCTTCGGGCGCTCGTACGCGGCAGAACCCGACGCCCTGATCGAGGAGCTGCGACGCGACCAGGCTGTCGCCGAGGCCGACACGCTGCTGATCACGATCCCCAGCCAGCTCGGCGTCGACTACAACACGCACCTGATCGAGTCGATCCTGACGGAGGTCGCGCCCGCGCTCGGCTGGCGCTGAGCGCTCAGCTGCCGTCGGGATCGGCCGTCGGCAACGCGGATGCGTGCAGATCCACCTCCACCAGCGGGGTGCCGGTGTCCACGTACAGCCGCGCGCCGGGGACGGTGGCCGCCCGCAGGCGAGCGATCGCGGAGGGGTGGTCGCGCGGGTGCCGGCCGTCCAGAACCCCGACCCGGCAGGCGAACACCAGGTCGAAGGGAGCCGTCCCGGGCGGCAGCTCGAGCTCTTCCACGCGGCCGACGAGCACGCTGATCGCGCCCCGCTCGATCTCGGCGCGGCAGGTCGCCTCGGTGCGGGCGATCCCCGTCGCGGACCGATCGACCACCAGCACATGGCCGCCATCGCCGACGGCGGAGGCGACCGCACGCGCCGCGGCTCCGGGCGCGCCGCCGATCTCCAGCACACGCAGCCCGGGCCGGAGCGGCAGTGCGTCCACGACGGCGCGGAGCCGTGGCGAGAGGTCAGTCACCCGCGCCCGCTCCGCGGTAGCCGACCATGAACGACGGCTCGATCCGGTACATCCGGACGTCGTCGCCCCACGTCGTCGGGTCGGAGCCGTAATGGCGAGACCAGTGGTCGATCGTCTCGGGCCAGGACGGATCGTCGGGTGTCAGGCGCACCGCCGTGCCGTGGCAGAACACGCCGAGCCGCTCGCCCTCGACGTGCGCGGCGCTCACGGCGGGGCGCGCGGCGATGTGCCGCGCCTTCGCTGCGCGGCCGTCGGTGCCGAACGTCCACCGGCCGTGCAGGAAGTGGCCGTCGACAGCGCTGGTGCGCGGCTCGCCCTTCGCCGTGACCGTCGAGAGCGCGAGCACCTTCATCCCGCTGAGCGCGTCGACGAGCTGCGCGGCGTCGAGCACATGATCGCCGCTGATGATCGTGCGCAGATGCGCGGTGCCGCCGCGATGCGATGCGTCGAGCAGCCGCTGCAGGGCCTGGATCTCCTCGGGTGACTCGTACATGCGCGCGAGCGTAAGGCCGGCCACCGACATCGCCGGGCGCGGGTCAGGCCAGGGGCGTGCCCTGATGGTGCACGAGGCGCCAGCCGTCCGGATCCCGCCGCCACAGCGAGCTGCGGCGCGCACGGCGCTCGTGCCGCACGGACGCCCACGTCACGAGGACGACGCCGTCGGCGATCGCATGGCCTGCGAGATCCTGCATGTCCGTCGCCGCAGGCGCGTCGCGCGTGAGCGCATCCGCGATGCCGGCGTGATCCCACGCCCGTCCGGAGTCGTCGATCCCGGCGAAATCGGGGGCGATCAGCCGCTCCAGGCGGGCGGTATCGTGCCGGAGGTCGGACGTCTGCAGCTCGCGCTCGAGGTCGAGGACGGTGGCGACGTCGTCCGGCTCCGTGCGGAATCCGGGGCGCGCTGCCCGTTCCTGGAGCGTCTCGAGCTCCTGGAACAGCGTCACCTGCAGGTCGCCGGGGGTGCGCAGACGTGCGTTGAGCGAGCGCCACGGCGTCTCGCGCGGCGTCGCCGTCACGGTGGCTCCGGCGGCCGCGAGCACGTCGGTCGTCGCCGCCGTGTCGTCGACCTCGAACGCCAGCCGCATCCGTTCGCTGCGGTCGCCGTCCGTCTCGACGCGGTCGATCATCCGGACCTGCGCCGGGTTCGACAGCTCGAGCGTCGCGCGTCCGGCGTCCAGGATGGATACGCGCGCGTCGCCGTCGCCGTGATACGACTCCTGCTCGGGCAGGCCGAGCACGTCCCGGTAGAACCGCAGGGCGGCGTCGTAGTCCTCCGCCTCGACCACGACGCGCAGCTGGTGCGTCGTCATGCCGTCGCGCCGATCAGGTCGGCGGTCGAGGCGATCGTCGCGAAGCCGCCGCCGTGCAGGTTCGTCGCGGTGGCCGCCATGAGCGCATCCGCGGGGGTCACGGCACCGTCGGGACCGGCGAGGTCGAACGTGCGGGTCGCGTCGAGCGCCACGACGACGTCGAAGCCGAGGTTGCCGCCCATCCGCGCCGTCGTCTCGACGCACATGTTGGTCTGGATGCCGCACAGCACGATGCGCGAGAGGCGCGCCTCGCGCAGCCACGCGGCCAGATCGGGCTCGCCGTAGAACGCCGAGTTGACGGTCTTGGTCACGAGCAGATCCGGAGTCGTCGCGGCGACGACATCCACCAGCGCGTTCCCCGGCGCGCCCGGGTGCAGGGGAGAGGAGGAGTTCACGCTGTCGTGCCGCACGACGACGAGAGGATCGCCCTGCGTCCTCCAGTGGCCGATCAGGCGGGCGACGTTGTCCTCGCACTGCGGGTGGTTCGTGGTGGGTCCCCAGGACGGATCGAGGAACCCCTGCTGCATGTCGATCACGACGAGGGCGGTGGTCATGCCTTCATTCCACACCCGCGCCCGCGCCGACGTCTCGCGATCCGCGGTCGCGACGCGCCGGAATCCTGCCAATCAGGAGCGCTCGGCCATGGCCGCGACCTCCGCGATCACGCGGGGATGCGCCAGGATGCGGAAGTGGCCGCCGGTCTCGAGCACCACGTTGTGCGCGCCCGCGAGCTCGCTGCCGCCCGGGATGTGGGGGTCGAAGCGCCCGTAGATCGACACGATGCGCGCGTTCACGGCCGTCTCGCGTGCCAGCGCCTGGATGGTCGCATCGCGCGGGGAGAAGCTGCGCAGCGTCGGCAACATCATCAGGTCGGCGTAGCGGGAGCCGCCGAACGGCGACGCGACCGCGACCATGCCGTAGATCCGCTGCGTCGCGGGCCCCAGCGCCATGACGTGCTTGCCGATCAGGCCGCCCTTGCTGTGGGCGACGATCACGACGTCGCGCAGATCGTGCTTATCGAGGTAGTCGGCGACGATCCGGGCGCCGTCCGCGACCGGCTGCCGGTTGTGGCGCAGCGGATCGAGCAGGTGCACCTGATGCCCGCGATCGTGCAGCGCGACCACGAGCGGCTGCAGGAACTTCCACGACTCGTACACGCCCGGGACGATCACGATCGGCGCGCGGTCGCCGGTGCGGAACCAGAGCGGATCCGTCCGGTTCGCGAACGAGCGCGCCTGCCAGGCCGCGGCGTATGCGTAGTCGGCGGCCCACCATCCGAGCCGCTGCAGGATCTTCGTCACGTGCCCTCCTCGTCGAGGAACCACTCGAGCGCTGCGGCGGTGGCGCGCGGCGATGTGTGCTGTGCCAGGTGAGGGTGCCGCGGCACCTCAACCATCCGTCCGCGGCGCGCCCCGTCACGCAGCCGCCGGCACCATTCGCGCCCCGCGATCGGATCCCACCCGCCGCGCAGCACGAGCAGAGGCTGCGCGAGGTCGGCCACGCGGTCCTCGATGCGGTAGGAGAGCATGTGAGGCAGCTGCTGCAGATACCAGCGCACTCCGGAGCGCGCGTACTCCATCAGCACTCGGGTGTTCGCGGTCGGCGGTTCACGCAGCATGTCGGCGCCGAGGGCCGTGGCCTGCGCCAGTGGACTGCGGTGGCGCGCGTCGGCGACGGGACCGATCGTCACCACATGGCTCACGAGATCGGGACGCTGGGCGCCGAGCTCGACGACCCATTGGGAACCCATCGAGTTGCCGACCGCGACCACGGGCCCCGCGCCGATCCGCCCGAGCACGGTCGCGATCCCCGCCGCCATCTCGGCGACGTCCGGCGAGTCGTCGGGCTTGGGGAGGCCGCCGAAGCCCGGCAGATCGAGCGTGTGGACGGTGTGCCGAGCGCTCAGCACGCCGTGCAGGCGGGAGAACAGCCGGTGCGAGATCCCGATGCCGTGCACGAGCACGAACGTGGCCTTCGCATCCCCTCGCTGCGACGACCACACCCGGAAAGTCCGACCGTCGACGTCGAGGAGGCGCGCAGGCAGCATGGACTCCATCTTGCGTCATGCGCGCGTCTGTGAGCGACGACTTGACAGGCGGACGCGCCAGAGGGGTTCCGGATGTCGGTGGCCATTGCCACGATGTCCGCATGGCGCTTCCTCCCCTCGAACGGCAGATGTTCCTCGCCGAGCCGCACGTCGGCGCCGTCGCCGTCGCGGCGCACGACCGCGCGCCGGTCGTGGTGCCGATCTGGTACCAGTACGAGCCGGGCGGCGACGTGCGGATCATCACCCCGGCCGACTCGCGCAAGGCGCGGCTCATCGGTGAGGCCGGCCGGTTCAGCCTGCTCGCGCAGCGGTACGCACCGCAGCCGCGATACGTGAGCGTCGAGGGGCCGGTCGTGCGGGTCCAGGAGGTGACGCGCGAGATCGAAGAGCCCATGGTGCGGCGCTATCTGCCGGACGATGCAGTCGGACCGTATCTCGATGCGTCTGCGTCCTTCGGCCCTCAGGTCGCGATCGACATGCGCCCCGAGCACTGGCTGTCGGCCGACATCCCGCTGCCCTGAGCCATGAGCGCGCAGCCGTGGGTCCTGCACGTCGACATGGACCAGTTCATCGCCGCCGTGGAGGTGCTCAGACGCCCCGAGCTGGCGGGGCTTCCGGTGATCGTCGGCGGCAGGGGAGACCCGACCGAGCGGGCGGTCGTGTCCACGGCCTCCTATGAAGCACGCGCGTTCGGGATCGGATCGGGCATGCCGCTGAAGATCGCGGCCCGCAAGGCGCCGGAGAACGCCGTCTTCCTCGCCGTGGATCATGCCGCCTACGCGGAGGTCTCCGAGGGAGTCATGGGGACGCTGCGGGCGCTGCCGGGCGTCGTGGTCGAGGTGCTCGGCTGGGACGAGTGCTTCCTCGGCGTAAGCACGGACGACCCGGAGGACATCGCACGGCAGGCGCAGGCCGCCGTGCTCGAGCGCACGCGCCTGCACTGCACGGTCGGCATCGGCGACAACAAGGTGCGCGCGAAGATCGCCACGGAGTTCGGAAAGCCACGAGGGGTGTTCCGCCTGACGAAGGCGAACTGGTTCGAGGTGATGGGCGACCGGCCGACCCGCGCGCTGTGGGGTGTGGGCGCCAAGGTCGAGAAGCGTCTCGCGGCGCACGGCATCACGACCGTGACTCAGCTGGCGGAGGCGTCGCCGTCCGAGCTCGTCGCCGAGTTCGGCCCCCGCATGGGCGTCTGGTACCACGAGCTCGGTCGCGGGCTCGGCCCCGCCGTCGTGGACGACTCGCCGTGGATCGCGCGCGGCCACAGCCGTGAGACCACCTACCAGCGCAACCTCACGACGCAGGCGGAGGTCGCGGACGCCGTGCGCGTGCTCGCTGGGCAAGCGTTCGACGACTGCGCCGCCGAGGGCCGGGCCGTCATGCGCGTGCACCTGAAGGTTCGTTACGCGCCGTTCGAGACCAAGACGCTGGGACGCAAGCTCCCGGCGCCGACGACACGGCGCGAGGAGGTCGTCGAGGCGGCGGTGGCGCTGAGCGCGACGCTCGAGGAGCGTGAGGTGCGGCTCCTGGGCGTGCGCGCCGAGATGGTGATGCCTTCCGAGGGTGACGGCGTCGAACGCACGCCGGTGCGCGGCCGCTTGTAACGCGGTGCCATGCCCCGCCTCGTGCGGGGAGGATGGAGGGATGCAGGATCTCGAGCTCGCGCGTATCCCGGCCGGCGCCGTCACGCTCCACGACGCGCGCCGCAAGGAACGGCGCAGGGTGCTCCTGGAGGAGTTCGAGATCGGCGTCTACGCCGTGACGCAGGAGCAGCTCTCGGAGCTCATCGGCGAGGGCGAGGAGCATCCGCACCCGCGCAGGCCCGCCGTGGACGTGAGCTGGCAGCGGGCGATCCGGTTCTGCAACGCGGCCTCGGAATGGGAAGGGCTCGACTCCGCATACTCGTTCGAGGGCGAGGACGTGGTGTGGCACGTCGATGCAGACGGGTACCGTCTCCCCACGGAAGCCGAGTGGGAGTACGCCTGCCGTGCCGGTTCCTCGGGGCCGCACTACGGCCCCCTGAAGGACATCGCGTGGACCGCCGCCGACGGCCTGCGGGCGCCGCGCGACGTCGGCGGCAAGATGCCGAACCTCTTCGGACTGTTCGACACGCTCGGCAACGCGTGGGAGTGGTGCTGGGACCTGCTGGACCCCGCGCGGTACGGGGACTATCGCGTCTTCCGCGGCGGGGGCTTCGCCGACGAGGCGTGGAACGTGCGCGCGTCGGTGCGGCGGGGCGGCGGCCCACGCATGCACCACGACGACCTCGGCTTCCGTGTCGCGCGCGGCGGCTTCGACACGGTGCGCGGCGCGCAAGGGTGGTCGGAGGCGGCCGATCGCGAGCGCGCGGCCGTGGATGGACCCTTGCCTCCCGGCTGGACGCCGCGCCGATGACCCTCGACCGGCGCTCCCGGCTCGCCTAGCGTGACGCCATGCTCATCATCGGCTCCATCGTCCTCCGCGTCGACGACATCGCGGCGCAGACGGCCTTCTGGACGCAGGCCCTCGACTACGTCGTGCGCGACCCGCACGACGACGACTTCGTGGTGCTCGTGTCGCGCACGGGGGCGGGGCCGAACGTGTCGCTGGACACCATGCGATCGGAGCGCATCCTTCCTCCGCGCATCCACCTCGATCTCTACGCGCAGGATCAGGCGGCCGAGGTGGCGAGGCTGCGCGCACTGGGTGCGGCGGAGGTGCAGTGGGACGGACGTCCGGACGATGCCGACTACGTCATCCTGGAAGATCCGGAGGGCAACCGGTTCTGCGTCGTCGACTCCGCCGAGTGGGACGGCTGGGCGCGCCGGAGCGATACGGTGACCGGATGAGCTTCACCGTGGCCGAGATCACCGCCGACGACTGGGAGGCGTTCCGGGACATCCGGCTGCGCATGCTGCAGGACACCCCGCTTGCCTACGGGGAGACGTACGAGGCGAGCCTGCGCATCCCGGAGGCGGAGTGGCGCTCGCGTGCCGGGCGGGGGCAGGAGCCGCACAACGCGTCCTTCGTCGCGGTGGCCGAAGACGGCACCTGGATCGGGATCATGCGGGGATACGTGTCGCAGGCGCGCGGGCCGATGCTCATCAGCGTCTTCGTGGACCCCGGGTGGCGCAGCAGGGCGACCGGCGTCGCGGATGCGCTGCTCGACGCGGTGATCGAGTGGGCCCGCGGCGAGGGCGACACCCTGCGCCTGGAGGTGCATGCGGACAACCCGCGTGCGGCGGCGTTCTACGCGCGCCGCGGCTTCGTCCCGACGGGCAATCGGCGTCCATATGAGCTCCCGCCGCACGGTGACGAGGTGGAGATGGAGCTGCCGCTCGGTCGGTGAGTGCGGGGTGTCCGCTTCCTGGCAATGCGCTGGATCCGTTTGTTACCTCCCCGTTACCTGCGCGTAAGGTGGCACGTCGAACCGCGAGGGACCGCTGTCGCATCCGCCCCCAGAGTCCCTCGTGCCCGGAACCTACCCTTCCGGTCGGGCGGACGATCGCGACCATGTCGGCGATCGAGACAGGACCGTGGAGTTCCGAGTGATCCTGAACAAGAAGACCCGAATCGACGCCCGCTCCCGTTCGTCGCGGATGGCGCGCGGCGGGCTCCTGGCCGCCGGCGTGCTGGCCGCCACGGCCGGCGTGCTCGTGCCCTCCGCGGCCAACGCCGCGGACGAGGGGACCTGGGACGCCCTCGCGCAGTGCGAGTCCGGCGGCAACTGGGGCATCAACACAGGCAACGGCTACTACGGGGGCCTGCAGTTCTCGCAGTCCACGTGGGAGGCGAACGGCGGCTCGGGCAGCCCGGCCGCGGCCTCGCGCGAGGAGCAGATCCGCGTCGCCGAGAACGTGCTCGCGACGCAGGGCTGGGGCGCCTGGCCCAGCTGCTCGGCACAGATCGGCGCGAGCGGGTCGGCGGAGCCGAGCGCGGCAGCGCCCGCCCCGGCGCCCGCGGCGGAGGCGCCGGCCGCGCCGGTGACGGACGGCGGCGCCGCGCAGGTCCCTGCCGCTCCGGCTGCGCCCGCCGCGCCGACGTACACGCTGCCCGACGTGGAGGCCTCGGACGAGACCGTCACGGTCGAGTCCGGCGACTCGCTGTTCGCGATCGCCGAGGAGGCCGACGTCGAGAGCGGTTGGCTCGGCATCTTCGCCGTCAACCAGGACACCATTTCCAACCCCGACCTCATCGAGGTGGGTCAGGAGCTCGTCCTGCCCGCGGAGTAATCACCGCGCGATCGTGTGGGCGCGCGTCCCCTCCGGGGCGCGCGCCCACACGCGTCTGCGGAGGGGCCGCACGATGCGAGAATCGCGAGCATGACCGACGTCGCCGCGCCCCGGTGGACACCGCCACGCGGCCGCGGAAGGACGTCCGAGGCGACCGCGCGCATCGGATCCGGCGAGCTGGTGTGGCGTCGCGCCACCTCGGAGCTGCTGCGCTGGGCCGTCAAGACCCGCAGCGGCTTCTCGGTCGCCGACACCGCGCCGGTCGCCGAGGGACGGCGCGTCACCGTCGTCGCACACGTGGGCCCGATCCGGATCGTCGAGCCGGTGCAGGTGATGAGCGTCGTGGCCGAGGAGTCGCGCGTCGGGTTCTCGTATCGGACCCTGCCCGGGCATCCCGTCTCCGGTGAGGAGGCGTTCATCCTGCACCGGGACGGTGAGGCCGTTCACCTCACGGTGCGCTCGCTCGCGCGGCCGGCTCCGCAGGGCCCGTGGCGGGTTGCGTTCCCGCTGCTGCTGATCGTCCAGCGGATCGTGCGCCGTCGGTATCTGCGCGCGCTTCGCTGATCCTGGCCCTCGTGCACGAGCTGTTCGCACACCGGCTCGATAATGGGGGAGTGGAGCCGTGGGAGCTGCGTGAATGGTTCGAGGACTATCTCGACGCCTGCAATCGGCACGACCCGAATCGCATCCGCGAGTTCATCGCCCCGTCGGTGCGGAGGGCGCACCTCACCGGCGGCGTCGACGCCTGGATCGCGGATCTGGACGCCCTGTTCCACGCGTTTCCCGACTGGCGGTGGCGGCGCATCCAGCTCATCGTCGAGGACGACCGCGTCGCGGCGCACCTGAGGGGGAGCGGCACGCACCTGGGTGCTTTCCTCGACGTGGCGCCGACGCGGCGCCACGTCAACGTCGCCGAATTCGCCATGTACCGCGTGGCGAACGGGCGGATCACCGAGTTCACCGGGTCGTCCGACCACGAACTGCTCAGTCAGATCGCCCCGTAGAACTCACGCGAATCCCGGCCATCGTGGCACGCGAGGGGACAGGCGATCGCGATTCCCGCTCGTCAGACGGCGGGCATGTCACGATCGGGCGATGGCGACGATCTTGCACGAGCCTGCGCACTACGCGTGCCCCTTCTGCGGGATCCAACGTGGGCAGTTCGACGACCACAACCAGCCCACTGACGTCGTAGGCGTGACCGAGGACGCCTTCGCGCGAATCGCTCCGAAAAGGTGGCCGGGGAATCCGGGTGCGGTGCTCGTGATCCCACGCCGGCACACCGAGAACCTGTACTCCATCACGCCGGAGGAGAACCGGGCCGTGTGGGACCTCACGCGGCGGGTGGCGATCGCCATCCGTGATGGGTACGACTGCCACGGCACCTCGGTGCGGCAGCACAACGAACCCGCAGGGGAGCAGGATGTGTGGCATCTGCACGTGCACGTCTTCCCTCGGTACGAGGGCGACGCTCTGTACGAGCGCCACCGGGAAGCTCGCTGGGTGGCCGCGGATGAGAGGGCGGCGTACGCCGAGCGCCTGCGGGCGCGCCTGCGGTTGCCCACGAGCTTCTAGGACGGCGTGGGCTCATCGCAAGAACGGCGCCTAGGCGTCTCGGCGTTGGGCGACGATCGCGGCATGCGGTCGCACGCCCTCGTCCTGTCGTGACACCGATCGTGACGGTTCGAAGCCGGCATCGGTCAGGAGGCGGGCGAGAACAGGCGTGGGCCAGTAGTAGGCGGTCACGACGGCATGCGGGAAGCTCTCCACGCGCGAGCCCTCGAAGAAGCCGACCAGCAGGCTTCCGCCAGGTCGCGTCACGCGTGCGAGCTCGGTCAGGGCGGCCGGCATCTCCTCCGGTGGCGTGTGGATCAGGGAAGTACCACGCCAGAACTCCCGACGCATACGCATCCGGGACGTCGAGCGCCGGAAGGGCCCCGGGCCGGAACGGCACGCCTGGAAACCGGGACTGCGCATGGGTCAAGAATTCGGGCACCATCTCGAACCCCTCGGCGGTGGCGCCCGCTCTGAACAGGAAGTCCGTCCAATGTCCTGGGCCCGAGCCGACATCCAGCACAGGGCCGCGCACGGTGCGGACCCACTGGCCGATCAACTCCTGGTCCTCGGGATGTGCCGCATCGACGGTTCCGAACAGCTCGACGTACTCACCGGCGCGCTGCCCGTACGCGCGCGCGATCTCGTGATGCGACACGGTGTCCACGCTAGCCGTGGCAGGATCGTCGACGTGCAGCGCCTCTATGTCGTCACTCATCCGGAGGCGACGCATCACGTCGATGGCCTCGTGGGCGGATGGTACGACTCGCACCTCACCGTACGAGGGCTGGCCCAGGCGGAGCGGATCGCCGCCTTCCTGCGATCCAGCATCCCGGCCGACGCGAGGATCCAGCTGGTGTCCTCGGATCTCGCGCGAACAGCGCAGACCGCAGCCGTCATCGGGGCCGCGCTCGGCATCGAAGCGGAGCTCGACTCGGACCTGCGCGAGAAGTCGTATGGCATCGCGGAGGGTCGTCCACAAGCGTGGCTTGACGAGCGATTCGCGTTCCCGCCTGCACAGGGGGAGCGGCTGGATCACGACCCGGCGATCGACGGAAGCGAGACCAAGCGCACGTGGGTGGAACGAGCACACACCGCGGTCGCCCGGCTCGAGCGAATCGAAGCGGACTACCGTGTCGTCGTCACGCACGGCGGAACCGCGAACTGGGTCATCACGGCGTGGATGCGGATCCCTGTCGCCGCCTGCGGGTACGCCGCGTTCAAGCTGCCATCCGGTAGCGTGACGATCCTGGAGGAGGACGACCGCTTCCACAATCGGACGCTGGTCTCGCTGGGGAAGCGCGCGTACGACGGCGAGGTCTGAACGTGTCGATGCCTACGTTCCGGGAAACTGGACGTTGACGAACTCGCCGACCATCTCTCCGTCGAGCTCGCCGACAGGTGCCGAGGGGTGCAGGACCGCGGTGCGGTTCGCGAACGTGACAGTGATCCGTAGCTGGTCTCCGCACGCCTGGAGCCACTCGCCCGTGGAGGACACCACAACGACGAGACACACGACCGCTCTGCTGTCCTTGCCCTGCGCTTTTGCGGCGTAGTAGTCCGCGCCCTCAGCGTCGGCGCCCTGGTAGCGGACGGAATCTGCGTCGATACTGGTGTCCCCGCTGGTCTCCACGACGGCGGGGAGCACGTCAAGCTGTGTGCTGGCGGTGTCCAGAGGGCCATGCTCCGCGACGCACCCCGTCAGGCTGAACAGGGTCAGACCGACAACGGCGATGGCCCGCGCCCCTGATCGCTTCCGCACGCTGTCACAGTAGCGGGAAGCGCTCTCCCCACCAGCAACCCGGCGCCGGTGACCACTTCCCGGGCGGGTAGGGACGCGCCTGGGTAAGTGGCGCCGGTGCCTCAGCCCCGCGTGGGCGTGTATCGGAGAACGTTTGTGTCGCGCCGCTCGAAGCCGACAGCCTCATAGAGGCGCAGCGCTGACGTACGTGATGGGCGAGAAGTGAGGTCGAGCGTACGGAGGCGGCGACGCGTAGCCTCCGCAGTGATCGACTCAAGCAGCGAGCGTGCGACCCCACGCCCTCGCATGTGCCGGTCGACGACTACATCCTCGACCAGGCCGCGCCAGCCCGTCACGAGTGGAAACGTCACAAGTGTCGCCATTCCGACGATGCGACCCGACTCCCGAGCGACGAAGAGATCCACGCCAGGAGAGGTGATCATGGCGGCGACCCGTTCTCGATCGAACATGGCGCTAGACGACAGTTGCCTGAGGAGCATGTCGACCCGCCGTGCGTCATCATCATCTAAGGCCTGCGCGATCGTGACGTAAGTGTTTGTCGCCATGTGTCGGGAGCTTAGATGAGTCCCGCACTGACGTTACGAGCGCGCTCCGCTGGCCTTGCCGTTCACCGTCGGATGGGGAGGCTGTCGCCGTCGTCGGCTCATCGGGACCCCTCCGTTTGCTGAAAAGGCGCGTGAGAAGCGGTCCGCCGACATGGCGATCAGTGAAATGAGCGACCGAGCAGGGTCGGCTCGATGCAGCCGCGTTGCGGTCCCTAGACTTCCGGCGTCGCGCAGATTGCGGAAGCGCGGGTGGCCCTGAACCCCTGATCACCGGTCGCTGCTCGGAGCTGAATCAAGGCATCATCGTCGCGCCACTCGACGTTCCAGCGGCCTTCCGAGGGCAGATCGAAGAAGTTCCCGTCGCCGTCGCGCCATCTCACATCGGTTGTGACAAGCGTGAAGCTGCCGGGCGGAGCCAGGTACACCCGTCCGTGACTGCTCCATGCGCCCGACACGGCGCCGAACACGACGCGACAGCCGGCAGCGCTCTCCTGCGGGGCGATCGTGAAGGTGCTGGGAAAGAGGTTCGCGACGAGCGCTGTAACCGCCGCCACGCACCATACCGCCGCCGCAGGGATCGCACCGGCGGACAGACCGAGAGCGCGGATGACAGGGTGGCGCCGGGACGAGAGCGACGGCGTTCCTGCCACCAAGTGGACCACGGAGAGCACGAGCCATGCGGTCCAGCAAGCGCTACCGAAGAGGAACGCCAACAGCACCATGGTGCCGGTCGCCAGGATGACGTTGCCTACGACGAAAATCGGGTAACCGGGGAGGCCGGTGAACAGAGTGACAGTGAGGGCGAGCAGAAGGACCAGCCCCACAGCCGCAAGAGTCCAGCGGAGAGCCGAATACGTGGTTGAGTTCCCGATGGGCATGCGGCGCACGCTACCTCCGTCAGTCGGCCAGATAGCCGGTGCGCGGGTCGATCCCGGATAGGAAAGCGCGAATCTCGGAGCGAATCTCATCGTCCGTGCGCGCTGCGATGTCCGATTCTCCGACCGAGAATCCATAGTTTGCATTCGGGCCGCTCACCCAGGTGTGGTGAATCGTGCTGCCGTCTCTCACAACATCGAACTCCTCACCATTGACGACGAATCGCAGGGGTTCGGTCACGCCGCCATCGTCTCACGTCGGGTTTTCTGGCACGTTGAAGGACCGGCATCCGCGCTGCTCAACGCGTATTCGCGCGGGGAAGTGCGCTGATTCGGCATGTGGTCGTTCAGGGTGCGAACATCAGCGCGGCCGCGTAGGAGGAGTGGGCCCACCACATGCCCGCGACAAGAATCAGCGCAACGAAGCCGATGGATGTCAGCGAGGCCGGAGCTCTTCTGCCTGCCCGAGCCGCCACCACGATCCCTGCGATCAGGATGACCGCGGCGAGCACCTGCCAATAGACGCTCATCGCAAGGCTGAATTCCGCCTCGTCATCGCCGATCGACAAGAACAACGAGGCCACGGCGAAGAGCGTCGAGACCGACGCTGCGCAAGCCAAAGCCATCACAGTCCGCACCCGCGTTGCACGCTCAGTGCGGACGGGCGGCTCTCCGCCGGGACGATTGACGGCGTCGCTGCCATCGGCGGCGAGGGAGCGGCGTGCGGTGAACCACCAACCGAGGGTGAGGGCCGGGCTTGCAGAGATCGCGGCGACGACCGCGGGGAGTGCAACGCCCGCGTATCCATCCTCCGAGATTCCCCCTTCAAGCACCCAGATTCCGCAAGCGGTCGTCGCGGCACCGATCGCAAGCCCGAGTGCCGCGAACGCCCACAAGTGTCGGGAGACCTTTGGTTGTCGACGCATCACCCAGCCGAGACCGTATGCGAGCGGTGAGCCGAGAAGGAGTGCACCGATTGACCCGGGAATCGTGACGTACAGAGCCAGGAGGCCATAGCCAGCCAATGCGAACAGCAGCAGAACTTGGTGGAGAACGAGGAAGCATACCCACGCTGCAATCGCACCTCGCGCGAACTCCCACGGGGTGAAGCGCATCGGTTCTCTGATCGTGCGCGGCGAGACGACGACACGAGGATCAGCCATGCCGCAAAGGTATCCCGCAGCATCAGCTCGGCAGGAGGGGGCGTAGGGTTCGCTGGGTCGAACTGGTTGAGCTGACATAATGTGCATTATCGGCTAACGAGCTTTCCACCGGCCGGCCGTTCAGGGCGTCCTTGAGTGGCGCAACCCGCGTCCGTCAGATCTCCGCGGCGAAGCTCTGGGAGACGACGATGCGATCCACGTCGATGCGTAGAGCGACGCGCTCCGGGTTGGGCCGAGGCGTGCGATAACGCTCGGCATACCGGGCTTCGGCGCGACGCACCGACTCGGCGTCAGTCAGGACCTGCGCGCTGCCTTCGATCGTCGACCAGTGCCGCCCATCAACCTGGCAGGCTGCGATCCGCGGGTCGCGCCCGATGTGGACGGCCTTCAGCGAGGTCCGCGAGGTGATGACCCAGGCACAGCGCTGCTCGAGGTCGAGTGCGACGCCGACAGGCGTCACGTGCGGCCGCCCGTCCGCGCGCAGCGTCGTCAGGGTGCACAGATGCCGCTCGGTCCAGAAGCTCAGGAGGGATGCGGGAAAGAGATCCCAGCCGGGGCGCCACGAAGCCATACGCTCATCGTCGCACGCGGCTTAGCCCTCCCCCTCGCTATATATCGCGTCCGCAGCCGTCCGGCGATCACCGTCGGGTGGCCGCCTCCCCGCGGGTCTTGCTGCTCTCGATCGACTGGATCCACCGTTCGAGGTCACGTGCTCGGCGGAACAGCAGCACGGGAGGCGCGCCGGCGTCGGCTTCCCAGTCGCGCATCGTCGTCCGTTTGCGGCGCCAGGAACGGAAGTGCCACAACACAATGGAGTCGCGCGAGAACAGCTGGCGCCATGTCTCACGGTTGCCGGCGAAGAGCTCCTGCCGGGTCACGACGCGATGAAACGTACGCCGCGTGACTCGTAACAACGAAAACCAACGGGGATAGTCCAGGCCGATGACGAGTTCGGCCCGTGACAGCACGAGCTGCTTCCAATCACCGTATGCGCTGTCGAGCAACCACTGCTCCCCCGCCATTGCCATCTGGACCAGCACGATCTGATCCTCGAGCGGGCGCGGCACCCATGCCGGCATCCAGCCGATCTCATCGACGAGCGTCACGGGAACGCCGAGTGCCGCCCCGATGCGCAGCGCCGCAGTGGTCTTGCCGGATCCCGTGACGCCGTAGAGGAGGATGCGGCCCGGCACCGGATCGGCTGGAGATGCCGCGCTCACGCCCCGACGTACTTCGCCAGGTGCTCCCCCGTCAGCGACGACTTCGCTGCGACGAGGTCCGCGGGCGTGCCCTCGAATACGATCCGGCCACCGTCGTGGCCGGCACCCGGACCAAGGTCGATGATCCAGTCGGCGTGCGCCATGACCGCCTGGTGGTGCTCGATCACGATGACCGACTTGCCGGAGTCCACGAGACGGTCGAGAAGCCCCAGGAGGTTCGCCACATCCGCGAGGTGCAGACCGGTGGTCGGCTCGTCGAGCACGTACACGTCGGCCTTCTCCCCCATCTGGTCGGCGAGCTTGATCCGCTGCCGCTCACCGCCCGACAGGGTCGACAGCGGCTGACCGAGGGTCAGGTAGCCGAGTCCGACGTCCTCGAGGCGCCCCAGGATCGCCGCGGCAGCCGGGATCTTCGCCTCGCCCTCCGAGAAGAAGGGCCGCGCCTCCGCGACAGGCAGGTCGTACACCTCGGTGATGTCCTTGCCACCGAGCTTGTACTCGAGCACGCCGGCCTGGAAGCGCTTTCCGCCGCAGTCCTCGCACGGCGTCTCGACCGTGTCCATGAACCCGAGCTCCGTGATGATCACACCCGCGCCCTTGCACGTGGGGCACGCGCCCTCGGAATTCGCGCTGAACAGCGCGGGCTTGACGCCGTTCGCCTTAGCGAAGGCCTTGCGGATCGGCTCGAGCAGGCCCGTGTACGTCGCGGGGTTGCTGCGCCGCGACCCCCTGATCGCCCCCTGATCGATCGCCACGACGCCCTCGCGGGGCGAGACCTCGCCGTGGATGAGCGAGCTCTTCCCCGATCCCGCGACGCCCGTCACGACGGTCAGGACGCCGAGCGGGATGTCGACGTCGACGTCCCTCAGGTTGTTGCCGCTCGCGCCGCGGATCTCGATCGACCCCGAGACCGAGCGCACCGACGGCTTCAGCTGCGCGCGGTAGTCGAGGTGCTGTCCCGTCAGGGTGCCGCTGGCCTTGAGGCCGTCGACCGTGCCCTCGTAGCAGATTGTGCCGCCCGCGCTGCCGGCACGCGGGCCCAGATCGACAACGTGGTCGCCGATCGCGATCGTCTCGGGCTTGTGCTCGACCACCAGCACGGTGTTCCCCTTGTCGCGCAGCTGCAGCAGCAGCTCGTTCATGCGCTGGATGTCGTGCGGGTGCAGGCCGATCGTCGGCTCGTCGAACACATAGGTGACGTCCGTCAGCGACGAGCCCAGGTGACGCAGCATCTTGATCCGCTGCGCCTCTCCCCCGCTCAGCGTGCCGGAGGGGCGCTCGAGGCTGAGGTAGCCGAGACCGAGCGTCACGAACGCGTCGAGGTTCGCGCTGAGCGCTTTCAGCAGCGGCCCGGCGCCCGGCTTGTCCAATCCACGCACCCACGCGGCGAGATCCGTCACCTGCATGCGGCAGGCGTCCGCGATGCTGACGCCGTCGATCTTGGACGACCGCGCACCCTCGGTCAGGCGGGTGCCGTCGCACTCGGGACAGGTCGCGAACGTCGCCACCCGCTCGACGAACGCCCGGATGTGCGGCTGCAGCGATTCGACGTCCTTCGACAGCATCGCCTTGCTGATCTTGGGGATGAGACCCTCGTAGGTCATGTTGATCCCGGCGATCTTCACCTTCGTGATCTCGCCGTAGAGGAACGTGTGCCGCTGCTTGTCGGTGAAGCTCGAGATCGGCTTGTCGGCCGGGTAGAAGCCGGACTCGGAGAAGCCCTTCACCATCCAGCCGTCCGGCGTGTAGCCGGGCACCTGGATCGCACCCTCGTTCAGCGACTTCGACTCGTCGACGATCTGCGACAGATCGAGGTCGGAGACCTGCCCGCGGCCCTCGCAGCGCGGGCACATCCCGCCGAGGTAGATCACGTCCTTCACGATCTTCTTCTCGCCCTTGGGGCCCGTCATCACCCCGCTCGCCTTCTGCGTCGGGATGTTGAACGAGAACGCGGTCGGGCCGCCGATGTACGGCTCGCCCAGCCGGCTGAACAGGATGCGCAGCATCGCGTTCGCGTCCGTGACCGTGCCGACGGTCGACCGCGGGTTCGCTCCCAGCCGCTCCTGGTCGACGATGATCGCGGTGGTCAGGCCCTCGAGCACATCGACGTCGGGGCGCGGGACGGACGGCATGAAGCCCTGCACGAACGCGCTGTAGGTCTCGTCGATCATGCGGCGCGACTCGGCCGCGATCGTGTCGAAAACGAGCGAGCTCTTCCCTGAGCCGGACACTCCCGTGAACACCGTCAGCCGGCGCTTTGGGATCTCGACGCTGACGTCCTTGAGGTTGTTCTCGCGGGCGCCCTGCACGCGGATCAGGTCGTGGCTGTCGGCGGGGTGGTCCGGCATGTGGGGCTCCTGGGAAGGGACGAGACGGGACGGGAGGAGGGGAAGCACGGATTCGGATGGATCAGGCGCGCTGCTGGATGCGGATCGCATTGCCCGCGGGGTCGCGCACGGCGAAGTCGCGCACGCCGTAGTCCTGGTCGATCGGCTCCTGCACGATGTCGACGTCGGGGTGCGCCTGGATCTGCTCGAAGACGGCATCGACGTCGGGTGCGGCGAGCACGATGCCTGCGTAGGTGCCCTTCGCCATCATCTCGGCGATGGTCTGACGCTCGGTCTCGGTGATGCCGGGATCGACGGCGGGCGGAGTGAGCACGATGGCCGTGTCGGGCTGCCCGACGGGGCCGACCGTGATCCATCGCATGTTCTCGTAGCCGACGTCGAGGCGCACCTCGAAGCCGAGCACGTCCCGGTAGAACGCCAGCGAGGCCTCCGGGTCGGTGTGGGGCAGGAAACTCGTGCTGATCGTGATGTCCATGTGCGTCACGCTAGCGACGCTCCTTCGGGTCGGGCTTCTCGATTCCTGACCGGTCTGGTGACCGTCTTCACCACCAGCGAGGGAAGCCCGCCGAGCCCGTGCCGCGCCTCGCGCCGGTACACGCTGGGCGGCATGCCCACCAGCTCCGTGAAGCGCGAGCTGAACGTGCCGAGCGATGCGCAGCCGACCTCGAAGCACACCTCCGTGACGCTCAGGTCACCGCGTCGCAGCAGCGTCATGGCGCGCTCGATACGGCGCGTCATCAGATACCCGTACGGCGTCTCGCCGTACGCGATCTTGAACTGCCGGCTCAGGTGGCCCGCCGACATGTGCACCCCGCGGGCGAGCGCCTCGACGTCGAGGGGCTGGGCGTACTCGCGGTCCATGCGGTCGCGCACGCGCCTCAGCAGCGCGAGCTCTCGCAGGCGCGCTTCGTCGAGGTCCGTGGCCACGACACGATGGTGCCACGACCCCCGGACATCGGCCCAGGGGGAGGCGGGTCAGACCGCCGGCGCCTCGCCCTCGGCCCACTTGGGCGCCGGAGGCGCCCAGTCCTCGAGCACCCGGATGAGCTCGCGCGGCGTCGTCGCGACCAGCAGCGAGTCGCGGAAGGAGCCGGCGACGAAGCCCTCCTCGACCATCCGGTCGAGCATGGTGAGCATCGGCCGCCAGAAGCCGCGCACGTCGTACAGCGCCACGGGCTTGCGATGGATGCCGAGCTGCAGCCACGTCCAGACCTCGAAGAACTCCTCGAGCGTGCCGATCCCGCCGGGAAGCGCGACGAATGCGTCGCCGAGATCGGCCATCCGCATCTTGCGCGCGTGCATGTCGGGGACGATCTCGAACGTCGTGAGCCCCGTGTGAGCGATCTCCTTGTCCACGAGCGCCTCGGGCATGACGCCGTGCACCTCGCCGCCGGCCTCGCTGGCCGCGGTCGACACGGCGCCCATGAGCCCGACGTTGCCCCCGCCGTACACGACCGCGATGCCGCGGGCCGCGAGCGCCTGCCCGACGTCGACCGCGGCGCGGGCGTAAGCGGGATCGGTCCCGGCGGACGATCCCGTGAACACCGTGATGCGGCGGATGGGTCCGGTGGCGGGGGCGTCGGGCGTGGTGGTCATGTTCCCCAGCCTACGGACGACATAGGTTGAGAGAGTGACCTCCCCCGCCCCGTATCTGCGTTACCCCCATGTCCACGCGGACCTCGTCACCTTCGTCGCCGCGGACGACATCTGGATCGCGCCGCTCGCCGGCGGCCGCGCCTGGCGGGTCACGAGCGACACGGCGCCCGTGCGGCAGCCCCGCTTCTCGCCCGACGGCGCCCGCATCGCATTCGTGTCGCACCGGGACGGGCATCCCGAGGTGATGGTCGCCGAAGTCGACTCCGGTGCGGTCCGCCGCCTCACGCACTGGGGGGCGCAGGCCACGAGCGTGCTCGGCTGGACCGCGGACGGGCGGATCATCGTGGCCTCCAACGCCGGCGAGGCGAACATCCGCCACACGGTCGTCAGGTTCCTGTCGCCGGACGGCGCGTGGGAGCGGCCCGAGATCGGCATGGCGTCCGGCATCGCGCTGCGGGAGGACGGCGCAATCGCCCTCGCGACGCCGTGGAGCCGGCCGCCCGCGCACTGGAAGCGCTACCGCGGCGGCACGGCGCCGCGCCTGTGGCTCGACCGCGCCGGCAGCGGGGATTGGGAGCAGCTGCTCGCGGACGACGCCGCCTCGATCACGGATCCGCTGTGGCTGAGCGACGCGCTCGTGTTCACGTCGGATCGCGCCGCGAGGTTCCCGGATCGCGCCGACGAGCAGGCGAATCTGTGGATCTGGGACGCGCCCGGCGAGGGCGAGCCCCGGATCCTCACGCGGCAGAGCGCCGACGACGGCTACGTGCGCGACGCGACCACCGACGGCACGCGCATCGTGTGGCACAGCCGCGGGAGCATCCGGATCCTCGACGCGCTCGACGCCGAGCCGCGCACGATCGACATCACGCTGCCCGGCAGCCAGCCCGAGCCGCTCGTCCTCGCCGGCGAGCGGCGCCTGGATGCCTTCGCGCCGGATCACGACGCATCCGGCAGCCTCGTGACCTGGCGCGGCAAGGCGTTCTGGCTCGCCCACCGCGAGGGTCCGGCGCGCGCGCTCCGCGCCGACTCCGGCGTCCGCGCGCGCGAGCCGATCGTGCTCGGCCGCACCGGGTTCGGCGCCGTCGTGAGCGATGCGGACGGCGAGGACGGCATCGACATCCTCGCTCTGGACGGCGCGCAGGCGCCACGGCGGATCCTGTCGGGCGAGGTCGGGCGGATCCTGCACCTCGCGGCCGCTCCCGCCGGTGACCGGATCGCCGCCATCTCGCACGACGGCGTCATCCGGCTCATCGAGGTGGCCAGCGGAGAGGCGCGCGAGCTCGGCCGCTCGTCGCACGGCGAGGCGCGCACCCCGCGCTTCTCACCCGACGGGCGCTACCTGGTGTGGTCGCAGCCGAGCACCGCGGACAACGAGCTCCACGCCTTGTGGATTGCCGATACCCGCGGCGAGGGGGCCGTGCGGCTCACCACGGGCCAGTACCACGACCGCTCCCCCGACTTCACGCGCGACGGCAAGCACCTCGTGTTCCTGTCGGATCGGACGTTCGACCCGCACTACAACGCGCACGCCTTCGATCTCGCCTTCACCGGCGCGACGCGGCCGTGGCTCATCCCTCTGTCGGCGACCGAGCCGGCTCCGTTCGGGCCGAGCGCGGACGGGTGGCCGGTCTCCCCCGCGCCCTCGGCGGCGGACGACGAGACGGTGACCTGCCCCGAGCTCGACGCCGACGGCGCCGAGGAGCGCATCGTGCCGTTCCCGGTGCCTTCCGCCGAGTACCGCGAACTGCGCTGTGCGGACGGCGGGGTGCTCTGGATCGACGTGCACCGCGAACAGGGCGTGCTCGGATCGCGTCGCGCGGGTGTCAAGGAGGAAGCCGCTCCGGACACACTGGAGCGCTGGTCGTTCGAGGAGCGCAAGGCCGAGACGATCGTCGAGGCCGTCGACGGCTTCGCGGTCTCGGGCGACGGGCAGCGCCTCGTCGTGCGGCGCAAGGACGAGGTCACCGTCGTGCCCGCGAACCGGCCGGCGAAGGACGATGCCGTCGCGGTCGACCTCGGCCGGCTGCGCTTCTCGGTGGATCAGCGCGCCGAGTGGCGGCAGATGTTCGACGAGAACGCCCGCATCATGCGCGACCACTTCTGGCGGGCGGACATGGACGGCGTCGACTGGGACGGCGTCGTGCGTCGCTGGCGCCCCGTGGTCGACACGGCCGTGACCCACGACGACGTCGTCGACATCCTGTGGGAGACCGTCGGCGAGCTCAACACCTCGCACGCCTACGTGAACCCTGCCGATCCGCTCGGCGATCAGTCACGCCGCCTGGGCTTCCTCGGAGCGGATCTCTCCCCCGCCGCCGACGGCTGGCGCATCGACCGGATCCTGCCGGGAGAGTCCAGCGAGCCGAAGGCGCGTTCTCCCCTGCGTCAGGCGGGCGTGGGAGCGCGCGAGGGCGACCTCATCGTCGCCATGGACGGCGCGCCGGTCGACCCGGTCGCGGGCCCCGCGGCCGGCCTGATCGGGGCGGCGGACAAGCCCGTCGAGCTGACTCTGCGCCGCGACGGCGAGGAGGACCGCCGCGTCGTGGTCGTGCCGCTTCCGGACGAGGAGGTGCTGCGCTACCAGGACTGGGTGCGCTCGCGTCGCGCGTACGTCTCGGAGCGCAGCGGCGGCCGCGTCGGCTACGTGCACGTCCCGGACATGCAGAGCTACGGATGGGCGCAGCTGCATCGCGACCTGCGCGTCGCGACCGAGGCCGAGGCCGTCGTCGCCGACGTGCGCTACAACCGCGGCGGCCACACGAGCCAGCTCGTCGTCGAGCGCCTCGCGTCGCGCGTGATCGCCTGGACCGCCGCGCGGCAGTTCGAGCGGATGCAGCCGGACCCGGACCGCGCGCCGCTCGGACCCGTCGTGCTCGTCGCCAACGAGTTCTCGGGATCCGACGGCGACATCGTGGGCGCCCGCGCGCAGGCGCTGGGCGTCGGGCCGGTCGTGGGTGTGCGCACGTGGGGCGGGGTGGTCGGCATCGACAGCCGCTTCGACCTCGTCGACGGCACGAAGGTCACGCAGCCGCGGTACGCGTACTGGCTGCAGGGCAAGGGCTGGGGCGTCGAGAACCACGGCGTGGATCCAGACATCGAGGTCGTGCACACCCCCGCGCAGCTGTTCCGCGACGACGATCCCCAGCTCGACCGCGCGATCGACGAGGCCGTGACGCGGCTCGCCGAGGCGCCGGCCGCCGCACCTCCCGCGCTCCCCGAGCCGAAGGTGCGTCCGGTCGTATGAGAACCGTCTCGTGATCGGCGTCCTGACCGGGTTCGCGGTCGTCGGGCTGGCGATCGTCACCGGCTTCATCGTCGCGCGCATCGACCTGCTCGGCGAGCATGCGCGATACGTCCTCAGCCGCCTGACGTTCTTCGTGCTCAACCCGTTCCTGCTGTTCGCCGTGCTGTCGGATGCGGACCTCACCCTGCTGTTCTCCGCGCTGCTGCCCGTGTCCCTGCTCGCAGCCTGTGCGATCTTCCTCCTCTACGGGCTGATCGCACGATTCGTCTGGAAGCGGTCGCTCGGCGAGATCGTGGTCGGCGCACTCGGCGCGGGATACGTCAACGGCAACAACATCGGCATCCCGATCTCCACCTATCTCCTGGGCAACGGCGCGTACGCGGCGCCCGTGATCCTCATCCAGCTCCTGCTGATCACGCCGGTCGTGCTGGCGATCCTCGACACGGTCTCGAGCGGCGGGGCCGCCGGATGGCGCGGGCTCGGTCGCGCCGTCCGCAGGACGCTGCGCAATCCGATGATCATCGGCGCGGCGCTCGGCGTGCTGGTGGCGGTGACGGGCATCGAGCTGCCGCCGATCGTGTCGGAGCCGATCGGCCTGCTGGCGGGCGCCGCCGTGCCCGTGCTGCTGCTGAGCTTCGGCATGTCGCTGCACGGACAGCGGGTGCTCACGAGCCCCGCCTCGCGCGGCGACGTCCTGCTCGCGACGGGAATGAAGCTGCTCATCATGCCCGTGGTGGCGTGGGCGCTCGGGCTGCTGTTCCAGCTGGACGCGCACGCGATGCTGGTCGTCGTCGTGCTCGCGAGCCTGCCGAGTGCGCAGAACGTCTTCAACTACGCGCAGCGCTACGGGGTCGGCGAGGTCCTCGCCCGCGACGTGGTGTTCCTCACGACGTTCGGCTGCATCCCCGTCGTGTTCGCCTCCGCCGTGATCTTCGGCGGCTGAGTCAGCCTTCGAGCGCGCGGATGAGCCGTTCGGCCTTCCAGCGCGACTCCGCGTACTCGTCGTCGGCGTCGGACTGCACGGTGATGCCGCCTCCCGTGCCGAGCACGTAGGCTCCCGATCCGTCCGTCAGCAGCGTGCGGATGATCACGCCCAGATCGGCGCGCCCGTCGCCGGCGATCCATCCCAGCGCGCCCGCGTAGGCGCCGCGCGGCGTCTGCTCGACCTCGTCGATGATCTGCATCGTCCGCAGCTTCGGCGCGCCCGTCATCGACCCGGCCGGGAAAAGCGCGCGCAGCGCGTCGATCGATGCGACGTCGGGACGCAGAACGCCGCGCACGGTGGACACGAGCTGGTGCACCGACGCGTACGACTCGACCGCCATCAGCGCCGGCACCTCGACAGACCCGACCTCGCAGACCTGCGACAGGTCGTGGCGCAGCAGATCGACGATCATGAGGTTCTCGGAACGGTACCGCTGGTCGGTGCGCAGCCGCTGCGCGGCCGCGGCGTCCTCGTCGGGTGTCGCACCGCGCGGCGTCGTGCCCTTGATCGGCTTCGTCGAGAGCTCCCGGACCGCGCCGTCCGCGTCGATGCGCGCATAGCGTTCGGGAGAGGATCCGGCGAGGAACGCCCGCGCCCCCGGCACGTCGTGATGCAGATACGCGGCGTACGGTGCCGGGTTGAGCGCCCACAGCCGCGCGAACGCGTCGAGCGGTGAGAGATCGCGGCCGACCGCCGCGCGGTATGTCAGATTCACCTCGTACGAGTTCCCGGCGTGCAGGTGCTCCTGCACCGCCGCGAACGCGACGCGGTACTCGTCGGGCGTGGGACCACCGTCGACATCGTCCGCGGCTCGGGGTGCGGTGGCGCCCGGCAGCGGCAGCCGCTCGATGTGAGACGGACGCATCCACACGGCATCCGGCAGCATGCCGTCCGGCCGCGCCGGCAGGTCCGGTCGCGCCGCATAGCCGAAGTAGCCGAACCAGCGGTCGGTCGCCGTGCCTGCCGCGAGCTCGGCCGACAGCACGGCGAAGATGTCATCGCCGACGACCTCGGCCGCTCCGTCCGCGTGGCGCGTCACCTCGCGCCGCGCGGCGTCATAGGTCAGCGACACGTCGTGCAGCTCGAGCCACGCGAGCTGCGGGCCGCCGTCGCCGGCGTGCAGCCAGACGCAGCGCCCGCTTCGCGCCGCCGCGGCGATCCGCTCGGCGGCGATCACGCGGCGTCCAGGAAGTTCCGCACGATCAGCTCACCGTGCTCGGTCAGGATCGACTCGGGATGGAACTGCACGCCGCTGATCGGCAGCACGCGGTGTGCGACGCCCATCACGAGGCCCGTGCGCTCGTCCGAGGCAGTGACGACGAGCTCGTCGGGCAGCTCCAGCGCCGCGAGCGAGTGGTATCGGATCGCGCGGAAGCCGTCGGGCACGCCGGCGAACAGGCCCGCTCCGACGTGCCGCACGGTCGCGTCGACGCCGTGGCCGGGGTCGACGCGCTCGACCCTGCCGCCGAAGGTCGTGACGATCCCCTGCATGCCCAGGCACACGCCGAGCACGGGTCGCTCCCCCGCGCGCAGCACCTCTCGCCCGACCGCGAAGTCGTGCGGATCCGCCGGATGGCCGGGGCCCGGGGACAGCACGACGTAGTCGTGCGCGAGCACCTCGCTAACCGTGCACTCATCGTGCTCGACGACGCGCGGCAGCACACCGGTCACGCGCGCGATCAGGTGCACGAGATTGCCGGTGTAGCTGTCGTGGTGATCGACGACGACCACGTCGTGTGAGGGCATCGTCCTCCCGTGCGCTCGCCTCGATGCGCCGAAGGCCCGGTCAGTCCGCGCCGAAGGCGCTCACGTCGCCCACGAGGCGCGTGTTGTCGGCGGGCACCGGGTCTACGGCGGCCTGCGCGACCTCCGCGGCGAACTCCGACACGTTGTAGAGGCGACCGGCCGACTCGCGGCGGTGCGCGATCGCGCCGGGGTTGGCGCGCTCCAGCAGCGTCGCGGTGATCGTGCCCTCGATCATGTCGCCCGACACGACCGTGAAGCCGATGCCCCGCTCCGTCAGCGACGGGATCAGCTCGCGCAGCGCGTCCTCGCCGGCGCGCTTGGACAGCGCGACGGGCTCGTACTCCGGCATGGTCGGCGTGGTGCGGATGAAGTGCGCCTGGTGGCTGGTGACGAACACGACGCGCGCGCCCTCGGACAGCAGGGGCAGCGCGGTCTGCAGCACGTTCACCTGCGCGTCGCGGTTCAGCTTCAGCGCGTAGTCCTCCGCCATGCCGGACTCCATGCCGCCCGAGGCGTTCAGGACGAGGACGTCGAGCACGCCGAACTCGTCCTTCACGGACGCGAACATCGCCTCGACCGATGCGGGGTCCGTCAGGTCGGCGCCCACGACCAGCGCGCGCACGCCGAGTTCGCGCACCTCGGCCGCGAGCTTCTCGGCGCGCGGCGCCTTGTTGCGGAAGTTGATTACGACGTCCGCGCCCGCCTGGGCGAGATAGCGGATGGTGTCGGCTCCGATGCCGCGCGACGAGCCGGTCACGAGGGCGACCTTGCCCGCAAGGGTGCCGGGGGCGATGGGCTGCGAGGGGGCGTCGGTCACGAGAAGCTCCTGGATCGGTGGACGGATCGCGCGCGTCGGATGAGATCGGACGCGTCACGGGGTCAGTTCGACAGTATCAACGGGGCGAGGAAGCGCCCTGTCGCGAGCCTCCAAGGTCGCGTCGACGGCGTTGGACGCCGCGACGTCGCGGGGCGCTGATAGTGTGCGCAGGGAGGCGGCCTCTGCGCCGCCGACCCGGCTGTGCAGGAGGGTTGCGATGGAGTTCCTCGGGTTCATCGAGCAGTGGTCATGGGTCGGATGGCTCGTGCTGATCGCCCTCTTCCTCGCCATCGAGGTCGCGGCCGGCGAGATGACGTTCCTGATGCTCGCCCTGGGGTCGACCGCAGGCATCCTGTCGGCGATCGCCGGCGCTCCCCTCTGGCTGCAGGTGATCATCGCGGCGGTCGCCGCCGTCGCGTTCCTGGGGCTGCTGCGCCCCCCGCTGCTGCGGATGCTGCGTCGAAGCTCCGATCAGGAGAAGTTCAACGTCGAGCGCCTGATCGGCCTGGGCGGCGTCGTCACCGAGACCGTCACGGCTTTCGGTGGTCGGGTCAAGCTCGTCAACGGCGACTCGTGGTCGGCCCGCGTGCAGGAGGGCACCGACCTGCCGCCGCACACCACCGTCGTCGTGCGCGCCATCCAGGGCGCCACCGCCATCGTCTCCCCCGCCACCGCCTCGTCACAGGAGAGCTGACCCATGGACGCCATCGGACCGATCCTGCTGTGGATCCTCGCCATCGCCGTCGTGATCCTGGTGATCACGATCCTCATCCAGGCGATCCGCATCGTGCCGCAGAGCGAGGCGTTCATCATCGAGCGCCTCGGCCGCTACCACCGCACGCTGTACGGCGGTCCGCACCTGCTCGTGCCGATCATCGACCGCGCGCGCTCGCGCGTGGACCTGCGCGAGCAGGTCGTGTCGTTCCCGCCGCAGCAGGTCATCACGGAGGACAACCTCTCGGTCGCGGTGGATGTCGTCGTCTACTTCCGTGTGACCGATCCCCGCGCCGCGACGTACGAGATCGCCAACTACCTCGGCGCGGTCGAGCAGCTGTCGGTCACGACCTTGCGCAACGTGATCGGCGGGCTCAACCTCGAGGAGGCGCTCGTCAGCCGCGACGTGATCAACGCAAAGCTCAGCACGACCCTCGACGAGGCGACCGGAGCGTGGGGCATCAAGGTGAGCCGCGTCGAGCTGAAGGCGATCGACCCGCCCGCCACGCTGAGCGACGCGATGGAGAAGCAGATGCGCGCGGAGCGCGACCGGCGCGCCGCCATCCTGACGGCCGAGGGCCACAAGCAGTCGCAGATCCTCGTCGCCGAGGGCGCCCGGCAGGCCGAGATCCTCAAGGCGGAGGGCGACAAGCAGGCGCAGGTGCTGCGGGCGCAGGGCGAGTCGGAGGCGATCCAGAACGTCTTCAACGCGATCCACGTGGGCGCGCCGGATGACCGGCTGCTCGCGTACCAGTACCTCCAGACGCTGCCGAAGCTCGCCGAGAGCCAGTCGAGCAAGCTCTGGATCATTCCCAGCGAGCTCACCGAGGCGCTCAAGGGCATCGCCGGCGGCTTCGGCCGCGGCACCGCTCCGACCGATCGCCCGTGACGCACCCCTACCTGCGGGGAGCGGCGCATCCGCGCGTGCTCGCCCATCGTGGTCTTGCGCTGCCCGGCCAGCATGTCGAGGAGAACTCGTTCGCGGCGATCGCCGCGGCCCACGCGGCCGGTGCGGTGTACGTCGAGTCGGACTGTCATCTGACCGCCGACGGGCACGTCGTGCTGTTCCACGACGACACGCTCCAGCGCGTGACGGGCGATCCGCGCGCTGTGGCCGAGGTCACGCTGCGCGAGCTCGAGCAGCAGATGGAGGGGCGCGGCGGGGTGGCCACACTGACGCAGGCCCTCGAGTCCTTCCCGGACACGCGGTTCAACCTCGACGTCAAGGCGGCGGGCGCGGCCATCGGCGTCGGCTGGATCGTGGCGGAGCACGCGGACCGCGTGCTCGTGACGAGCTTCTCCGACGAGCGGCGGCGGGTCGCACTGGAGGCCGCGCATCCGGCGCGGCCCGCCACGTCGCCGGGCTCGCGCACGATCGCACGGCTCGTCGCGTCGGTCGCCGCGGGTCTCCGTCCGGTCGCCATGAGGCTGCTGACCGGCTTGGACGCCCTGCAGATCCCCGAGCGCCAGGGCGCCATCAGGGTGCTGACGCCGCGCCTGATCCGCTGGGCGCACGATGCGGGCGTGGAGGTGCACGTGTGGACGATCAACGATCCTCAGCGCATGCGCGAGCTCGTCGCGATGGGCGTCGACGGCGTCGTGACGGACCGCGCCGACGTGGCGCTCGAGACCCTCACGCGCTGAGCGGGCGTCACTCGCTCATCCCGCTGGGATTCGGCTGGGAAAGGCGCCCCGGCGGCCGTGGTTCGGATGATGTGCACAGGCGAGGGCGTTATACCTGACACCTGACGAGAGGACCACACATGGCAGATCGCAGCCTTCGCGGAATCCGACTCGGCGCCCAGAGCCTCCAGAGCGAGGAGGGCGTCGTCTTCATGGAGCGCACCCAGTACACGTACCACTGCGCCTCGTGCGACCGTGACACCACGCTCACCTTCGCTGCCGATGCCGAGGCTCCCGAGACCTGGGAGTGCCGTGGCTGCGGTGGCGAGGCGCTGCTGAAGGTCGACGGCGGCACCGTCGAGGTCGACCACAGCGGTGACAAGGCGCCCCGCACGCACTGGGACATGCTGCTCGAGCGCCGCACCCTTCCGGAGCTCGAGGAGATCCTCGCGGAGCGTCTCGAGTTCGTCCGCGCCCGTCGCGGCGGCGCCGAGGACACGCGCGCGAAGTCGGCCTGAGCCGATTCCCCCACGACGACGCCGGCCCTTCGGGGTCGGCGTCTTTCGTCGTTCGCGCCCGCCGCTGCGGCTCGTCCCGGTGTGCATGAGCACGCCCCGCGCTCCAATAGGCTGAGCGCATGGCGAACAGCGTGGAACGGGCCGTCGGCATCGACATCGGCGGCACCGGCATGAAGGCCGGGATCGTGGATCTCGTCAAGGGCGAACTGGCCAGCGACCGCGTGCGGATCCCGACCCCCGACGGCGCGAAGCCGAAGGACGTCCTGGCGACCGTCAAGGAGCTGATCGACAAGCTCGGACCGGACGCCGCCGACCTCTCGGTGGGGATCTGCTTCCCGACGATCGTGAAGAACGGACGGACGCTGTCCGCGGCCAACGTGTCGAAGAAGTGGCTCGACTTCGAGGCCGACGCGTTCTTCGAGAAGGGACTGGGCAAGCCCATCCACTTCGTCAACGACGCGGATGCCGCGGGCCTCGCGGAGCTGCGCTTCGGCGGCGCGAAGGACCAGCCCGGTCTCACCATCCTCACCACGCTCGGCACCGGCATCGGCGGCGCGCTGCTGTTCGACGGCAAGCTCGTGCCCAACGCGGAGCTCGGTCACCTGCAGTGGAACGGCGACTCGATCGAGAAGTACGCCGCGACCTCGGCGCGCGAGCGCGAGAACCTGTCGTGGGAGGAGTGGGCGGGTCGCCTGCAGGAGTTCTACAACCACCTCGAGTTCCTCTTCTCCCCCGACCTGATCCTCGTGGGCGGCGGCGTCTCGAAGAACCCCGAGAAGTTCCTTCCCCTGATCAAGACGCGCGCGGACCTGCGCGTCGCCACGCACGCGAACAACGCGGGCATCATCGGCGCGGCCTCCCTCGCCCTCTGACCTCGAACGCGCAAGCGCCCGGATCGTGGGGATCCGGGCGCTTGCGCGTCGTGGGACGTGGCCGACTACTCGTCCGAGTGGTGCCGCGAGCGACGCCCCGACTTCGCGATGCCACGGCTGATCATGTAGGCCACGGCCAGGATGGTGACGTACAGCCAGGCCTTGTCGGCGCCGAACCCCTGGGCGTCCTCGTCGTTGTCGACGACGGCCGCGGCGATCAGCACGGCGAGCGAGACGACGACGAACACGATGAACTCGGTCGTGAGGAACGTCGGCTTGCCCTGCTGCCAGCGTCGCGGAGCGCCGTGGGTGTTGGGATACGCGTTCTGCCCCGGGTGCGGGAACGAGCCGGCTCCGGACTGATTCGGATATCCGGGGCCCGGCGGGTTCGACGGGGCGGTCGAATACGGGTTGCCGCCCGGATTGGCCGGGTACGAGTTGGAATCCGGGTTGTTCGGGTACGAGTTCGGGTCCGGGTTGCCCGAGGGGACGTTCGACATGGCGGTCCTCCTTTTCGGTCGTCATAGCCTTCGATCTCCACTGGAGACTTCGGATTCCGACCGTACGTGCTCGAGCGGGTGCGTCTCCCAGGCTTGACAGGGCCCGATCATCATGCGGTATGTGCGGCCGGTGGCTCCGAGCCCGGGAGCCGATGCGCGCCGATCCACGCCCGAACCACGGCGCAGATGCGCGTCGGAGGGTCCCTGGTCAGAGGCGGCTGGACGAATGGGCCGGCCTGTACGCCGGGTTCTGTTCGGGGGCTCGCGCCCCGTCGACGACCATCTCTCTCGGCGGCACGTTGCCGTGACGCTCTAGCGACCTACCCGGGGACTCGGCGAGCCGCGTCATCATCCCCTGTCTGGTCTTGCTCCGGGCGAGGTTTACCGAGCGGGTCGCGTCACCGCGACCCCTGGTGGTCTCTTACACCACCGTTTCACCCTTACCGGCCTCCCTTGCGGGCGCCGGCGGTCTGCTTTCTGTGGCACTGTCTCGCGGATCACTCCGGGTGGGTGTTACCCACCGCCCTGCCCTGTGGAGCCCGGACGTTCCTCGGCGCGCGACGGCGAGCCGCCCGCGACGCGGTCGTCCGGCCGACCCATTCGCAGCGTCCAGTCTACGGTGCGCAGATGACCGCTCACTTGGCGGCGCTGTCCGAGATCCGCAGGTCCAGCGGGAACTCGATCGGGAACGAACCGAACAGCAGCCGGCCCGCGGCTTCTGCCGAGTCGCGCAGCGCCTGCGCCGCGGCCTCCGCCTGTTCGGCGGGCGCGTGCACGATGACCTCGTCATGGAGGAAGAACGCCAGGTGCGCGCGCCGGGCGAAGGCGGCTCCGGATCGCGGCGCGGCGGCCGCCGGATCGACCGCGGGCAGTCGGGCGAGGCGCAGGCGCAGATCGGCGAGCCACGCGAGCGCCCACTCGGCGGCCGTTCCCTGCACCACGAAGTTGCGCGTGAACCGGCCGCGGTCCCGGGCTATGCGGCGTGCGCGCGTCTCGTCCGCGGCGGACGCGCCCGCGCGGGCCTGGGCCGTCCGCCAGAGCTCGTCCGGGCCCGGCGAGGTGCGCCCGAGCCACGTCGCGACGGTGCCGCCCGCCTCGCCCGTGCGCGCAGCCGCGTCGACCAGGGCCATGGCGCGCGGATAGACCTTGCGCAGCCGCGGCACGAGCCGGCCCGACTCTCCGCTCGTGGCGCCGTACATCGCGCCGAGCATCGCCCCCTTGGCCTCGGCGCGCGTCGCCACCGCGCCGTCCGCCACGATGCCCGCATACAGATCCCGCCCGCGCGCGGCTTCGGCCATCCGGTCGTCGCGCGCCATCGCGGCCAGCACGCGCGGCTCGAGCTGGGCGACGTCGGCGCCCACGATGCGCCACCCCGGATCGGCGCGCAGCGCCTCGCGCAGCTGCCGCGGCAGCTGCAGGGCCCCGCCACCGGAGGACGCCCACCGCCCCGTGACGACGCCGCCGGGGACGTACACCGGTCGGAAGCGACCGTCGTGCACCCACTCGTCGAGCCACGTCCAGCCGTTCGCCGACAGCAGGCGCGACAGGCGCTTGTACTCCAGCAGCGGCGCGATCGCGGGATGGTCGACCCGCGACAGCTCCCACTTGCTCGTCGACTCCACGAGGATCCCCGCGTTGTGCAGGGCCCGCAGCAGCCGGGGCTGCGAGTCCAGGGGAACGGCGGGATCCTCGAGCGCCTCCCGCACCTCCTCGGCCAGACGCGCCATCTTCGCGGGAACGCCGCCCGCCACCCGAGTACCCAGCATGTCGGTCAGGATCGCGCGGTGATGGTCGGCGTCCCACGGCACACCCGCGACGCGCATCTCGGCGGCGACGAGTGCGCCGGCCGATTCGGCGGCGAGCAGCAGGCGCATGCGCCCGGGATCCGTCGCGAGCGGCGCTGCCGCGTCCTGCCGCTCCAGCTCGGCGATCACCTCGCGGATGTCATCGCGTCCGCGTGCGGGGCCGGACGACTCGAGAGAGAACAGGGTGTCGCCGCCCGCCGACACCTCATCCGGCGCGTCCGCGTCCCACGCGGTCGCGGCGCGGAGGGCGGCAGCCCCCGGCACCGCGTCGCGCAGGATCGCATGGCTCAGGCGCAGATCGTGGCAGCGGGCCACGCGCACGCCGGAGCCGAGCAGGCGCGGGTACCAGTCGGCCGTGCTCGACCACACCCAGCGGATGCCGCGGCCGCTCGCCGCTCTCTCCGCCTCGCGTCCGGCGACCCAGGCGGGGAACTCCGCCGCCGTGAGGGGGCGGCGTCCGACCTCCCCGTCGCTGTCGAGGACGATCGCGACGATGCCGCCGTCCGCCGCATGCCCGAGAGCGATGCGCTCGGCGTCGGCCCACGGAGACTGTTCGGCGAGAGGCGCGGCGTCGGACCCCCGCGCCGGGCCGTCAGAGGAGGAGGTCACCGCCCGCGGCCTCGGGGGCCGCGACGGCCGCCTGCGGGGCGTGGAGGTCGCGGCGGAAGCTCGCCTGAGCGTCCATGGACTCGTTCGCCGCCGCATCCGCCAGCTTGTTGTCGGCCCGCGGCACCCATTCGAACGTGACCGTTCGTCCGGCGATCAGGTCCTGCGCGCGGCGGGCGAGCATCTGCATGTCCGGGTGCTTGATCTTCCAGCGCCCGGTCATCTGCTCGACGACGAGCTTGGAGTCCATGCGCACGTGGACCTCCGACGGGTCGCGCTCGAGCGCCGCCTGGAGGCCCGCGATCATGCCGTTGTACTCGGCGACGTTGTTCGAGGCGATGCCGACGTACACGCCCAGCTCGCTCAGCACGCTGCCCGTCGCGGGGTCGATCACGACGGCCCCGCCGGCCGCGACGCCAGGGTTCCCCCGTGATCCGCCGTCGGCCTCGACGATCAGCGCTCCGGTCACAGGCCGGACTCCGCGGTGCGCACGAGGATCCCGCCGCACTCGGGCACAGCGCCACCTCGTCGGCGGGAGTCGAGCGCAGCGCCTGCAGATCGCTCGGCGAGAGCGTCATGTTGCACGAGCCGCACATGCCCCGCGTGAACAGTGCGGCGCCCGTCCCGCGCTGGGCGAGGCGGTCGTACATCGCCAGGAGGTCGGCCGGGATGCGGCCGGCGATGGCGGCGCGGTCGCGCGAGAGGCTGTCGGCGTCGCCGGTCGCCTTGGCGACCAGCTCCTTCGCCTCCGCGCTCAGACGCTGCCCCTCGGAGGTCGTCACGTCCATGAGCGCCTGCTGCTCAGCGACCGCCGCGTCGGCGGCCTCGAGCTTCTCCATGATCTCGAGCTCGGCGTCCTCCAGCGTGCCGCGACGCCGGTCGAGCGACGCGATCTCGTGCTCGAGGCCCTGGGCGTCCTTCGGGTTCGTCACGGAGTTCAGGCGCTCGGCGTCACGCGCGCGGCGGGCGGTCACGACCTCGACGTCGGCCTCGATGCGCTTCAGCTCCGCGCGCAGGTCGTCACGTGCGCCCGCCCGCGCGGCGAGCTCGCGACCGAGCTCGGTGCGCCGGGCGATCAGCTCCTGAACCCGCGCGGCCTGCGGCGGATTCCTGCGCGCGGCCTCGGCCTGTGCGAGGCGACGGTCGATGTCGGCGACGTCGAGCAGGAGCAGCTGGTCGGCAGGGCTTGCTTTCACCCCTCCAACCTACCGCGCGGCCTCGCGGCGCACGGGCCCGGCGGGCGCTGCGCGTGCCTCATCCGGCGTGGATCCGCAAGCCCCGTGCACCGCGCGATCCGCCGCCGTAGCGTCGGCATCGTTGCCAGCAGCTGCCCCGATGGAGGATCGGATGACCCGTTTCGGATACACCCTCATGACCGAGCAGAGCGGGCCGCGTGAGCTCGTGCGCTACGCCCAGCGAGCGGAGGAGGTCGGCTTCGACTTCGAGGTCTCGAGCGACCACTACTCCCCCTGGCTGACGACCCAGGGGCACGCACCGTATGCGTGGAGCCTCCTCGGCGCGGTCGCGGCGGTCACCTCCCGCGTCGATCTCATGACCTACGTGACGTGCCCCACGATCCGCTATCACCCGGCGGTCGTGGCGCAGAAGGCCGCCACCATGCAGCTGCTGTCGGAGGGGCGCTTCACGCTCGGCCTGGGCTCCGGCGAGAGTCTCAACGAGCACGTGGTCGGCGAGGGCTGGCCGGGGGTCGACCAGCGCCAGGAGATGCTCGTCGAGGCGATCGAGATCATCCGCGCTCTCCACACCGGCGACCTCGTGACGTACGACGGCGCCTACTTCCGCGTCGACTCCGCCCGCGTGTGGGATGCGCCCGAGGGAGGCGTGCCGATCGGCGTCGCCGTGTCGGGCGAGAGCTCGCTGTCGCGCCTCGCGCCGCTCGGCGACCACCTCATCGCGGTGCAGCCGGAGGCCGACCTCCTGAGCGGATGGGAAGAGCACCACGAGGGCGGCGGATCCCGCAAGATCGGCCAGGTGCCGATCAGCTGGGACCCGGACAAGGACACCGCCATCCAGCGCGCGCACGAGGAGTTCCGCTGGTTCGCCGGGGGCTGGAAGGTCAACGCGGATCTGCCGACGCCCGCGGGCTTCGCGGCCGCGTCGCAGTTCGTGCGTCCCGAGGACGTCGCGGCGTCGATCCCCTGCGGACCGGACCTGGACGAGCTCGCAGAGGGGGTGCGTCCGTTCCTCGACGCCGGCTTCACGGACGTGGCGATCGTCCAGATCGGCGACGCCCGGCAGCAGGAGTTCCTCGACCAGGTCGCCGAGCCGCTCCTTGAGCGCCTGCGCGCGCTCTGAGCCGGCGCACGACGGTACAGGCGGCGGTGCCCGGCCCATTCGGGTCGGGCACCGCCGTCGCGCGTGCGGCGGCGGAACGCAAAGCGGTGGGCCCTGCCGGGATCGAACCGACGACATCCACGGTGTAAACGTGGCGCTCTACCAGCTGAGCTAAAGGCCCTTCCCTCCGATCCTACGGGCGGACCGGCTGCGCCGCGGCGGGGTCGCGCGCCGCGGAACAGTCTTCGTCGACGGAGACCTCGTCACCGACCCGGATGACGCCCGCGCGCTCGACAGGCAGCAGCAGGATGCCGAGGGTCGGCTCGCGCTGGCCGATCCGGCCCGTCAGCGTCGGCAGCAGCCGCGCGTCGCGCTCCCCGGTGTCGGGGTTCGCATGGATCGCCAGACACCGCACGATCGGCTTCTGCGCCTCGAACGCGACCTCGCCGATCCGGATGCGCCCGACCCAGTCCAGCTCGCTCCAGGCGTCCAGACCGTCGACGACGATGTTCGAGCGGAAGCGGCGATCGTCGACCGGCGCGCCGACGAGTGCGTCGAGGGCCGCCACGGAGGCGGTGCTGTGCAGGGACACGTAACCGCGCGGGCGGTCCTGGAACCGCGGCACGACGCCATCCCCGACGAGCTCGAGCGGGAGGCGGCCGACCGCCCGCAGGCGTCGCGCATCAGGCGTCCCCGCCACATACGACGCCATCGCATCCGCGATCCGCCGGCGTCCGGCCGGGTCCAAGCCCTCCTCGACGAGCACCTCGCCGTCGATCGTCATCCGCAGCCGCACACCGTCCCAGTCCGTGCGGATGCGTGCCAGCGCCGGGAAGTCCATGAGCGACAGGCCACGGCTCTTCGCCCAGTAGTCGAGGCCGTCCCGCTCGTCCGGGCGGGCGGCGTCCGCGAACCGGAACGCCAGCACGCGGTCGCCCTCGATCCGGCCGTCGTCCCTCACCGTGAGCGCATCGCGGGCCTGCGGCGTGAAGCCCTTGACGGGGTAGTGATACAAGGCTTTCACGATCGGCACGGATCCATCCTGCCCCGTCAGAGGGGACTAGGCTGATGGGCGATCACGCGTGCGCTCCGACCCGTCGGCGCACGCGCAGGCACGTTTGCGAGGCACGATCTGCCCCGCTCGACGAAAGGGCATCCGGTGGCTGTACACGACCAGGATCCGTACTCGCAGGGACCGCAGGACAGCGACCCGGAGGAGACCAGCGAGTGGCAGCAGTCGCTGGACGAGCTCGTCGACGCGAAGGGTCACCAGCGCGGTCGCGAGATCATGCTGAGCCTGCTGAAGCGCTCGAAGGATCTGCACCTGGGCGTTCCGATGGTGCCGACCACGGACTACGTCAACACGATCGCGCCGGAGGACGAGCCCGAGTTCCCGGGTGACGAGGAGCTCGAGCGCCGCTACCGCTCGTGGATCCGGTGGAACGCGGCCCTCACGGTGCACCGTGCGCAGCGCCCCGGCATCGGCGTCGGCGGCCACATCTCGACCTATGCGTCGTCTGCCGCGCTGTACGAGGTCGGCTTCAACCACTTCTTCCGCGGCCAGGACCACCCGTCCGGCGGCGACCAGATCTTCATCCAGGGCCACGCGTCGCCCGGCACCTACGCGCGCGCGTTCCTCGAGGGCCGCCTCTCCGAGGCGCAGCTCGACGGCTTCCGCCAGGAGAAGTCGGCGGGCGAGAACGGCCTGTCGTCCTACCCGCACCCGCGCCTGATGCCGGAGTTCTGGCAGTTCCCGACCGTGTCGATGGGTCTCGGCCCGATCAACGCGGTCTACCAGGCGATGACCAACAAGTACCTCGCCAACCGCGGCATCAAGGACGTCGGCGACAGCCACGTCTGGGCGTTCCTCGGCGATGGCGAGATGGACGAGGTCGAGAGCCGCGGTCAGCTGCAGGTCGCCGCGAACGAGGGCCTCGACAACCTCACCTTCGTCGTGAACTGCAACCTGCAGCGCCTCGACGGTCCCGTGCGCGGCAACGGCAAGATCGTGCAGGAGCTCGAGAGCTTCTTCCGCGGTGCGGGCTGGAACGTCATCAAGGTCATCTGGGGCCGCGAGTGGGACGACCTGCTCCAGCGCGACACCGATGGCGCGCTGCTGAACCTCATGAACGTCACGCCCGACGGAGACTTCCAGACCTACAAGGCCGAGTCGGGCGCGTTCATCCGCGAGAACTTCTTCGGTCGCGACCCGCGCGCCCTCGAGCTCGTCAAGGACTACTCGGACGAGCAGATCTGGGGCCTGCGTCGCGGCGGCCACGACTACCGCAAGGTCTACGCGGCGTTCAAGGCCGCCATGGAGCACAAGGGCCAGCCGACCGTCATCCTCGCCCACACCATCAAGGGCTACGGCCTCGGGCCGCACTTCGAGGGCCGCAACGCGACCCACCAGATGAAGAAGATGACGCTCGCCGACCTCAAGCTGTTCCGCGACACGATGCACATCCCCGTCACGGACAAGCAGCTCGAGGACGACCCGTACCGCGCGCCGTACTACCACCCGGGCGAGAACGACGAGACGATCCAGTACATGCTGGAGCGCCGCCGCGCGCTCGGCGGCTTCCTGCCGGAGCGCCGCAGCAAGTACACCCAGATCTCGCTGCCGCAGGACAAGGACTACGCCCTGCTGAAGAAGGGATCCGGCACGCAGGAGGTCGCCACCACGATGGCGTTCGTCCGCCTCGTGAAGGACCTGCTGAAGGTCGACGGCTTCGGCAACCGCATCGTGCCGATCATCCCGGACGAGGCGCGCACGTTCGGCATGGACTCGTACTTCCCGACCGCGAAGATCTACAACCCGAACGGACAGAACTACACGTCCGTCGACCGCGAGCTCCTCCTCGCCTACAAGGAGAGCCCGCAGGGCCAGATCCTCCACGTCGGCATCAACGAGGCCGGCGCCCTCGCGGCGTTCACGGGAACGGGAACGGCCTACTCCACGCACGGCGAGCCGCTGATCCCGATCTACATCTTCTACTCGATGTTCGGCTTCCAGCGCACGGGCGACGCCCAGTGGGCCGCCGGCGACCAGATGGCGCGCGGCTTCATCATCGGCGCCACCGCGGGACGCACCACCCTGACGGGTGAGGGTCTGCAGCACGCCGACGGCCACTCGCACCTGCTCGCATCGACGAATCCCGCCACGGTGTCGTACGACCCGGCCTACGGCTATGAGGTCGCGCACATCGTGCGGTCCGGCATCGAGCGGATGTACGGCGGCCAGCACGAGGACCCGAACGTGATGTACTACATCACCGTCTACAACGAGCCCCTCGTGATGCCGGCTGAGCCGGAGAACGTGGACGTCGACGGCATCGTGCGCGGCATCCACCGCATCTCGCAGGGCTCGGGCGACGGTCCCCGCACGCAGCTTCTCGCGTCGGGTGTCGGCGTGCCGTGGGCGCTCGAGGCCCAGGCGCTGCTCAAGAACGACTGGGGCGTGATCGCCGACGTGTGGTCGGTCACGAGCTGGACCGAGCTGCGCCGCGACGGCCTCGCCGCCGACGAGCACAACTTCCTGCACCCCGAGGCCGAGCCGAAGACCGCGTACATCACGGACAAGCTCAAGGACGCCGAGGGCCCGGTCATCGCGGTCAGTGACTTCATGCACGCCGTGCAGGACCAGATCCGTCCGTGGATCCCGCAGCGCTACCTGACGCTCGGCGCCGACGGCTTCGGCTTCTCGGACACGCGCGCCGCGGCCCGCCGCTTCTTCAAGATCGACGGCCCGTCCATGGCCGTGCGCGCCCTGCAGGCGCTCGCGGACGAGGGCAAGGTCGACCGGGGCGTGATCGCCCAGGCGATCGAGAAGTACCGGCTGCACGACGTCAACGCCGGCACGTCCGGCAACGCCGGCGGGGAGAGCTGAGCCCGCACGTGAGTCAGGACGCCCGCACGGCTCCGACCGAGGTGGTCGCCCTCGACAAGGCGGCCACCCTCGCGTGGCTGCGCCGGATCTCCGGCGACCTCGCGACGGCGACCACGACGCGGCTCGAGAACTCGCTGTCGTGGTACGCCGGCATGCCGCCGGCGCGTCGGTCGGCCGTCGGGCTCGTGGCCCAGGCGGGCATCACGTCGTTCATCCAGTGGTACGACGACCCCTCGTCCACGCCCTGGATCGCGGCCGACATCTTCGCCGCCGCTCCCCGCGAGCTGCTGCGCAGCGTCAGCCTGCAGCAGACGCTGCAGCTGATCCGGATCACGGTGGAGGTCGTCGAGGAGCGGGTCGCGTCCAAGAGCGAGGACCTGCGCGAGGCGATCCTGCTGTACTCGCGCGAAGTGGCCTTCACCGCCGCCGACGTCTACGCGCGCGCGGCGGAGTCGCGCGGCCTGTGGGACGCGCGCCTCGAGGCGCTCGTCGTCGACTCGATCCTGACGGGCGAGGCGGACGAGGAGCTGCCGAGCCGGATCGCGGCGCTCGGCTGGCACGGACACGGTCAGGCGTGCGTGCTCGTCGGCACCGCTCCCCCGCAGTTCGACGTCGATCAGGTGCGTCGCACGTCGCGCAAGCTCGGCGTCGACGTGCTCGTGGGCGTGCAGGGCTCACGCCTCGTGATCGTGATCGGGCGCGCACAGGACGCGGACGCGGACGAGGACGCCGGGCCGGAGGGACTGCCGTTCATCGAGGTCGCCCGTCAGCTGGAGCCCGCCTTCGGCGAGGGCTACCTCGTGCTCGGCCCGACCGTGCCCGCGCTGGTCGACGCGAGCCAGAGCGCGCGCGCCGCACTGGCGGGCTTCGCGGTCGCGCGAGGCTGGCGTCACGCACCGCGGCCGGTCGAGGCCGACGACCTCCTGCCCGAGCGCGCCCTCGCGGGCGACTCCGTGGCGAAGCAGACGCTCGTCGAGAAGATCTACCGCCCGCTCGCGGCGCACTCGACCGACCTCGTCACGACGCTGTGGAGCTACCTCGACAACGGCCGATCCCTGGAGGCCACGGCACGCGAGCTCTTCGTGCACCCGAACACCGTGCGCTACCGCCTGAAGCGCGTGAGCGACGTGATCGGCTGGGACGCGACCGGACCGCGCGAGGCGCTCATCCTGCAGACGGCGCTCATCCTCGGATCCATCGGGTCGGCGGACGTGACGCGGCGCCGGACGGCGGTGCGCCGCCCGCGAGACGGCTCCGCGCGCTGAGACGGCCCTCCGGCCGCGGGGCCACGGCCTGCGCGCGCCGCATCCTGGGACACGCCTGCGAAGATGTCCGCCACGCACAATCGTTTCGACTTTTCTTGTGAGGCTGTCGCCAGCACCGGCCCCCGGAACGTTGGCAGACTGGTCGAGTGATTGTCGTCGTCTGCCCGGGACAGGGCTCTCAGACCCCCGGCTTCCTCGCACCCTGGCTCGAGCTCGACGGCGCGGCGGACCGCCTCGCCGCGTTCTCCGACGCCGCGCAGGTGGATCTCGTGGCGCACGGCACGGAGTCCGACGCGGACACGATCCGCGACACACGGATCGCCCAGCCGCTCATCGTCGCGGCGAGCATCCTCGCGTGGGAGCAGCTGACGCAGGGCGGACAGCGGCCAAACGGGGTCGCCGGCCACTCGGTGGGCGAGATCGCCGCGCTCGTCGCGGCGGGCGTGACGGACGCGGAGGCCGGCATGCGGCTGGTCGGCGTGCGCGGACGTGCGATGGCGGATGCCGCCGCCCGGGTCGAGACCGGCATGAGCGCGGTCGTCGGCGGTGACGAACAGCAGGTCCTGGAGGCGATCGCCGCCCACGGCCTCACGCCCGCCAACTACAACGGCGGCGCACAGATCGTCGCGGCCGGAGAGCTCCCCGCCCTCGCCGCTCTCGCCGAGCAGGCGCCGCGCGGGGCACGCGTTATCCCGCTGCAGGTCGCCGGCGCGTTCCACACGCCTTTCATGGCACCCGCGCAGGACACCCTGCGCACGGCCCTCGCGGATGTCGCCGCGGTGGCGGACCCCGCGCTCCCCCTCTGGACCAACAGCGACGGCGGCACCGTCACCGACGGCTCGCGCGCGCTCGAGCTCATCGTGCACCAGGTCGCGAACCCCGTCCGGTGGGATCTCTGCATGGCCTCTTTCGCCGAGCGCGGGGTGACAGGCATCATCGAGCTCGCTCCCGCCGGTGCGCTCGTCGGCCTCGCCAAGCGCGGCCTGCGCGGAGTGCCGTCCGTCGCCGTCAAGACCCCCGACGATCTCGCGGCCGCCATCGAGCTGCTCGCCGCCTGACCGCCCCGATCCACAGAACGGAAACAGTCATGACCGTCACCCTCAAGGAAGCCGTCGGGGCGCCGCACTCCCGGATCTACGCGCTCGGCGCGGCGCGCGGCGAGCTCGCCGTGCCCAACGACGACCTGATCGGCCCCATCGACTCGAGCGACGAGTGGATCCGCCAGCGCACCGGCATCGTCACGCGCGTGCGTGCCGTGCCCGAGACCGACGCGATCGACCTCGCGACCACCGCTGCGCGTGAGGCGATCGAGAAGTCGGGCGTGGATCCGGCCGAGGTCGACGTCGTGATCGTCGCGACCATCAGCAACCCGAAGCAGACCCCCTCGGTCTCGGCCATCGTCGCCGACCGCGTGGGAGCGAACCCGGCCGCCGCGTACGACGTGAACGCCGCGTGCGCCGGCTACTGCTACGCCGTGGCGCAGGCCGACGCGCTCATCCGCTCCGGCGCTGCGCGTCACGCTCTCGTGATCGGCACCGAGAAGCTCAGCGACATCGTCGACCCCACCGACCGCAGCATCTCGTTCCTTCTGGGCGACGGCGCCGGTGCGGCGCTGCTCGGCCCCAGCGAGGCGCCCGGCGTCTCCGCGTCCATCTGGGGCTCGGACGGCTCGAAGGCCGGCGCCGTGGGCATGAACAACACGCTGACGGACTTCCGCGACGGCGCGGCCGAGTGGCCGACGCTGCGCCAGGAGGGACCCACGGTGTTCCGCTGGGCCGTCTGGGAGATGGCGAAGGTCGCGAAGCAGGCGCTGGAGGCCGCGGGCGTCACCGCGGACGACCTCGCGGCGTTCATCCCCCACCAGGCGAACATGCGCATCATCGACGAGTTCGCCAAGCAGCTGAGTCTGCCCGAGACGGTCAAGATCGCCCGGGACATCGAGACGACGGGCAACACGTCGGCCGCGTCCATCCCGCTCGCGACCCACCGCCTGCTGCAGGAGAACCCCGAGCTGAGCGGCGGCCTCGCGCTGCAGATCGGCTTCGGCGCCGGGCTCGTCTACGCCGCGCAGGTCGTCGTCCTCCCGTGAGGCGGCGAGACGCGACTCTAGACTGAACTCCGGTTCCGTCGTCTCCGATCCATCCGATCCGAAACACCACCCGACACAAAGGAGAACCCCATGGCATACACGACTGACGAGGTCCTCGCCGGCCTGGCCGAGCTCATCACCGACGAGACCGGCATCGCCGCCGAGGAGGTGGCGCTGGAGAAGTCGTTCACGGACGACCTCGACATCGACTCGATCTCCATGATGACGATCGTCGTCAACGCCGAGGAGAAGTTCGGCGTGACCATCCCGGACGACGAGGTCAAGAACCTCAAGACCGTGAAGGACGCGGTCGACTTCATCACGAACAACCAGTGACATCCGCGGTGCCGCAGCCGATCGACGACAGGGCTGCGGCACCGACCCCCTTCATCGGAGCACGAGGAACCATCACATGAGCAAGCGCATCGTCGTGACCGGAATCGGCGCCACGTCGTCGATCGGCGGCACGGCACCCGACAACTGGACCAACCTCCTCGCCGGCGCCTCGGGCGCCCGTCCGCTGGAGCACGACTGGGTCGCCGAGTACGAGCTTCCCGTCACGTTCGCGGCCGAGGCAATCGTCCGCCCCGACACGGTGCTGCCGCGCCCGCAGGCGAAGCGCCTCGACCCCTCGTCGCAGTTCGCGCTCGTCGCCGCCATGGAGGCATGGGAGGACGCCGGCGCGCCGGAGATCGAGCCCGACCGCCTCGGCGTCGACTTCGCCACGGGCATCGGCGGTGTGTGGACCCTGCTCGACGCATGGGACACGCTGCGCGAGAAGGGCCCCCGCCGCGTCATGCCGATGACGGTGCCCATGCTGATGCCCAACGCGGCCGCCGGCAACCTGTCGCTGCACTTCAACGCGCGCGCGTTCGCCCGCACGGTCGCCTCGGCCTGCGCGTCGAGCGTCGAGTCGATCGCGAGCGCCTACGAGCACCTGCAGCTGGGCCTGGCCGACGTCGTCATCGCGGGAGGCACCGAGTCGGCGATCCACCCGATCACGGTGGCGTCCTTCGCCTCGATGCAGGCACTGTCGCGCCGCAACGACTCCCCCGAGACCGCCTCGCGGCCGTTCTCCGTCGACCGCGACGGCTTCGTGATGGGCGAGGGCGCCGCGGTGCTGATCCTCGAGACCGAGGAGCACGCGCTCGCTCGCGGCGCGCGCATCTACGCCCGCCTGGAGGGAACGGCCGTGACGGCCGACGCCCACCACATCACGGCCAACGACCCGAGCGGCGCGGGAGCGTCCCGCGCCGTGCGCCAGGCGCTCGCGCAGGCGGGCCGCACGCCCGACGAGGTGACGCACATCAACGCGCACGCCACCTCGACGCCGGTGGGCGACCCCGCCGAGTACGCGGCGCTGCTGTCGGTGTTCGGCGATCGCGTCCACGAGATCCCGGTCTCCGCGACCAAGGCGTCCACGGGCCACCTGCTCGGCGGCACCGGCGCGCTCGAGTCGGTGTTCACGATCCTCGCGCTGCGCGACCGCGTCGCTCCCCCGACGATCAACCTCGTCGATCAGGACCCGGCCATCCCGCTGAAGGCGTCCAGCGCGCCGCAGGAGCTCGGCAGCGATCCGCAGCTGGCGATCTGCAACTCGTTCGGCTTCGGCGGCCACAACGCCGTCGCGGCGTTCGCGTCCTACGACGACTGACGTACCGCGCTCCGTGAGGAGCCGCAGCGAGCCTCGCGGGTCGGGTCCTGCGCATGAAAGAGGCGGCCCCTGTTCTCCAGGGGCCGCCTCTTCTCGTTCCGGAGTGACGTCTTCTCACCCGCCGGGACTGCTCACCGGCGTGCGGTACCGACGCCGCTCCGTGGTCTGTGGGAGCCAGCTCGCCCGGCTTCCGGACGTGGAGCCGTTAGCCGACCTTGTGCAGCCACACCACGGGCGCGTCGTCGCTCGCGTGGCGGAACGGCTCGAGCTCGACGTCCCATGCCGAGCCGAGCGCGATGTCGAGCTCGCGCTGCAGCTCGATCGGATCACCCGCGGCGACCTCCATGGCATACCGGATGCGGTCCTCGGGCACCACGACGTTGCCGGCGGTGTCCATCTGCGCGTAGTGGATGCCGAGGTCGGGCGTGTGCATCCACCGCCCGCCGTCGCTGCGCGGCGTGGGGTCCTCCGTCACCTCGAAGCGCAGGTGCTCCCAGCCGCGGATGGCCGTCGCCAGGGCCGCGCCGGTGCCGGCGGGACCCTCCCAGTAGAACTCAGCGCGACGCGCCCCGGCCAGCACGGGCTGATCGGCCCACTCGAAGTTCACGGCACGGCCGATCGAGCGGCCGACCGCCCACTCCAGGTGGGGGCACAACGCGCGTGGCGCTGAGTGGATGTAGACCACTCCGCGCGCCATTGGTGTCGCCATGATCTCTCCGTTTCGTCAGGTGCGTCTTCCCCTACGACCTGACCGGCGATCCGGCTGACGTGTATTCGGTTCTCCCAGCATTATGACCGGGCGCCACGGGAATCACAAGCGTGTGATTCCCGGCCCCGGAGCGACCGCCGCGTCGGCGGCGGGACGCACTCAGCGGCGCGCTGCCTCGGCCGGAGTCTCGTGACCGCGTCGCTGAGTGTCCTCGTCGGCGACGCGCACGCCGAAGCGGTACGCGAGCTCGCCTCCCAGGAAGCCCGACGCTCCGACGATCAGGAAGGCGATCACGCTGAGGACGAACCCGCCCACGCTGACCTCCTCCGGGGCACCGAGGCGCACGAACAGGCTGACGGCGAAGAGAACGGTCGCCACGGTGTTGAGCGCGAGGTGGGCGAGTCCGACGCGTCGCGCCTTGGTGCCCGGGGAGATGTTCGCGTAGTCGAGCAGTCCGAACACGGCCGCCAGCAGAGCGCCCGCGATGCCGATCCCGACCAGCCAGAGCGCCCCGACCGAGAACGCGTCGTCACGGGTGATCAGCGCGATGATGTCGAAGACGATGCTCGCGGTCCACGCTCCGATCGGGATCGTGATGACCGTCGCGTGGAACGGATGGCCGTAGGGGCCCGCGAGCGGCGTGCGCGGGCGCTTGGCGCGATACATCGCGGAGTTGTTCTGATGCGCGGGGTGGGCGTCGTTCACGGGTGCTCCATTCGCCTCGTCGGTGCACGCGACGCTATTCGTGGACGCGCCTGAACGCCTACGGTCTTGCGCCCGGCGATCGGACGCACTAGATGGCGCTTCGGCGTGTGGATGCGCGGACGGGGGTTGCCAACCCGACCCGCTGCCTATACGTTTATCGCAGTTCCTATATTTCGAAGTCGAGACAGGACGAGGGTGTCCATGAACTTCTCCGTCGATTCACTTCTGCGGCTCGCCGCCGACGCGCTCGCGTCGCAGACGGTCCCCGCTCCGGATGCCGAGCTGACCGCGCGATCCCTCGTGCAGGCCGACCAGCGGGGCATCCACTCGCACGGTCTGCTGCGGCTGCCGCTGTACGTCGACGCTCTGAGGCAGGGCGGGATCAATCCCCGCCCGGCCGTCACCGTGGTGCGTGACAGCCGTGCCACCGCACTGCTGAACGCGGACGCCGGTCTGGGTCAGGTCGCGATGCAGGCCGCCGTCGATCTCGCGGTCGAGCGCGCCACGCAGCACGGCGTGTGCGCGGTCGCGGTCGAGCACTCCAGCCACTTCGGGGCCGGCGCGTTCTGGACCGACCAGCTCGTCGCGCGCGGCATGGTGGGCATCCTGACGTCGAGCACCGGACCGACGGTCGCGGTGCACGGCGGCGCGCGCAAGGTGCTCGGCACCAATCCCCTCACCATCGCCGCGCCGAGCGGGCGCGATCTGCCCCTGACGGTCGACATGGCCACATCCGCCGGAGCGTTCGGCAAGGTCATCGCGGCCCGGCAGTCGGGCACGCCGATCCCCGAGGGCTGGGCCGTCGCCCCCGACGGGCGCCCCACCACCGATCCGGACGAGGCCGCCGCGGGATCGCTGCTCGCTTTCGGGGGCACAAGGGGTCGGGCCTCGCGGTGCTGCTCGAAGCCCTGGCGGTCTCGCTCGGCGAGGCCACGTTCGCGTACGAGACGCAGGACATCTGGGACAACCCGGCCTCGCGCATGAACAACGGCCACCTGCTGATCGCGCTCGACACGGCGGCGTTCATCGGACGCGAGCGGACCGAGGCGAAGGTGCGCGGCCTGCAGGACGCGATCGCCGCGTCGGGTGACGAGGTGCTCCTGCCGGGGCAGATCGAGCACGACAACGCGGCGCGCTGGTCGTCGCGCGTGCCGCTGAGCGACAGCACGGCGGCCGCCTTGGATCGGCTCGCGGCGGAGCTCGGTCTCGACGCCCCCACTCGCGCGGACGGCTGACCCGACCCGCACACAGCAGAGCGACGCAGCCGCACGGCGTCGCCGGACACGACGGCCGCTCGAGGAAGAGCGGCCCGACGAGGAGAAGACATGAGAAGACGCCTGAGCGCCGCGCTCGGAATCGGTGCCGTCGCCATCGCGCTGTCGGGATGCTCGCTGCTCGAGCCCGTCGACGTCGCGCCCGAGGAGGTGGCCGCACCCGAGCCCGGTTCGCGTGTGCTGCGATTCGCGAACGGCTACGAGCCTTCGCATCCGGTGAACCGATGCGGCGTGGAGCCGATGAAGGAGGAGCTGTCGGCGGCGGGCATCGATCTGCGCTCCTACCCGGCCGGGCAGCTCGGCAGCGAGGCGGCCCTTGTCGAGCAGGTGGCGACCGGCGCCCTCGACATCGGCATCGCCGGCGGATCCTTCCTCGGCGAGTGGTACGAGGATGCCGCGGTCGTCGACGGCGCCTACCTGTTCCGCGACGTCGACGAGTTCGACGAGGCGACCACCGGTCCGGTGCTCGCGGACGTGTACGACCGGATGGCGGAGGAGACCGGCCTGCGCGTCGCCAGCAACTGGTACTACGGCACGCGCCACATCACCGCGAACAAGCCGGTGACTGCCCCCGAGGACCTGCAGGGCCTCAAGATCCGCACGCCGGACGCGCCGCTGTACCTGATCAACTTCGGCATCATGGGCGCGACCGCCACGCCCATGGCGCTCAGCGAGGTGTATCTCGGTCTGCAGCAGAATGCGATCGACGCCCAGGAGAATCCGATCCCGACGATCGCGTCGTCGAACTTCCAAGAGGTGCAGGACTACGTCAGCCTCACGGGGCACATGGTGCAGGGCGTGCAGATCGTGACCACCGACCGGTTGCTCGAGTCGCTGGAGCCGGCGCAGCGGGACGCGCTGGAGGCTGCGATCGAGACGGCCCGCATCAGCGTGCGGGACTGCATCGTCGAGGAGGAGCAGCAGGTTCTCGCGGAGTGGAAGGACACCGGCGCGATCGAGGTGGTCGAGGACGTCGACGTCGACGCCTTCCAGGAGCGGATCGCCGCGGAGCTGCCGTCGCAGGTGCCGTGGGGCGATCTCTACCTCCAGATCCAGGCCGACCTCGCGACCGAGAACGAGGAGGAGCAGTGATGACGGATACGCCTGAGGACCAGATGCAACGCGGCGGCGTGGAGCTGCCGCCGAAGACCGAGGCGATCCGCGACGTGCTGGAGCGCCGCCACCCCGCCTACGAGCTGATGGTCAATATCGAACGCGTGATCAGCGCCGTGCTGCTCGTGGGGGTGTTCGCCCTCGTGCTCACGCAGGTGTTCACGCGCTACGTGCTCGGAACGCCGCTGACGTGGACCGAAGAGGCAGCGCGACTCACGCTCGTGTGGCTGGCCTTCCTGGCGGCCGCCTTCGTGAGCTCCCGGCGTGCACACATCACCGTCGACCTCCTCGCCACGATCCTCCCCCGGGCGGCGGCCAGGGCCATCGGGATGTTCGCGCAGGTGCTCGTCATCCTCGCGTCCGCGTTCCTGACCTTCTCCGGGTTCAGCATGATGCTCGTCGTCGCGGGGATCGACCTGGCGGCCACGCGGCTGCCGACGGCGGTGCTCTACGGGGCGGCCACGGTCGGCTTCGCCCTCATCCTCATCCACTCGCTGCTCGCGCTCTACATGCAGGTGAGGTATCCGGCAGAGGAGCCGGATCCCAGCGTGAAGGCCGCCGAGCTGGAAGGTCTCTGATCCATGGTCCTGCTGCTGATGATCCTCGCCCTGCTCGTGCTGCTCGCGCTGCGCGTGCCGGTCGCGTTCGCCCTCTTCATCCCGTCGATCCTCTACATCCTGATCGATCCGACGGCCACGCCCGCCCTCGCGGTGCAGCAGGCCAGCGCGGGCCTGTTCAACTTCGCGATCCTCGCGGTGCCCATGTTCATCCTGCTCGGTAACCTCGCCAACGTCTCCGGCGCCACCGACCGCCTCTACGATGCGGCCGTCTCGGCCATCGGGCACGTGCGCGGCTCGCTCGGGTACGTCAACATCCTCACGAGCTTCGGCTTCTCGTGGATCAGCGGCGCGGCCATCTCGGACGCCGCAGCCATGGGCCGCATCCAGGTGCCCGCCATGATCCGGCGCGGCTACCCGACCGGGTTTTCGCTGGGCATCACGGGTGCGTCGTCGCTCATCGCGCCCATGCTGCCGCCGAGCATCCCCGCGATCATCTACGCCGTCACGGCCGGCGTCTCCGTCGGTGCGCTCTTCATGGCCGGCATCGTCCCCGCGCTCGTGCTGGTGCTCGCGCTCGTCGTCACGGTGTGGCTCATGATGCGCAGGCACGAGGGGCTGCGCCTGGAGCGCGCGAGCTGGGGCCGCCGCGGCAAGGATCTGCTGCGCGCCCTGCCGCCGGCAGGCGCCGCCGTGATCATCCTCGGCGGCATCCTGACGGGCGTGTTCACTCCGACGGAGGCCAGCGCGGTCGGCGTCGCGTACGTCGCGATCCTCGCGCTCTGCTACCGCAACCTGGGATGGGCGAACCTGCGTCACGCCCTCGTCAGCAGCGTGGAGACGACCGGCGGCGTGCTCATCATCGTGGGCGGCGCCGCGCTGTTCGGCTGGGTGCTGGCGCGCGAGCAGGCGCCGCAGATCGCCGCGGAGTTCATCCTGGGCCTGACGAACCAGCCGCTGTTCTTCCTGATCCTGGCGAACGTGCTGCTGCTGATCGTCGGCGCGGTCCTGGAGCCGACCTCGGCCATCCTGATCCTCGCTCCCGTCCTGGTGCCGGTCGCCGAGGCGTTCGGCCTCAGCCCCGTGCACTTCGGCGTGATGATGATCTTCAACCTGATGATCGGACTGCTGACGCCGCCTGTCGGCCTCGTCCTGTTCGTGCTGTCGTCGGTGACGAAGAAGCCGGTGACGACCGTCATCAAGGGCACGGTGCCGTTCTACGTGCCGATGCTCGCCACCCTGCTGCTGATCGCCTTCGTGCCTGCCGTGAGCCTGTGGCTGCCCGGCGCGCTCGGCTTCGCGCTCTGAGCGCGCCCCATCTCAACGAGAGGAAATCATGACCGCCATCACCGAGATCGTGACCCGCGACATCCGCTTCCCCACTTCGCTCGAGCTCGACGGATCGGATGCCGTCAACGTCGACCCCGACTACTCCGCCGCGTACGCGGAGATCCGCACGGACGCGGGCGAGAGCGGCTTCGGCCTGGTGTTCACCTGCGGACGGGGCAACGAGATCCTGGTGAACGCCATGCGCAGCTATGCGCACCTCCTGCAGGGGCGCGACGTCGACGAGCTGCTGAACGACCTGGGCGGCGCCTCCAAGCTGCTGGTGCACGACTCGCAGCTGCGCTGGCTCGGGCCCGAGAAGGGCGTGACGCAGATGGCCGCCGGCGGCCTGATCAACGCCCTGTGGGATCTGAAGGCGCGCCGTGCGGGAAAGCCGCTGTGGCGACTGCTGGCCGAGATGAGCCCCGAGGAGATCGTCGCGGCCGTCGACTTCACGCACATCCGCAACGCGCTGAACGAGGAGCAGGCCCTTGAGATCCTGCGCGCCGCCGAGCCCGGCAAGGCCGAGCGCATCGCGCAGCTGCAGGCGGAGGGATACCCCGCCTACACCACGAGCCCGGGCTGGCTGGGGTACAGCGACGACAAGCTCGTCCGCCTTGCCAAGGAGGCCGTCGCCGACGGCTACACGCAGATCAAGCTCAAGGTGGGCGGCACGCTCGACGACGACCGCCGCCGGATGCGGCTCGCACGCGAGGCGGTCGGGCCGGACATCCGCATCGCGATCGACGCCAACCAGAAGTGGGAGACCTACGAGGCCATCGACTGGGTCAACGCGCTCGCCGAGTACGACCCGTACTGGATCGAGGAGCCCACCAGCACCGACGAGATCCTCGGGCACGCCGAGATCCGCCGCGGCGTGGCGCCGGTCAAGGTCGCGACCGGCGAGGCCGTGCACAATCGCATCATGTTCAAGCAGCTGCTCCAGGCGGAGGCGATCGACATCCTGCAGCTCGACTCGACACGCGTGGCGAGTGTGAACGAGAACCTCGCGATCGTGCTGCTGGCAGCGCGCTTCGGCGTGCCGGTGTGCCCGCACGCCGGCGGCGTCGGTCTGTGCGAGCTCGTGCAGCACTTCTCGTTCTTCGACTACGCGGCCGTGTCGGCCACGCAGGAGGATCGGGTGACCGAGTTCGTCGACCACCTGCACGAGCACTTCGCCGAGCCGGCCGTGGTGGAGCGGGGCCGCTATCTGGCTCCGCAGAAGCCGGGGAACGGCGCCGAGATGCTCGCCTCGTCGCTGGACGAGTGGGAGTTCCCGCACGGGCCGGGCTGGGCACGCGTGGCGGATCAGGCGGCGGCGACCGCGAGCGGCGCGGCAAGCGCCCTCGACAGCATCGAGGAGAGGACGACACGATGACGACGACGGTGTTCGAGGGCGCATCCGGCGCCGACGAGGCGGTGCGCGCGGCTCATGCCGCGTTCCTCGAGGCGCGCACGCGCACTCGCGAGGAGCGTGCCTCCTGGCTGGAGGCGATCGCGGACGAGCTCGAGGCGCACCGGGAGGAGCTCGTGGGGCTCGCGGGCGAGGACACGCACCTCCCCGAGGCGCGCTTGAACGGCGAGTTGACGCGATCGGCGTTCCAGCTGCGTCTGCTCGCGGACGAGGTGCGCACGGGCGCCTTCCTCGACGCGACGATCGACCATGCCGATCCCGATTGGGGAATGGGGCCCCGCCCCGACCTGCGGCGCATCAACGTGCCGCTGGGCGTGGTCGGCGTCTTCGGGGCCTCGAACTTCCCCTTCGCGTTCTCGGTGATGGGCGGCGACAGTGCTTCGGCGCTGGCTGCCGGATGCGCGGTCGTGCACAAGGTGCACGACGCGCACGTCGGCCTGGGGCGGCGGACGGTCGAGCTGGTGGTCGACGCGCTCGCTCGCGCGGGGGCGCCGGACGGGCTCTTCAGCGGCCTGATCGGTCTCGAGGCGGGGACAGCCCTGGTGGATCATCCCCTGACCCGGGCCATCGGCTTCACCGGCTCGGAGCGCGTGGGCCGCCTCCTGCTGGACCGGGCGGCGGCGCGACCGGAGCCGATCCCGTTCTACGGCGAGCTGGGCAGCATCAACCCCGTCGTCGTCACGCCCGCGGCGTGGCGCGAGCGGGCCGACGAGATCCTGAGCGGCTTCGTCGCGTCGATGACGCTCGGCCTCGGGCAGTTCTGCACGAAGCCCGGTCTGCTCTTCCTGCCCGCCGAGGCCGCCGAGCGGGCGCGCGAGCAGCTGCCCGCGCTGCTGCGCGACGCGCCCGTCGGAGCGGGGGCCATGCTGTCGGACGGCGTGCGCGAGGGCTTCCTGCACAACCGCGAGCTCGTGCAGGACACGCCCGGCGTCGAGGTGCTCCTCGAGGGCGGGGCGGGCGACCCGCCCTCCCCCGCGCTGTTCGCAGCGAACGCCGGCGACCTCGATGCGGACTCCCCCGTCCTCACGCGCGAGATGTTCGGCCCCGCCGGGGTGGTGGTGGCGTACGCGTCGGAGGCGGAGCTGCTCGCGACCTTGAACCGTCTTCCTGGTCAGCTGACCGGCGGCGTCCACGGCGCGGACGGCGAGGCGGTCGGCGCGATCGCCTCCGCGTTGACCGACCGCGCCGGCCGCGTGCTGCGCGACGGCTGGCCGACGGGCGTCACGGTGTCGTACGCGCAACAGCACGGCGGGCCCTATCCCGCGACGACGAGCGGCACGACCTCGGTGGGGACGGCTGCGGTCGGGCGCTTCCTGCGGCCCGTCGCGTTCCAGGACTTCGCCGACGCCGACCTGCCGCCCGAGCTGCAGGAGGCGAATCCGCTGCGCATCCCCCGACGCGTCGATGGTGTCTGGGTCCGGGCGGAAGGCGCGTGAGCGGCGTGATCACCGCGGTTCGCGAGGTGCTCCCGCAGGATGACGACGCGATGCTCGTGGGGCGCGTCTACGACACCCAGCGGCGGGCTCCCGTGCCCGTGCTCGTCCGAGGGCGCCGCGTCTGGTCGCTCGCCGGGGCGGCGCGCACCGTGTCCGACCTCTTCGACCGCGCGGACCACCTGGCCGTGCTGAGGGAGACGGCGGACGCCGACGCGACGTGGAGCGTCGATGACATCGCGCTGCCCGGAGGCGCCGGCGGCGCGCCGCTCACGCTGCTGCCGCCCATCGACCTCCAGGCGATCAAGGCCTGCGGCGTGACGTTCGCCGGCTCGATGATCGAGCGCGTGATCGAGGAGCGCTCCCACGGCGACGCCCGGCGTGCGGCCGAGGTGCGCGAGGAGATGTCGCGCGCCGTCGGGGCAGATCTCGCGGGCGTCCGCCCCCACACGGCGGCCGCCGAGGCGTTGAAGGAGAGGCTGTCGGCGCGGGGCTGGTGGTCGCAGTACCTGGAGGTCGGGCTGGGACCCGATCCCGAGGTCTTCACCAAGGGACCCGTGCTGTCGGCCGTGGGCACGGGCGACGACATCGGCGTGCCGGCGTTCTCCTCGTGGAACAACCCGGAGCCCGAACTCGTCCTCGCGGTCGATCCGCGCGGCCGGATCGTCGGCGTGACCCTCGGCAACGACGTCAACCTGCGCGACGTCGAGGGGCGCAGCGCGCTGCTGCTCGGTATGGCGAAGGACAACAACCGCTCGACGGCGATCGGCCCGTTCATCCGCGTCTTCGACGACGCCTTCACGATAGACGACGCGCGCGCCCTCACGATCGACCTCACGGTCACGGGGGCGGACGGATATGTGCTGCGCGGCGAGAACACCGTCTCGGCGCTCAGCCGCAGCTTCGAGGAGCTGGTGCGCGCCGCGCACGGAGAGCACCACCAGTACCCCGACGGCTTCGTGCTGTTCACGGGCACGCTCTTCGCGCCGACCGAGGACCGCACGGAGCCCGGCGAGGGCTTCACGCACGAGCTCGGCGACGTCGTGGCGATCGAGAACGCGCGACTCGGTGCGCTCGTCAACACGGTCCGCCGCACGGAAGAACTGCCGCCGTGGACGTACGGGATCCGCAGTCTCTTCACCGACCTTTCGCGAGAAGTAGTCTGAGCGGGATGGCAGAACGCGCAGACGACCGCGCCGGTCGGGCCGACGTGTCGCGCTCCGCCGCGGCGTCGGTGTACGAGCGGATCCGGACGATGATCCTCGCCAGCGAGATCGCGCCGGGTGAGAAGCTCAACATCGACCAGCTGGCCCGTCAGCTCGGCGTCTCGCAGACCCCCGTGCGCGAGGCGGTCCAGCGCCTCGAGGGCGACCAGCTGGTGGTGGCGCGGCGGCCCCGCGGCTACGCCACCACCCAGCTGCTGGACGAGGCGGGCCTTCGCCACATGTTCGAGGTGCGTCTGCTGCTCGAGCCGTGGAGCGCACGGGCGGCGGCCGTCGACCGTGCGGCGAACCCCGGTGCCGCGATGCTGCGCGAGATCGATCGCTTCGCTGCGGAGATGCACGGAGACCCCCGGCACCTGATGAGCGCGCACGACACGCGCTTCCACGAGCTGATCCTGCGCGCGGTCGGAAACGACTTCCTGGCGAACGCGTTCCGTCAGATGCACCCGCATCTGCACCTGTTCCGCCTGTACCCGGCGGACATCGACGGCGCGCACACCATCGCCGAGCACGAGCGGATCGCGCGCGCGATCGCCGCGGCCGATCCGGACGAGGCCGAGCAGGCGATGCGCGCCCATCTGCTCGCGGCCATGGAGCGCTTCTCGGCCGGAGTGGACGGCGGGGCGCCGTCCCTGGCCGGCGTGCGTCCGGGAGCCGTGCGTCCCCGGACGGCCGACGTCGGCTGACGGGCGGCCTCCGCCGTCGCGCCCATGTCCTACCCTGCGGTCGGCAGGTGGGCTAGCCATTCAGCTCCAGCACTTCGTCCAGCACGCGACGTGCGAACGCTGCTTGGCCGGGGGGTGTGTTCGTCAACATGAGGAGGCCCTTCCAGAGAGCCCATCCGGCGCCGCGCGACCACGTGGCATCGTCGAGGTCGAGTGTCGATCGGAAAGCGCGTCGTGCTGGTCCCCGGAACTGCGTCCAGAAGATGACGGTGTCGCAGGCGGGATCGCCGACGGCGGAGCACCCGAAATCGATGATGGCCGCAAGCGACCCCCCGTCGTCGACGAGCAGATTGCTGATCGCGACGTCGCCGTGCACCCACACGGGGTGCGCGACGTCGGTCGTCGAGGTGGCGTCGTTCCAGAGAGCAGCAGCACGGTCTCGTTCTCGCTCGTCGAGAAGGGGTAGACGGCTGCGCACCTGGTCATCCCACCGGGCGACGGAGGCACCGCGATAGGCGCTGTGCAGGCCCGGTGCCGGTCCCTCTGTGGCATCCGCCCGGCGCAAGGACACCAGAAAGACGGCCAGGTCGGTTGCCGCAGCGACGTCGCCGCTCAGGCGGCCAGGGTCCGGCCGACGGCCCTCGATCCAGCTGTAGATCGACCATGGCGCCGGGAAGATCTCGCTCGGTCTTCCGCGACCGACGACCCGCGGAATCGGCAGCGATACCTGAGGCGCGAGCTTCGGCAGCCACGCCTGCTCCTTGCGCACCTGCGGGACGTAGTCGACATCCGCGGGAACGCGAACGATGAGATCTTCCCCGAGGCGGAACACTCGATGATCGTTTCCCGCATCGGTGACTGGGCTCACGGGCAGGGTCGACCATTGAGGAAACTGCTCTCGCACGAGTTTCCGGACCAGCGGCTCGTCGATCGCGTGACGGCCGGGGAACGAGACGGTCATCACGTCACGGTAGCCCGAAGCCCACCGAGCGCACGGCCGACATCCTGCCGAGGGAGGCGCCTCAGACGGCGTCCGCTGCGTTCACGTTCTGCTGGTGGGGCGGGTGGGACTCGAACCCACGCATCGTCGGGTTATGAGCCCGCTGCCTTGACCATCTTGGCCACCGCCCCGCGATGTCCGAGCCTATCGCGGGCCGGCGCGCGCGCCCGCCTCAGGTGCCGCAGAACGTGCGGTAGGCGCCGAAGTCCTCGGGGGCCTGCTCGGCGTAGCGCTCCCAGCCCGAGCGCTCGTGGAACGGCTGGGTGACGGCCTCCAGCAGGCGGTGGAACGGATCCAGGTCGCCGTCGGTGGCGGCGGCCAGCGCCTCCTCGACGAGATGGTTGCGCGGGATGTAGGCCGGGTTCACGCGTGCCATCAGCTCCGCGTCGGGCCCGAACGCGCGCCACCGTTCGATCCACGCGTCGATCGCCGCGAGATCGAGGAACCGGGTGCGCACCGGCTCGGAGGGGCCGTGCACGGCACCGCCGAGCATGCGGAAGAAGGACGTGTAATCGACGTGGTTCGCGTGAAGGAGCGCGAGCAGATCGTTGATCAGCTGGTCCACCGCGGTCTCGTCCGCGTCGTCCCGCAGCCCGAGCTTCGCCAGGAATCCGGTCCGCCACGCCTCCGTGTAGCGGCCGCGGAAGGCGCCCAGTGCCTCCTGGGCGATCGCGATCGCCTGCTCCCGGTCGTCGTGGAACGCGGGCAGCAGCGTCTCGGCGAACCGCGCGAGGTTCCACTCGCCGATCGCGGGCTGGTTGCCGTACGCATAGCGGCCGCCGACGTCGATCGAGCTGTACACCGTGGCGGGGTCGAACGCGTCCATGAAGGCGCACGGCCCGTAGTCGATGGTCTCGCCCGAGATCGTCATGTTGTCGGTGTTCATCACGCCGTGCACGAACCCCACGAGCATCCACCGCGCGATCAGCGACGCCTGGGCGCTCAGCACCGCGTCGAACAGCGCGAGCGCGGGGTTCTCGGCACCCTCGAGGTGCGGATAGTGGCGGCGGATCGCGTGCCGGACGAGCCGGTCGCGCAGATCCGCGTTCCCCGATGCCGCCGCGTACTGGAAGCTGCCCACGCGGAGGTGGCTGCTGGCGACGCGCGCGAGCACGGCGCCGGGCAGCACGGTCTCGCGGTACACCGAGGCGCCCGTCGTGACGACGGCGAGCGATCGGGTGGTCGGGATGCCCAGGGCGTCCATGGCTTCGCTGATGACGTACTCGCGCAGCATGGGCCCGAGCGCGGCCAGCCCGTCCCCCGCGCGGGCGAACGGCGTCGCCCCGGACCCTTTCAGGTGGACGTCGCGCATGCGCCCCTGCGGGTCGGTGAGATCGCCGAGCAGCAGCGCGCGGCCGTCACCGAGACGCGGCGAGTATCCCCCGAACTGATGACCCGCGTACGCCTGCGCGACCGGTGTCGTGCCGTCGGGCACGGCGTTGCCGCACAGCAGCGCGACGCCGTCCGGGGATCGGAGGAACGCCGGCTCCAGGCCGAGCTCGCCTGAGAGCTGCTCGTTGAGCACGATCAGGCGCGCGTCGGGGAACTCCTCGGCCTGCCACGGCACCGCCATCTCCGGCAGGTCCCGCGCGAAGCTGTTGCCGAAAGTCACGGCGGACGTGAGTGCGCCTGTCATGCCTCGACGATACGCCGCCTGATCGGAACCGGGGCCGCGCCGGCGGCATCCGTCAGCGAGGCTGGTCGGGATCGTCCTCGGGAGGATGCCGGCGCTCGCGCTGGTCGTCCTCGGGAGGAAGCCGCCGGTCGAGGAGATCGTCCGGATCGCGCATGGCGCGCAGCTGATCGAGCGCGGTCCGGCCGCCCTGCGCCGTCTCACCGGTCTCCCGCGCCGCGCGGTCGATCCCCTCGTCGCGCCCGCGGGCGATCGCCAGCTCCTGACTCTCGCTCACGACCTGCGGGTGCGTCCTCGCGAGCATGATCACGCCGAGCGACGCCGCGGCTCCCGCGATGACGAACACGATGAGCGCCCAGAGGTGGGCCTGCGAGGCCTCGCCCAGCACGATCGCGCCGATGAGCACGGCGATGATCGGATCGATCACCGTCAGCCCCGCGATCACCAGGTCCGGCGGTCCCGACGAGTAGGCGGTCTGCACGAAGTAGCCGCCGGCGATGGCCGCCGCGACGAGCGCGATCAGGCAGACGATGGTCAGCCAGTCGAACTCCTGCTGCTGGATGCGGCTGATCACGACCTTGGCGAGCGTCGCGACGAATCCGTAGAGCACGCCCGCCGCCGAGATGTAGAAAAGCGCGCCCATGCGCTGCCGCAGCGCCAGCCACGCCACGCCGAGCAGGATGATCACGACGAGCAGGATCGCGAGCACGACGAGCAGCTCGAACTGTGTGACGGGTCGCTCGGTCGCGAACAGCGCGGCGACGATGACGAACACGAAGATGCCGCCCACGCACAGCCCGATGGCGGTGAGCGATTTCCTGGTCGGCAGGTGGCCCGAGATCTGGGCGTTGAGAAGGGTCGTGATGACGAGCGAGACGGCGCCGAGGGGCTGCACCACGATCAGCGGGGCGACGGCCAGGGCGCTGAGCTGGCAGATGATCGCGACGCCCAGCAGGATCGTGCCGATCACCCAGGACGGGCGGGTCAGGAGGCGCAGCAGGTGCGAAGGCCCGAGACCCGTGTCCCCCGTCGAGCCGGAGATGCGCTCGACCTTGCGCACGCCCTGGCTCTGGTACTGCGCGCCGAGGGACATGAACACCGCGCCTGCGAGCGCGAGCGGGATGCCGAGCAGCAGTCCCGGGTTCTGGAAGGCGCCCACGAGCTGGTCGCCCACGTCCTCGACGATCCCACTTCCGAGCGGCCACTGAACGATCGCGCGATGCACTCTCCGAGGGTACCGGCCGAGGCCGTGACGCCGGGGTGCGAATCGCGGTCGCCCGGGAACATACGCTGGAAGCATGACCGTGCTCCCGATCCGCATCATGGGCGATCCCGTGCTCCACGCCCCCGCCGCCGATGTCGACGAGATCACGGACGAGATCCGCGAGCTCGTCGCCGACATGTTCGAGACGATGGACGCCGCTCCCGGCGTCGGCCTCGCGGCTCCCCAGGTGGGCGTGCCGCTGCGGATCTACACCTACGCCTATGAGGACGACGAGGGACAGCCCTGGCGCGGGGTCATCCTGAACCCGGAACTGTGGATGACGCCGCTCATCCCCGGTGAGCCGGATGAGGAGGAGGAGTCCGAGGGCTGCCTGTCGTTCCCGGGTGAGCGGTTCGCACTGCGTCGCTCGGAGCGCGTGCGCGTGACGGGCATCGACCTCGACGGCGACCCCGTGACCATCGCGGTCGACGGCTGGCGCGCGCGCATCATGCAGCATGAGTTCGATCACCTCGACGGTGTGCTCTACATCGACCGGCTGACCGGATCCGACGCCAAGCTCGTGCAGAAGATCGCCCGCAAGCGCGGCTGGGGACGACCCGGGGCGAGCTGGATGCCGGGCGTCGACGACCTCGAGGGCTGAGGCCCGCAGCGCATCGGCCTTCCGGCATCCTGGTGCTCGCCCGCCGCGTGCCCGGAGGCTACTGTGAGCGCAGGGACGGTCGCATCGGGCCCGGTTCCGAGCCGAACAGGAGACGCGTCATGAACCGCATCACCTCCGGCCGCTTCGCCGCGGCGACAGGCACCCTCGTGATCGCGCTCACGCTGGGCGGGTGCGCCGCGATCGGCGACCTGCTCGGCGGCGGACCCGACCGCGATGCGGACACCGGCGAGTTCACGGAGAGCGGCGACGTCGACGTGTTCGACCTGCAGGTCGGCGACTGCCTGAACCTGGGCGAGACGGGCGAGCTGTCCTCGGCGGCGGTCGTGCCGTGCAGCGAGCCGCACACCGAGGAGATCTTCCACGAGTTCCAGATGGAGGACGGTGACTGGCCCGGCGAGGACGCCGTCGAACAGGCCGCGGACGAGGGATGCTACGCGGCGTTCGAGGCCTTCGTCGGCACGGCCTACGAGGACTCGACCCTCGACTACGTCTTCCTCTCCCCGCTCGAGGACGGCTGGAACGATCCGAACGTCGAAGACCGGCTCGTGCAGTGCGTGATCTATGAGCCCACCGACGACGGGCCCAAGGAGCTCACCGGCTCGCTCGAGGGCGCCGCGCGCTGACACCCGAGGAACGGGCTCGCCCGTTCAGGCCCTCGGGGCAGTGAGAGAGTCGATCGCCTTCGCGACGACGCGGGCCATCGGCATGCGGATGAGGTGGTCGCCACCGTGCACCCTGTGCACCGTCACGTGCCTCATCTTCTCGATGACGCGCAGTGCACCGGGGACGAGGAACGGATCGAGAGTCCCGTACACCACCTCGATCGGTACATCCGTGGCCGCGGCATCCGTGATCACGGTCTGCGTCTCGATCGCGTTCTCGAGCGAGAGGACGAACGCGTTCCAGTTCCTGTCGCTGACCTCGAACGCGTCGCGGATCGGCGAGAGCCGCGCGAGCAGGGCCGCGTTGCGGAGCGTGAACTCCCGCTTGCGGCGGAGGAGGTCGTACACCCGGCGGTAGAGCGTCATGGCGGCGCGGTCCACCGGGTCTCCGACGATGTCCGGAGGCAGATACACGGGCGGGCTGACGAGCACGAGACCCGTCAGCGCGGACGAGCGGCGAGCTGCGAAGCGCGTCGCGATGAGCGCGCCCATGGAGTGGCCCACGAGCACGAACGGCTCGCGCACGCGCAGCCGTGCGAGGGTGCGCTCGAGGTACAGCACGTGCTCGTCCAGCGTGAAGGTCGCCGAGGGCGGCGCCGGCGACGCTCCGAACCCCAGAAGGTCCATCGCGACCACCCGGTGCTCGGGCCGCAAGAGCGGGATCACGTTCTCGAACGTCGTGTAGGACGATGCGATGCCGTGCACCAGCACGACGGCCGGGCCGTCCCCTTGGTCCACGGCGACGTGGAGCGGAGGGCGGCGCCGCGCGGCGAGCCGCTCCCGCAACGCGGTGACGAACCTCATCCGCTTCCCCGGTCGGCGTGGCGGGGATACCCGCTCGTCCGGCGCCGCGGTGCGGGCGCGTCCGCGGTCTCGGCAGGCGCTCGGGGCGCGACGGCGGACATGCGCCCACCCTAGCGGCGGTCCCTCGTCTACCCGCCGCCGCACCGGCCTGCGTCGCACCGGCCTGCGTCGCGCTGGTCGGGCGATGGGTGCGCGTGGGGCATGCTTGTGCTCATGGGGATCGACGGCGTCGAGGTGCGTGAGGGCGAGGAGGCACCGATCGATCACGTCGGCCTGCTGCTCGTGCGCATCGCCGACGGCGATCAGAGCGCGTTCGCCGATCTGTACGACATGCTCTCCCCCCGCGTCTTCGGTCTGATCCTGCGCGTGCTCGTCGATCGCGCCCAGAGCGAGGAGGTCCTCCAGGAGGTCTTCCTCGAGGTATGGCAATCCGCTTCGCGCTTCGCTCCGAATCAAGGACAAGGACGATCCTGGATCCTGACCATCGCTCATCGCCGGGCGATCGACAGGGTGAGGGCGTCGCAGGCGAGCACGGATCGTGACACCCGGATCGGGATCCGAGACGCGGGCGTCGCCTTCGACGGCGTTGCCGAGGAGATCGAGATGCGGCTCGACGCGCAGCAGGTGGTAGGCGCGCTTCGCGGTCTCCCCCACGCGCAACGCGAGGCGATCGTCCTGGCGTACTACGGCGGTTACTCTCAGAGCGAGATCGCCGCCCTTGTCGGTGCGCCGCTGGGAACGATCAAGACGAGGATGCGCGACGGACTGTCGCGCCTGCGAACCGAACTGGGGGTGAGCGCATGAACGAGCGGGACTTCGAGGAGCTGTCGGCCGGACAGGCGCTGCACGCGCTCAGCCCGGAGGACCAGCGCGCCCTGCGCGAGGTGACGCAGCAGGACCCGGAGAGTGCGGCGCACGCGGCGGACGACGCGGCGACCGCCGCGCGGCTCGCCGATGCCGTCTCGGAGGTCGCTCCCCCGCCGCGCATCCGCTCCGAGCTCCTCGCGCGCATCGCGGCCGAACCCAACCGGCCGGACGCTCCCGGGCTGGCCGCGGGCGAGCAGGCGGCGGGCGAGCAGGCCGCCACGCAGCGCGCGGCCGAAGGCGAGCCGCAGCAGCGCCGCGGCGGCCGCGCGCCCTGGGGCGCGCGCGCCTGGTTCACGCTCGCGGCGTCCATGGTGCTGCTCGCGGGAGCCGGAGTGGGCGCGGTGCTCGCCGCGCAGTGGTTCGACCGGCCCGCCGCGGTCGTCGCCCTGGACCGGATCGAGGACGCGCCCGACGCACGCACGGCCAGCGCGCCCGTGACGGGCGGCGGTGAGGCGATCCTGCACTGGTCGGTCGAGCTCGGTGAGGCGGTGCTCGTGTCGGAGCGCCTGCCCGAGATCGGCGCGGACAGGCAGTTCGAGCTCTGGTACGTGCGCAGCGACGAGGCGATCCCGGCGGGAGTGTTCGACGCCGAGGACGCCCGCTCGACGGGGGCGCTGCTCGAGGAGGGAATGCAGCCGGGTGACGTCATCGCGGTGACGGTCGAGGAGCACGGCGGATCGCCGACCGGCACGCCCACGACGGACCCGATCGTGGCGATCGCGACGGACTGACGGCGGCCCGACCTTCCTGCCCCTCGTGGGCGCCCGTACAGTGACTCACATGAGCGCCGATCGGCCCACGCCCACGGCGGACGCCGCATCGGCGCCCGCGCGCACGATCGCGACGCTGCTGCTCCGGCAGCCGTTCGGAGCGGGATTCTTCCTGACACTGGGCGGCCTCGCGGCGATCGCGCTCGGCATCGCGATCACGAACCTCTCGACGGTGCTTGTGTACATCGCGCTGGCGCTGTTCGTCGCGCTGGGCCTCGACCCCGCCGTCGAGTGGATCGCGCGCCGCGGACTGTCCCGCGCGTGGAGCATCACGATCGTCTGCGCCGCATTCGTCGCGGTGATCGCCGGCGTGCTGCTGCTGATCGTCCCGACGGTGGTCGAGCAGATCGCGCAGTTCGTGCGCTCGCTGCCGGCCGCGGTCGCCGAGCTCCGCAGCTCCGATCTGTATGCGAGTCTTGAGAGCTCCTTCGGCGAGCAGGTCACCGGCATGCTCGCCGAGGTGCAGACCTTCCTCACGAATCCCGCCAACATCGCCGCCATCGGCGGCGGCGTGCTGCGGGTCGGCACGACGATCGCGACGGCGGCGTCGGGAGTCGTGATCGTCATCGTGCTGAGCCTGTACTTCCTCGCCTCCCTGCCGTCGATGAAGACCTCCCTGACGCGGCTCGCCCCGGCGCACAGCCGCCCCCGCGTGCGCAGCCTGACCGACGAGATCACGGCGTCCGTCGGCGGCTACCTGGGCGGCATGGTGATCCTCGCGTTCTTCAACGCGGTCGTCGCGTTCGTGCTGCATCTGCTGCTCGGCCTGCCGTTCCCGCAGCTCATGGCGGTGACGGCCTTCTGCATCACGCTCATCCCGCTCGTCGGATCCGTCCTGTTCTGGATCGTCGCCTCCTCGCTCGCGCTCTTCACGAGCCCCACGAGCGCACTGATCTTCGCCGTCGTCTACCTCGTCTACATGCAGCTCGAGGCCTACGTGCTCACGCCGCGCGTCATGAACCGGACGATCGCCGTGCCGGGGTCGCTCGTCGTCATCGGGGCGCTCGTCGGGGGCACGCTGCTCGGCCTCCTGGGAGCGCTCGTGGCGATCCCCGTGACGGCCTCGGTGCTGCTGATCGTCACCCAGGTGCTGATCCCGCGGCAGGATGCGAAGCTCGCACCGTCGCGCCCCGACGCCGTCCCCCCGGCCGAACCGCGCGATCGGTCCGACCTCGCGCACGACGGAGGAGAGGCAGGAGACCGTGATGGCCCGATCCGCTGACAGGCGCCGACGGGAGCGCGAGGCGATCCGAGCCGAGGTGCACCGGCGGGCACACGGGTGAATCTTCGCCGCTGCCGTCGCCGCGGTGGCCGTGGGCCTCGCGGGCCTGCTCCTCCCCGAGCGCAGCCTGCAGCTGATCTCGCTCGTGCTGGGCGTCTACTTCGTGGCGGCGGGCATCACGCGCGCCGGCGCCGCCTACGACGTCGGGGCGCCGCCCGTGCGGCGCGCCATCGTATTGATCTCCCATCGCGCCGCCGAGCAGGACAGCAGATAGGACGCCAGATGGGCGAGGGAAATGAGTCTCATGCGTCCAGTCAGAACCATGACGTAACGGCGGGGTCAAGCCCCACCCCGATGCCGCGCCCCACAAGCTGACGGTGGGTAGCGTGATCCCGTGACGTGGTTCTGGACGCTCTGCGGCATCGCGCTCATCGTGGGCGGGCTGACCGAGGTGTTCCGCACGCTCCTGCATCCGGTCGGACGCGGGCGCCTCACCCGCTGGGTCGCGCAGGGCACGTGGCACGTCTGCGCCCTCTTCGGCAGTCGCGGCCTTGTGCTCGCCGGCCCCTTCGGCGTCATCGGCGTGATCCTCCTGTGGGTGGGCATGCAGATCGTCGGCTGGGCCATGGTGTATCTGCCCCACGTCCCCGACGGGTTCAGCTACTCCCCCGGGCTGCGGCCGGAGGACTATCCCGATGCGCTGGAGGCGTTCTACTTCTCGGCGGTGAGCCTTTCGACCCTGGGCCTGGGAGACGTGGCCGGATCGGATCCGTGGGTGCGATTCATCAATCCATTCGAGTCGGTCATCGGCTTCGGCCTGCTGACCGCGGCCGTGTCCTGGTTCCTGGAGCTGTACCCCGGCCTGCGGCGGCGCCGCGCGTTCGCCCTGCGCCTCGCCGTCCTCGAGCGCGCCGGCTTCGGGGTCGAGCTGCCCCACATCGATGCCGCCGTCGTGGCGGGCACGCTGCACAGCCTGGTCGCCGAACTCGCGCAGGTGCGCGTGGACCTGACGCAGAGCTCTGAGAGCTACTTCTTCTCCGAGCGCGAGCGGGAGAGCTCGCTGCCCGCCATGATGCCGTTCGCCCTATCTCTGGCCCGGCGGGCCGGCGCGTCCGATCATGCGGGTGTGCGCACGGCGGGCGACGCGCTGCGGGAGGCGATCGCCGACTTCACTCAGGAGCTGAGAACGCAGTTCCCGCTGAAGGCCCGCGACATGGACGAGACGCTCGTCGAGTACGCGATCCGGCACGGTCAGAAGCCGCCGGCCCTTACGGGCTGAAGGGAAGACCGCAGCGACTCCGCGACATGACAGCTCACCCGGACTCCGAGCGGAGCGGAGCCTGGCGGCGCGGCCGCTTTCGCGAAAGGGAAAGGGCCCGTCCGATGGACGGGCCCTGATGGCTCCCCGGCTTGGACTCGAACCAAGAACCTGCCGGTTAACAGCCGGCTGCTCTGCCAATTGAGCTACCGAGGATCATTCCTCTGCCCCTCGCGGGGCAACCCCACAATCTTAGCAAAGCGAAACGGATGCTCACGACACGGGCGCGCGCCCTGGCGTGTCGGGGGTCCAGAGCACCTGGCCGTCCGCGGACTGCGCGACGACGTGCCCACCGCGCAGGCGCAGATGCGCGGCGCCCAGTTCGCGCGCGAAGGCCGCGTCGTTGCTGGCGACGACCGCCGCCATACCCGCGTCGCGGCGCCGGCGCACGATCGCGTCGAACACGACGTGGCGGACCTCCAGGTCGATGTTGGCGAGCGGCTCGTCGGCGACGAGCACGCGCGGGTCGAGCACGAGCGCTCGCGCGAAGGCCACCCGCTGGCGCATGCCGGCGCTGAGCTCGAACGGGAACCGGTCGGCCGTGCCGAGCGGCAGGTGCATCTCGTCGAGCAGCCCTGCGACACGCACCGCGACCGCGCGGCTGTTGACCCGGCGGTCGCGCGACGTGATGGGCTCCGCGATCGTCTCGCTCACCGTAAGGCGCGCGGGGAGCCCGGCTCCGGCGCCCTGCGGCACATAGCCCACCCGGTAGGTCAGCACGCGCCGGTCGCGCCCCTTGTGGTGCACGGGGATCCCCGTCACGCGCGCCGATCCGCCGGAGACGGTCATCGTGTCGTCGAGCCGGCCCGCGAGCACCGCGAGCAGGCTGGACTTTCCGGATCCGGCCTCGCCGGAGACGGCGAGGATCTCCCCCGCCTTGAGGGTGAACGTCACGCCGTCGACGGCCCGGGTCTCCGGCCCTGCGCCCCAGCGACTCACGCTCAGGTCGTCGCAGACGACGGCATTGACGGGGTCATCCGGGACGCGGAACATGCGTCCCATCCTGCCTGGTACCCGGGCATCCGGGCCAGCCGCCTCATTCGACGTCGATCAGCGCGCGCCTTTCGTTGTCGAGGTCGCGCAGGCGCACGCGCAGGGACCGCCCCTCGTCGGAGGTCGGCGCGGTGCGCTGCACGGCTCCGAGCAGCTCCGCCTTCTCCCCGTCGAGCGAGCGCAGGACGAGGCGGCGGCAGATGTCGTTGACCGACGCGATCGCGTGGTCGTCGTCCCGCGCCGGGAAGTCGCGCGCGAGCAGCTCGCCCGCCAGCTGGCGGTACGGCTCGCGCACGGTCTCGATGGCGTTCAGCGCCCATCCGGGCCGCGTGCGATCCGCCGCCGCCGCCACGCTCGCGCGCACGGCCTCGAGGGCCTGCGTCCGGAACGGGATCCCGAGCGCACGCGCGAGGAGGGCCGGATCGATCCGGTGCCCGTAGAGAAGGACACCGGTGAGCGCGTCCCGCTCGAGCGCCACGTCGGTCGAGCGTGGCAGCGACGCGAGCGTCACGCGCTCCAGCGGCGCCTGCACGGCGGGCTCCGACCCTGGCATCGGCCGCGGCCCCGAGCCGGGCATCGGCCGGGGCTCCTGCCGAGCATCGCCCTTCGCACCCTGACCCACGGATCCGCTCGCCCTGCGCGCCGCCTGCTCGACCGCGCCGTGCACGTCGCGCGGCTCCATGCCGAGCTTGCGCGCCAGCACGCGCTCGTATCCGGCCCGCACCATCCGGTCGCGGATCGCCGCGACGATCGGGGCCGCCGAGCGCAGCGCGCCGATGCGCCCCTCGACGCTCGCGAGGTCGAAGCCGCCGATGCGGCGGTCGATCACGAACTCGAACATCGGCACGCGGTGGTCGAGCAGGCCGCGCACGGCGCCGTCGCCGCGCTGCAGACGCAGGTCGCACGGGTCCAGCCCGTCGGGCGCGATCGCCACATAGGTCTGGGCGTTGAAGCGGTTGTCCTCCGCGAACGCGCGGATCGCTGCCTTCTGGCCGGCCTCGTCGCCGTCGAACGTGAAGACGACCTCGCCGGATGCGGACTCGTCGCCCATCACGCGCCGCAGCACCGTGACGTGCTCCGACCCGAACGCCGTGCCGCAGGTCGCGATCGCGGTCGTCACACCCGCCAGGTGGCACGCCATGACGTCGGTGTACCCCTCCACCACGACGACGCGCTTGGGATCGCCGCGCGAGATGTCGCGCTTGGCCAGGTCGAGGCCGTACAGCACCTGCGCCTTCTTGTAGATCGGCGTCTCGGGTGTGTTCAGGTATTTCGGGCCCTGATCGTCGTCGTACAGCTTTCGTGCGCCGAAGCCGATCGTCTGGCCCGTGACGTCGCGGATCGGCCACACCAGCCGGCCTCGGAAGCGGTCGTAGACGCCGCCGCGCTGATTGGTCGAGACGAGCCCGGCGGTCGTGAGCTCCTCGCGCGAGAACCCCTGGGCCGTGAGGGCCTTGAGCATCGCGTCCCAGCCCTTGGGCGCGTAGCCGACCCCGAAGTGCGCTGCGGCCCCCGCGTCGAAGCCGCGCTCCCCGAGGAAGCGTCGAGCGGGCTCGGCCTCGGGAGAGACGAGCTGCCCGCGGAAGAACTCGGCGGCAGCGGCGTTGGCGGCGAAAAGGCGCGAGCGTCCGCTCGTCTCGGGTGCAGGCCCGCCGTCCTCGTAGTGCAGCGTGTAGCCGATGCGCGCCGCGAGGCGCTCGACCGCCTCCGTGAAGGTGACGTGGTCCATCTCGCGCAGGAACGTGTACACGTCGCCCGACTCGCCGCAGCCGAAGCAGTGGTAGTAGCCGACCTGCGGCCGGACGTGGAAACTCGGGCTCTTCTCGTCGTGGAAGGGGCACAGGCCCTTGAGCGATCCCACGCCCGCGGAGCGCAGCGCGACGCGCTCGCCGACCACGTCGGCGATGTTCGTGCGCGCCTTGACCTCCTCGACGTCGGCCTGGCGGATCCTCGGCATCAGTCGGCCCCGACGCGCACCGGCTGCGGCGCGGCGGCGCGCGGACGCGCGCCCGGGCGCGCGTGGCGCGGCGTCCAGATGCCGACCTCGGCCGGATCGATCTCTCCCACGAGGCGGTTATGCCAGTCGATCGCCGTCTGGTCGGTCAGGCTCGCCACCTGATCGACGACGACGCGGGCGCGCTCGGCGTCGTTCTCGGCGGCATGGAAGTCCGCGGCGAACGCCGGCTCGAACACCTCGCCGCCGGCCGACCACAGCGTGTCGGTCGACAGCAGCGCGTCGGCGAGGCGCTTGAGCACACGGCGCTGCTCCTTGTAGACGCCCTTGCGCGCCTCGATGGTCACGATCGACGATCCCATGACGCCCTTGAGCACCGCGATCTCGACCTCGATGACGCGTGGCACCACGACGTGGGCGTTGTAGCGCGCGAGCGACGGGCCCACGTACGCCTCGCGCGTGGCGGCCACTGCGGCACGGGCGAAGCGGCCGATCAGGTCGCTCGTCAGGTTCTTCAGGCGTGCGAGATCCTGCCGCGACCGGTCGAACGACCTCAGCCACATCGGCTGCCTCGTCAGGCGGTACAGGCCGTCCGCCAGCTCCTCGCGCGAGTAGTCGTAGCCCACCCACTGCTGGATCTTGCCGATCAGCGGATGGTGCTGCACCGGATCCGCGAGCGCCTCGAGGTCGATGTAGCCGTTCACGACGGCGTCCTCGAAGTCGTGCACGGAATAGGCGATGTCGTCCGAGAGGTCCATGACCTCGGCCTCGATGCACCGCAGCCGCCCCGGAGCGCCGTCGCGCATCCAATGGAACACCGCCTCGTCCTCGGGATAGACGCCGAACTTCAGGCGCCCGCCCGGGTCGGGCACGGGGTTGTCGACCGTCCACGGGTACTTGCACGTGGCGTCGAGGCTCGCGCGCGTCAGGTTGAGTCCGACGGAGTGGTCGCGGTCGTCGAGCACCTTCGCCTCGAGCCGCGTCAGGATGCGCAGCGACTGCGCGTTGCCCTCGAAGCCGCCGATGTGGTCGGCCCACTCGTTGAGCGCGCGCTCGCCGTTGTGCCCGAAGGGCGGATGGCCGAGGTCGTGACTGAGGCACGCCGTGTCGACGACGTCGGCGGACAATCCGAGCGAGATGGCGAGCTCGCGGCCGATCTGCGCCACCTCGAGCGAGTGCGTGAGGCGGTTGCGCGCGAAGTCGGCCGAGCTCGCGGGGCTCAGCACCTGCGTCTTGGCCGCAAGGCGGCGCAGACCCGCCGAGTGCAGCACGCGCGCCCGGTCGCGCGCGAAGTCGTCGCGCTCGGAGCGGTGCCGCTCGGCGAAGAAGCGCTCGGCGTCGCCCTCGCGGTATCCGTCGGGGCGCATGCCGTCAGCCACCACTGGTGTCCAGCTCCGCTCCCTGGAGCTCGCAGCTCGCGTCCTCGCCGATCTCTCGCGAGTCGAGCCAGCCCTGCGGCAGCACGGGTCGCTTGGGCGAACCGGCACGACCGCGCTGCCCCTCGGCGGCGGCGCCCGGGTAGGGCGCGTCGTGGTCGAGCTGCGCCAGCAGGTCGTCGATCTCGGCGAGGCTGGACGCGGTCGCGAGACTCGCACGCAGGTCGCCGCCGACCGGGTAGCCCTTGAAATACCACGCGACGTGCTTGCGGATGTCACGGCAGCCGCGATCCTCGTCCTCGAAGAACTCCACGAGCAGTTCGGCGTGCCGACGGAAGCCGCGCGCGACGAACCCGAGGTTCGCGTCGACCACCGGGGCGTCGGCGCCGAACGCGGCGGCCAGCTCGCCGAACAGCCACGGCCGCCCGAGACAGCCGCGCCCGACGACGACACCGTCGCATCCGGTCTCGTCCATCATCCGGACGGCGTCGGCCGCGCTCCAGATGTCGCCGTTGCCCAGCACCGGGATGCTCGTGACGGTCTCCTTGAGCTTCGTGATCGCCGACCAGTCGGCCGTGCCCGAGTAGAACTCGGCGGCCGTGCGCGCGTGCAGTGCGACGGCCGCCGCGCCGGCGCCCTCCGCGATCCGCCCCGCCTCGAGGTAGGTGAGGTGATCCGCGTCGATGCCCTTGCGCATCTTGACCGTGACCGGGACGTCGCCCGCGGCCTTGACCGCGCCCTCGACGATGTCGCGGAACAGCCCGGTCTTCCACGGCAGCGCGGAGCCGCCGCCCTTGCGCGTCACCTTCGGCACGGGACAGCCGAAGTTCAGGTCGATGTGGTCGGCGCGGTCCTCCTCGGCGATGATCCGCGCGGCCTCGGCCGTCACGGCCGGGTCGACGCCGTACAGCTGGATCGACCGCGGCGTCTCGGACTCGTGATGCCGGATCAGGCGCATCGTGGTCTCGTTGCGCTCGACGAGCGCGCGCGTCGTGATCATCTCGCTGACGTACAGGCCGGCGCCGTACTCGCGGCACAGCCGGCGGAACGCGGTGTTCGTGATGCCCGCCATGGGTGCGAGGACGACCGGCACGTCGAGGTCGATCGTGCCGATGCGCAGCTGGCGCGGGCGGGTCAGAACAGAGGTCACGGATCCATTCTCACAGAATCGGCATGGGCGATCGCCGAGCGTCGTAGCCTGTTGAGAGCAGGCGATGCCCGAGCGAACGGAGTGAGTCGACGTGGACACGACAGATCTGCCCCCTGTGCGGGAGATCCCCTTCGCGGACGCCTCCGGTGCGGAGCGGACGCTGTCCGAGTTCGACGGACCGGTGCTGGTCGTGAACGTCGCGTCGAAGTGCGGCCTCGCGCCGCAGTACGAGCAGCTCGAGGAGCTGCAGCGCACGTACGGCGATCGCGGGTTCCAGGTCGTCGGGTTCCCCTGCAACCAGTTCATGGGTCAGGAGCCGGGGTCGATGGAGCAGATCCTCGAGTACTGCTCCACGACCTGGGGCGTCACCTTCCCGGTGAACGACAAGATCAAGGTCAACGGCCCGAAGGCGCATCCGCTCTACAAGGCGCTCAAGAAGACGCCGGACTCCCACGGCAAGGCCGGTCGCGTCGCCTGGAACTTCGAGAAGTTCCTCGTGCTGCCGGACGGAACCGTCACCCGCTTCCGGCCGACGCAGAAGCCCGACGACCCGGAGATCGTGTGGCGGATCGAGGCCGCGCTCCCGCGCTGAGCCTCAGTTCGCCGCCGCCCGGTGCTCGGACCAGACCTGGCGGGCGACCTGGGCGAACGCCTCAGGGGGCTGCGCGCCGCTCACGCCGTACTGACCGTCGATCACGAAGAACGGCACGCCGTTGATGCCGTAGGCGCGCGCCTGCGCCTGGTCCTGGCGCACGGCGGGGAGGAACTCGTCGTTCTCCAGCGCGTCGCGCGCCGCGGCCTCGTCCAGTCCGACGGACCCGGCGAGTTCGACCAGTTCGTCGATGCGACCGACGTGCCGGCCCTCGACGAAGTAGGCCGCGAGGAGGCGCTCCTTCATCTCGAGCTGCTTGCCGTGCTGTTTGGCGAAGTGCACGAGCTCGTGCGCCTTGACGGTGTTCGTGTGCTGCTGCAGGTCGAAGCGGTAGTGCAGGCCGGCCTGCTCCTTCGCGATCTGCGTGACCCGCTCGTTCATCTGCTGCGCCTGCTCGGGCGTGACGCCCTTGTGCTGCGCGAGGAAGTCCGTGCTCGAGCCCTCGAAGTCGACGGGGGTGTCGGGCGACAGCTCGAACGAGTGGTAGGTGATCTCGACGCGGGGCGCGTCCTCATCCTGCGCCGTCGCGGCGATGCCGTTCTCGAGGTTGCGCTTGCCGATGTAGCACCAGGGGCAGGCGATGTCGCTCCAGACGTCGATGCGGATGGGGGCGGGCGTTGCAGTCTCGTCGGTCACCTCAAAGACAACGCGCGCGACGGCTCGAGGTATTCCGGATCCGTCATGCACTCGTGGGTGCGTCGACCGCGCCGCCGAAACGGCGCTCCCGTCCGAGGTAGAGGTCGATCGCGTGCCACAGGTCGCTGCGGCTGAAGTCGGGCCACAGCGTGTCGAGGAACACCATCTCGGCATACGCCGCCTGCCACAGCAGGAAGTTCGAGGTGCGCTGCTCGCCGCTTGACCGCACGAACAGATCGACGTCCGGCATGTCGGGCACGTAGAAGTGGCGGCGCAGCGCCTTCTCCGTGATTCCGGACGGCTTCAGTCTGCCGGCGGCGACCTCCTCGGCCAGCGCCCGCACGGCGTCGACGATCTCGTTGCGCCCGCCGTAGTTGATGCACATCGTGAGCGTCAGACCGTCGTTGCCGGCCGTGAGCTGCTCGGCGAACTTCAGCTCCTTGATCACGGAGCCCCACAGCCTGGGCGTACGGCCCGCCCAGCGGATGCGCACACCCCACTCGTTCAGCTGGTCGCGTCGGCGGTGCAGCACGTCGCGGTTGTAGCCCATCAGGAACCGCACCTCGTCGGGCGAGCGGCGCCAGTTCTCGGTCGAGAACGCGTACACGGAGAGGTGCTTCACGCCCGCCTGGATCGCGCCCGCGACCACGTCGAGCAGCACCTCCTCCCCCGCCTTGTGCCCCTCGATGCGGCTGAGTCCCCGCCGATTCGCCCAGCGCCCGTTGCCGTCCATCACGATCGCCACGTGCGCGGGCGCGTCCGTGCCGTAGTCGGGAGCCTGCAGGCCCGTCCAGTCCAGCGCGCGGTACGGCACCGCGTCGCGGTGCGTGTAGGGCTTGGGCGTCATCGGGCTCCCTGGCTCGTCGAGGTCTGCGACAGCGCGCGCAGCCCGCGCTCCATCGTCCACTGCACATACGCCGACACGAGACCGGATGCCTGCGACGCGTCGCGCGGCGACGCCGCGTCGACGACCTCCCAGTCGCCGGACAGCAGCGCGCGCAGCAGGGCGAGCACGTTGGCGCTGACGTGCGGCGTCCCGGGCGGCGCGCACGCCGTGCACACCACGCCGCCGAGCTGCGCGAGGAACTGATCGTGCGGGCCGGCGGCGCCGCACCGCGCGCAGTCGTCGAGCGCGGGCGCCCATCCGGCGAGTGAGAGCGAGCGCAGAAGGTACGAGTCGAGCGTGTGCCGGGGCGAGTGCTCACCGCGCGAGAGCGAGCGCAGCGCGCCCACGAGCAGGTAGTACTGGTTCGGCGCCGGCTCGTCGTGCGTCAGCCGATCGGCCGACTCCGCCATGGCGGAGGCCGCCGTGTAGCGGTCGTAGTCGGCCGCGATATCGGCGCCATACGCCCCCAGCGTCTCTGCCTGCTGCACGATGTCGAGGCTGCGGCCGGCGTACAGCTGCACGTCGGCGACCATGAACGGCTCGAGCCGCGAGCCGAAGCGCGAGGAGGTGCGGCGCACGCCCTTCGCGACCGCGCGCACCTTGCCGTGCCGCCGGCTCAGCATGGTGACGATGCGGTCGGCCTCGCCGAGCTTGTGCGTGCGCAGCACGACCGCTTCGTCTCGATAGGTGGGCACCGATCCATTATCTGCCGCGCCTGCGACATCCGGCTGTGGGCGCGAAGCCCTTCCCGCGGTGGAGCGTGACCCTGTCGGTCCGCCAGGATTCCTGAGTTCACCCGGATCCCGGATTCGACACGCGCCGGCGGTCCGGGATCCCGGCGATCTCCGGAATACGGGCGACGCGCCAGGCGCCCGCCGAATCGGCGCGGCACTCCGGGACCCCGCCGACCCACCAGAACCCAGGAGTTCACCCGGATCCCGGGTTCGACGCCGCCCGGCGGTCCGGGATCCGGGCGATCTCCGCGATCCGGGCGACGCGCCAGGCGCCGGCCGAATCGGCGCGTTAGCGCCGCGGTGACACCATTGGAGGGTGACCGATCCGACCTTCGTGCTGCCGCTGTGGGCCGACCTCATCGCGGTGGCGTTCGGCGGGGTGCAGGGTGCGATGTTCGCATCCGGCTTCCAGGGGCAGCGCCGGCTGGATCTGCTCGGCGTCGCGCTGATCGGCATCATCCTCGGCATGGGCGGCGGTCTCATCCGCGACGTGCTGCTGGGCGTGACGCCCGCGTCGCTGCAGTCGAACTGGTACATCCTGACCGCGATCGTCGCGTCGCTCGTCGGCATGCTGCTCGCCGGGGTCTTCCACCGGCTGAACAAGGTCATCGTGGGGCTCGACGCCGTGCTGATCGGCCTGTTCGGTGCGTTCGGCACGAGCAAGGCCCTCGCGTTCGGCCTGCCGCTCGTGCCCGCGATCTTCATCGGCGCGGTCGCCGCGGTCGGCGGCGGCGTCGCGCGCGACATGGCGATGGGACTGCCGATCGCGATCATGCATGTCGGCTCGCTGTACGCGGTCGCCGCCGCGGCCGGATGCACCGTGCTCGCCGTGAGCTTCGGGGCGGGTCTCGACATCGTGCCCGCCGCGATCGCCGGCGTCGCGGTCACGACGGTCATCCGCCTGCTCGCCGTGATCTTCGACGTGTCGCTGCCCGAGCAGCGCCGGATCTACCGCCGCCGCGTCGCGCTCGAGACCTCCGCGATCCCGGTCATCTCGTCGGAGATGATCGCGCAGGCGCAGGCCGGCGTCGAGCAGGCGCAGGCCGCGGCCGAGCAGGCCGTCGAAGCCGCCGAGCAGGCGCAGGCGGCCGCCGAGCAGGCCGCGGAGGCCGCCTCCGACGACGACCCCCGCGCCTGAATCCGCTCAGATCGCGGCGGCGAGCTCCGGCTTGCGGGCCCGGATCGAGCGGTTCACGCCCGACACGATGGCCTTGAGAGAGGCGGTCGAGATGTCGCCGTCGATGCCGACGCCCCACAGGCGCTCGCCGTCGACCTGCAGCTCGACGTACGCGGCCGCCTCGGCGTCGCCCGACGCGCTGAGCGTGTGCTCCACGTAGTCGTACAGCGTGACGTCGACGCCCTGCTCGCGCAGCACGGTCAGGAACGCCGCGATCGGTCCGTTGCCTTGGCCCGCGAGCTGATGCTGCTCCTCGCCGTCGCGCAGCACGACCTCGAGTGCGACGTTGCCGTCCAGCCTGCTGCGGCTGCTCGTGCCCAGCAGCTCGAAACGGCCCCAGCGGGCCTCGGCCTGGGCGGAGGGCAGGTACTCGTCCTGGAAGATCGCCCAGATCTGGTCGCTCGTGACCTCGCCGCCCTCGGCGTCCGTCTTGGCCTGCACGACGCCCGAGAACTCGATCTGCAGCCGGCGCGGCAGGTCGAGCGCGTGGTCGCTCTTCAGCAGGTAGGCGACGCCGCCCTTGCCCGACTGCGAGTTGACGCGGATGACCGCCTCGTATGAGCGCCCGAGGTCCTTCGGGTCGATCGGCAGGTACGGCACGGCCCACTCGATGTCGTCGACCGTGACGCCCTTCTCCTGGGCGCTCGCGGCCATCGCCTCGAAGCCCTTCTTGATGGCGTCCTGGTGCGAGCCGCTGAACGCCGTGAAGACGAGGTCGCCGGCCCACGGGCTGCGCTCGGGGACGGGCAGCTGATTGCAGTACTCCACCGTGCGCTTGACGTGGTCGATGTCGCTGAAGTCGATCTGCGGGTCGATCCCCTGCGTGAACAGGTTGACGCCCAGCGCGACGAGGTCGACGTTGCCCGTGCGCTCGCCGTTGCCGAACAGGCAGCCCTCGATGCGGTCGGCTCCGGCCATGTAGCCGAGCTCCGCGGCGGCGACCGCGGTGCCGCGGTCGTTGTGCGGATGCAGCGAGATGAGCACGTTCTCGCGGTGGTTCAGGTGGCGGCCCATCCACTCGATCGAGTCGGCGTAGACGTTGGGCGTGGCCATCTCGACCGTCGCGGGCAGGTTGATGATGACCTTGCGCTCGGGCGTGGGCTGGAAGATCTCCAGCACCTGGTTGCACACGTCGACGGCGAACTCGAGCTCGGTGCCGGTGTAGCTCTCGGGCGAGTACTCGTAGTAGACCGTCGTCTCCGGCACCGTCTGCTCGTACTGCTTGCACCAGCGCGCGCCGTCGAGGGCGATGTCGATGATGCCCTGGCGGTCGGTGCGGAAGACCACGTCGCGCTGCAGCACGCTCGTCGAGTTGTACAGGTGCACGATCGCCTGCTTCGCGCCCTTGATCGCCTCGTAGGTGCGGGCGATGAGGTGCTCGCGCGCCTGCGTCAGGACCTGGATCGTGACGTCGTCCGGGATCAGGTTCTCCTCGATCAGCTGCCGGACGAAGTCGAAGTCGGTCTGGCTCGCCGACGGGAAGCCGACCTCGATCTCCTTGTAGCCCATCTTGACGAGCAGCTCGAACATGACGCGCTTGCGCTCGGGGCTCATCGGGTCGATGAGCGCCTGGTTGCCGTCGCGCAGGTCGACCGCGCACCAGCGCGGCGCCTTCTCGATGCGCCGAGCCGGCCAGGTGCGGTCGGGCAGGTCGACGACGATCTGCTCGTGATACGGGCGGTACTTGTGCACCGGCATGCCGCTGGGCTTCTGGGTGTTCTCCATGATGTCGCTTGCTTTCATTTCGTCGTATGTCAGGGCCGACGACGAGCTCCGCGACGAGGAGGCCCTAGATCGAGGTCTCGTCGCGGCGGCTAAGAAGGAGAAGCCCACCGAGGCGCATGTGTTCAGGCTAACACGCACTCTGCACGGTGGCGACGGACCCGGATGCCGCCCGAGTGAGCAGGATGCGCAGCATGAGACGAATCCGGATCGCGCGACACTTTCGGGTATGACCCACTCCCGTCGCCTTCTCGCGACAACGATCGCCGTCCTGGCTCTCGCGCTCACCGCGTGCGCGACACCCCGTGCCGACGCTCCCGCGGCGGAGCCCTCGCCGAGGTTCGGCGACGTCCATCCGGAGCCGCCGCAGGGCGAGATCCAGGTGCAGGGCACCGTGATGGACAAGGCCGGCGCCATCTCGCTCTGCATCGGCCCGATCGCCCAGTCGTATCCGCCGCAGTGCGCCGGCATCCCCCTCGAGGGCTGGGACTGGGATGCGGCGGAGGGCGAGGAGACCGCCGCCGACAGCACGTGGGGCGCCTATGCCGTGACGGGCACGTTCGACGGGGAGACGATCGCCGTGACCGCTCCTCCGATCCTGCTCGCGCTGTTCGATCCGATGGTTCCCGAGGATCCGACCGGCGGCGAGCCCGGAACGACGCGCGAGGACGAGCTGCTCGAGATCCAGCAGACGATCCAGGACCGCCTCGGCGACGAGGTGCAGTCCGCCTATGTCGAGAACGGCTACGTGCGCCTGCAGGTCGTGTGGGACGACGGCACCTACCAGGACGCCGCCGATGCGGAGTTCGGCGAGAAGGTCGTGATCGTCGAGTCCCTCATGCAGCCCGTCGGCTGAGTCCTCGCCGGGGCGCGCCCGTGTCGGGCGGATGCCGCGCCCCGGCGAATCCTCCTGCCGGTCCCGCGCCGATCGCGCAGGCGGAGGGCTAGAAGCCGAGCCTGCCGAGCTGCTTGGGGTCGCGCTGCCACTCCTTCGCCACGCGCACGTGCAGCTTGAGGAACACCCGCGTGCCGATGAGCGGCTCGATCTGCGCGCGGGCGCGGGCGCCCACCTCGCGCAGGCGCGATCCCTTGGGGCCGATGATGATGCCCTTCTGGCTGTCGCGCTCGACGACGATGCTCGCGTGGATGTCGGTGAGATCGTCGCGGTCCTCGCGAGCCGTGATCTCGTCCACCGTCACGGCGATCGAGTGCGGCAGCTCGTCGCGCACACCCTCGAGCGCGGCCTCGCGGATGATCTCCGCGACGCGGTCCTCGGTGCTCTCGTCCGTGACGACGCCCTCCTCGTAGAGGGCCGGCCCCTCGGGCATCAGCGCCAGCAGCTCGTCGCTCAGCACGTCGAGCTGGTCGCCCGTGAGCGAGGACAGAGGGATGACCGCCGCCCAGTCCTCGCGCAGCGCGTTGACCTCGATGAGCCGCTCCATGATCTGCTCCGAGCCCGCGGCATCCGTCTTCGTGACGATCGCGACCTTGCGGGCGCGCGGGTACCCGTCGAGCGACTCGGCGATGCGGCGATCGCCCGGGCCGACCTTCTCGGTGGCGGGCGCGCAGAACGCGATCACGTCGACGTCGCCCAGCACCTGCTCGACGAGGTCGTTCAGGCGCTGGCCGAGCAGTGTGCGCGGCTTGTGGATACCCGGGGTGTCGACGACGACGAGCTGCCCGCCGGGCCGGTTCAGGATGCCGCGGATCGCGCGGCGCGTGGTCTGCGGCTTCTCGCTCGTGATGGCGACCTTCTCGCCCACCAGCGCGTTCATGAGCGTGGACTTGCCCACGTTCGGTCGTCCCACGAACGTCACGAAGCCCGAGCGCATCGCGTCAGCCATCTTCTCTCTCCCTGTACTCCTCGATCGTGCGCAGGGCCTCGCCGCGCTCGACGAACACCGTGGCGATGCCGCGCCCGCGGCCGCGCGACGTGCCGCCGGTGACGATCAGTCCCGCGAACTCGGCGACATCGCCCGGCTGCGGCACCCGGCCGAGCGTCTTGCCGAGCAGGCCGCCGATCGAGTCGACGTCCTCATCCTCCAGCTCGATGCCGAACAGGTCGCCGACCTCGTCGAGCGACAGCCGGGAGCTCACGCGGTAGCGGCCGTCCGCGAGCTCGACGATCTCCTTCGACGGCGCGTCGTACTCGTCCGCGATCTCCCCGACGAGCTCCTCGATCAGGTCCTCGAGCGTGACGAGGCCGGCGATCCCGCCGTACTCGTCCACGACGAGGCACACGTGCACGGCATCGCGCTTCATCTGCTGCAGCAGGGTCTCGGCGCGCATCTGCTCGGGCACGAACACGGCGGGGCGCGCGATCGCCCGCACGCTCGCCTCGCGCCAGCCGACGGGCTCGCCGCCTGCGACCGTGTCGCGGAAGCCGAACTGCACGACGTCCTTCAGGTACAGCACGCCGATGATGTCGTCGACTTCGCCGTCGACGACGGGCATGCGGGAGACGCCGCGGTCGAGGAACAGCCGCATGGCCTCGCGGATGGTCGCATCCGCCTCGACCGTGACCATCTCGGTGCGCGGCACCATGACGGCGCGCACGACCTGGTCGGTGAAGTCGAACACCGAGTGGATGAGCTCACGGTCGTCGGCCTCGATCACCGCATGCGAGGCGGCCTCGTCCACGATGCTGAGCAGCTGCTCCTCCGACTCGAAGCTGCGGCGGCCCCCACCGGGCGTGAGCCGGTTGCCGAACGCCGCCAGCAGGCCCGACAGCGGGCCGAGCACCAGCAGGGTGCCGCGTACGAGCGGCGCCGCGAAGGTCAGCAGGGCCGAGGAGTAGCGCCGGCCGAACGTCGCGGGGATCGACGAGACCCCCACGAACGACACACCGGTCATGAGCAGCGCCGCCACCAGCAGCCCCCACCAGAGGTTGTGCAGGATGAGCGCGAACCCGGCGGTGACGAGCACGGCGGCCGCGGTCTCGGCGAACACCCGCACGAACACCACCACCCCCGCATGACGATCCGGATCGGCGGCAATGCGTGCGAGCGCCTGGGCGTTGCGTCCCTCGCCCGCGAGGTCGACGAGGTCGCCGCGCGAGGTCACCGACAGCGCGGCGTCGATCGCCGACATCAGGCCGGCCAGCAGCACGAGCAGGAGGGCGCCGCCGAACAGCAGCGCGGCGACCGGCCCCAGCGCGTCGGAAGCCAGGTCGGTCATCCGGCCGCTCCGGCAGACAGAGCCGGCGTCATGAGGTGCGGCGACGCTCGGCCGCCGCGAACGCCGAGATGAGCTCGCGCTGGAGCCCGAACATCTCGCGCTCCTCCTCGGGCTCGGCGTGGTCGTAGCCGAGCAGGTGCAGCAGGCCGTGCGTCGTGAGCAGGATCAGCTCGTCCATCGTCGAGTGGCCCGCGGTCTCCGCCTGCGACTCCGCGACCTGCGGGCACAGCACGATGTCGCCCAGCAGGCCGGGCGGGGTCGGCTGGTCCTCGGTGCCCGGGCGCAGCTCGTCCATGGGGAAGCTCAGCACGTCGGTCGGGCCGGGCTCGTCCATCCACTGCAGGTGCAGCTGCTCCATGGCGCCCTCGTCGACGAGCACGATCGCCACGTCCGCGTCGGGCGAGACATGCAAGGCCGCCAGGTTGTCCTGCGTCAGCCGCAGCAGCACCGACTCGTCGATCTCGACGGCGGACTCGTTGTTGATGTCGATCACGATCGTCCTCGCTTGGGCATGCGGTCACGGGGGCCCGCGGGGCGCGTCGTCGCGCGGCGCTCGGCTCGGTTGGCGAACTCGGTGGCCTCGTCGCGCTCGTGGCGCGCCGCCATCCGGCGCTCGTCGTACTCGCTGTACGCGTCGACGATCCTGCCGACGAGCGAGTGCCGCACGACGTCGTCGCTCGACAGGCGCGAGAAGTGGATGTCGTCGATCCGGTCGAGCACGCGCGTCACGAGGCGCAGTCCCGACGCGCCCTGCGGCAGGTCGACCTGCGTGATGTCTCCCGTGACGACCATCTTGGTGCCGAACCCGAGGCGCGTCAGGAACATCTTCATCTGCTCGGGCGTGGTGTTCTGCGCCTCGTCGAGCACGACGAAGGAGTTGTTCAGCGTGCGGCCGCGCATATACGCCAGCGGGGCGACCTCGATCGTGCCGGTCGCCATGAGCTTGGGGACGAGCTCCGGATCCATCATCTCGTTGAGCGCGTCGTACAGCGGGCGAAGATACGGGTCGATCTTGTCCGTCAGCGTGCCGGGGAGGAATCCCAGCCGCTCCCCCGCCTCGACCGCCGGGCGCGTCAGGATGATGCGCTCCACCTCGCGGCGCTGCAGGGCCTGCACGGCCTTCGCCATCGCGAGATAGGTCTTGCCGGTACCGGCCGGGCCGATGCCGAACACGATCGTGTTCTCGTCGATCGCGTCGACGTACTCCTTCTGCCCGACCGTCTTGGGGCGGATGGACTTGCCGCGGCTGGACAGGATGGCCTCGCCCATGACCTCGCTCGGGCGCGGACCGCCCTCGTCGCGCAGCATGCGGGCCGAACTCTGCACGTCGGCCTCGCCCAGGGCGTGTCCGGCCTTCGTCATCTGCAGCAGCTCGTCGACCAGCGCACGCGCCGCGCGCACGGCGTCGGCGGACCCGCGCAGCGTGATCTCGTTGCCGCGCACGTGCACGTCGACGTCGGGGTGCGCGCCCTCGACCATGCGCAGCAGCCTGTCCTGCGGGCCGAGGAGCTGCACCATGGCGACTCCGTCTGCCGTGACGGTCTCGGTGATGTCTTCGGATCGCGGATCAGCCACCGACGAGGCTCTTCTCTCCCAGGCCGCCCGCGAGCACGTGCGCGTGGACGTGGAACACGGTCTGACCGGCACCGGCGCCGGTGTTGAACAGCACGCGGAAGTCACCGTCGGCGTGCTCGGCCGCGAGGTCGTTCGCGAGGGTGATCATCTCGGCCAGCAGCGACGGATCGCCCGCCGCGAGGGCCGCGACGTCGCGGTACTCCTGCGTCTTGGGGATCACCAGCAGATGCAGCGGCGCCTGCGGCGAGATGTCCTTGATGGCGAAGACGCGCTCGGTCTCCGCCACGATCTCGCCCGGGATGTCGCCCTGCAGAATGCGGGTGAAGATCGAGGGTTCAGCCATGTCGTCCAGTCTATGCGCGGGGTCCCGGCCGCGGTCGGGACTCACCAGCGCCCGAGGCGCGCGTTCAGCAGCGCAAGCGCCGCGGGGCCCGCGGTCGACGTGCGCAGCACGGTGTCGCCGAGGCGCACGAGCCGGGCGCCCGCGTCACGCAGGCGCTGCTGCTCGTCCGGCGCGATGCCGCCCTCGGGACCGACGATCAGCAGGATGGACTCCGCGTCCGCGACGTCGGTCACACTGAGCCGCTCGTCCGCCGTGGGCTCGAGCACGAGGATCCGGTCGGGCCGGGCCGCGAGCGCCGCGGTGGTCGCGATGGGGGTCACCTCGGGAAGCCACGCGCGGTGCGCCTGCTTGGCCGCCTCGCGCACGATCGTCGCCCAGCGCGCGCGGCCCTTCTCGGCCTTCGGACCCTCCCAGCGCGACACGCTGCGCGATGCCTGCCAGGGCACGATCTCATCGACGCCGAGCTCGGTGGCCGCCTGCACCGCCATCTCGTCGCGGTCGCCCTTCGCGAGCGCCTGCGCGAGCGCGATGCGCGGCAGCGGCGCCTCCTCGTCGCGGCGGGCGGTGATCCGGACCACGACCTCGCGCGGGGCCACGCTCTCGCACGCGCCCTCGAGCCACGCGCCGCGGCCATCGGTCACGGACACGGCCTCCCCCACGCGCACGCGCCGCACCGACGCGGCGTGGTGCGCCTCCGCTCCCGTGAGCGTGAGGGCGTCGCCGGGCTGCGCGGATCCGGCCGTCTCGTCGACGAAGTGCAGCGCCACGCCGGGTCAGCCGTTCCGGAAGCGGTCGCGCAGCTTGGAGAACAACCCCTGGTGGAACTCGGCGAGTCGCGGCCGGGGCGCCTTCGAGCGCTTGGCGAGCTCCTCCACGAGCGCGCGCTGCTTTGCGTCCAGGCGCGTCGGGGTCACGACGTGCACGCCCACGCGCAGGTCGCCGCGCTGCGAGGTGCGCAAGCCCGTGATGCCGCGGTCCTTGATGGTGAGGACATCGCCGCCCTGCACGCCCGGGCGGAGCTCGAGGTCGACGGGGCCGTCGAGGGCGTCGATCGTCGTGGTGGTGCCCAGGATGGCGTCGGTCATCGACACCTCGAGCGTGGCGAGCAGGTCGTCGCCGTCGCGGCTGAACACGGGGTGCGGCGTGACCTGCACCTCGATGTAGAGATCGCCGTGCGGTCCGCCCGCGGGACCCACCTCGCCCGACCCGGGAAGCTGCAGGCGCAGGCCCGACTCGACGCCGGCCGGGATGTCGACCGACACCGTTCGGCGCGAGCGGACGCGGCCCTGGCCGCCGCAGGTCGGGCACGGGTGCGGGATCGTCGTGCCGTAGCCCTGGCACGCGCCGCACGGCTGCGACGTGACGACGTTGCCGAGGAGGCTGCGGACCTGGCGCTGCACGTGGCCGGACCCGCCGCAGATCTCGCAGCGCTCCGGGCCCGTGCCGGGCTGGCAGCACGACCCCTGGCATGTGTCGCACAGCACGGCCGTGTCGACCTCGAGATCGCGGTGCGCGCCGAAGACGACGTCTCCGAGCTCGAGCGTGACGCGCACCAGCGCGTCCTGGCCGCGCTCACGGCGCGAGCGCGGTCGCCCGCCGCGGCCGCCGCCCCCGGCCCCGAAGAACGTCTCGAAGATGTCGCCGAAGCCGCCGAAGCCCGCGCCGGCACCGCCGAAGAGGCTGTCGTCGCCGCCCATGTCGTAGCGGCGACGCTTCTCGTCGTCGCTCAGCACCTCGTAGGCGTGCGTGACGAGCTTGAACTGCTCCGCCGCCTCCTCGCTCGGGTTCACGTCGGGGTGCAGCTGGCGCGCCAGCTTGCGATACGCCTTCTTGATCTCGTCGGAGCTCGCCTCGCGCGACACCCCGAGAACCTCGTAGTGGTCAGCCACACTTCGCCTTTCAGGACCGCGCTGCGCGCGATCCGGCCCTCTCGAGGATCGCGCGCAGCGCGCGATCCGGATCTCCGTCCGCCTCAGCGGCGGTGCTCGTCCTCGTCCAGCAGCCGGGTCAGGTACCGCGCGACCGCGCGGGCCGCGGCCAGATTGCTGGGGTAGTCCATGCGCGTCGGACCCATGAGCCCGACGCGCGCGCGGCCGATTGCCGCGTCGTAGTCGCTCGCGATGATGGACGCCTCCGCGAGCCCGAAAGCCTCGTTCTCGCGTCCGATGCTCGCCGACAGCCCCTTCTCATCCGCTGCCATCTCCGACATCAGCCGCAGCAGCGTCACCTGTTCCTCGATGGCCTCGAGGAGCGGATGGATGCTGCCGCGGAAGTCCTGCTCGCGCTTGGCGAGCGTCGCCGCTCCGGCCATCACGAGACGATCCTGACGGAACTCGTCGAGCTCCTCCGCCACGACCGCGGAGATCGTCAGGAGCGCTTCGTCGAGGCGCGACCGGTCGGTCGGGGCCGACGCGCGCAGCTGCTCGATCCGCTCGGAACCCGAGCGCACCGAGCGGCCCGTGATGAGCGCGGCGAGCTGCGCCCGCAGCACCGCCACGTCCTCCTCGTCCACACCCCGCGGCGTGGCCGTGAGGCGCTGCGAGACGCGACCCGTATCGGTCACGATGATCACGAGCATGCGGAACTCGTCGAGGCGCACGAGCTCGACGTGCGTCACGTTCGCGGACGCGAACGACGGGTACTGCACGAGCGCGACCTGACCCGTCAGCTGTGTCAGCAGCCGGACGGTGCGGGCGAGCAGGTCGTCGAGGTCGGCCGGATCCGCCAGGAACGTCGAGATCGCCGAGCGCTGCGCCGACGACAGCGGCCGCAGCTCGGCGAGATGATCGACGAAGACGCGGTAGCCCTTGTCGGTCGGGACACGCCCCGAGGACGTGTGCGGAGCGGTGATCAGCTCCTCGTCCTCCAGCAGCGCCATGTCGTTCCGGATCGTCGCCGCGGACACGCCGAAGGCATGGCGATCGACGATCGACTTGCTGCCGACCGGCTCGTGCGTGTCGACGTAGTCCTGCACGATCGCGCGGAGCACCTGCAGTCCGCGTTCCGTGACCATGGGCACCTCCCCCGTCGCGCTTGGCACTCGATCGTTCTGAGTGCCAATTCTAGCGAGGATCGCGGTGAACGCGCCGAACCCCGCCGGGCCGCAGACGCGGCAACCCGCTTGTTCGTTGAGCGAGCGAAGCGAGTCGAAACGACTCGAACCCCGCCAGGGCTGCAGCCGCGGGAAGTCCGAGCCGTTTCGACTCCTCGCTGCGCTCGTCGCTCAACGAGCGAGAGGGGGCTCCAACCCAGCTGTTCGTCACTCCGTGAGGGCGCGCACCACCGCGTCGGCGAGCAGGCGGCCCTTGAGCGTCAGCACCACGCGGCCGCGCACCGCAGCGGCGCCGTCGACCAGACCGTCGGCGACCAGTCCCGCGACCGCGCGCCGGGCGCCGGGTCCCAGCGCGTCGACCGCCAGTCCCTCGCGGATCCGGCTCTCCAGCAGCACCCGCTCCAGGGCGCGGGCGTCCGGATCGGGCGTCTCCCGCCCCGCGGCGGGCGACGATCCGGTCGCGAGACGCTGCGCGTACGCGGCGGGGTGCTTGACGTTCCACCAGCGCAGGCCGCCGACGTGGCTGTGGGCGCCCGGTCCGAAGCCCCACCAGTCGAGGCCGCGCCAGTACGCGAGGTTGTGCCGCGAGCGGTGGTGCTCGCCGCGCGACCAGTTGCTCACCTCATACCAGTCGAAGCCGGCCGCGGCGAGCTTGGCGTCGGCGAGCTCGTACATGTCGGCCTGCAGGTCGTCATCCGGGGCGGGGACCTCGCCGCGCTTGATCTGGCGGGCGAGCTTCGTGCCGTCCTCGATGATCAGCGCATAGGCGGAGATGTGGTCGGACTCGAGGGCCAGCGCCGCGTCGAGCGATGCCTCCCAGTCGGCGAGCGTCTCCCCCGGTGCGCCGTAGATGAGGTCGACGCTGACGTCGAGGCCCGCGTCGCGGGCGGCGTCGACGGCCGTCCGCACGTTGCCCGGCGTGTGGGTGCGGTCGAGGGCCGCGAGCACGTGCGGCACCGATGACTGCATGCCGATCGACATCCGCGTCACGCCGGATGCCGCGAGCTCGTGCGCGACGGCGGGTGTCACGGTGTCGGGATTCGCCTCGACCGTGACCTCCGCGCCGTCGGCGATCCCGAACGCCGTGCGCACGCCGTCGAGCATCCGACCCAGGTCGCCCGCCGGCAGCAGCGTGGGCGTGCCGCCGCCGAAGAACACCGTGGACGCCGGACGAATGGGGCCCGCCTCGGCCAGCACCTCGCGGCCGAGCGCGATCTCGTGCAGCAGCGTGTCGGCGTACTGGTCCTGGCGCGCCCCGCGCAGCTCGCCCGATGTGTAGGTGTTGAAGTCGCAGTAGCCGCAGCGCACGCGGCAGAACGGCACGTGCAGGTACACGCCGAAGTCGGCATCCGGATCGATCCGGATCTGCGCGGGCAGGCGGCCGTCCGCCGGAGCGGGATCGCCCAGCGGGAGGGGACCTGCCATCACGAGCCCGGCGTGGCGAACAGCGGCGAGATCGCGCGGAGGTAGCCGGCGAACAGCGCGCGGCGACGACGCCGCACGAAGCCGCGGAACATCCGGTAGAGCAGTCCGACGGGGCGGTCGAACGCCTTGACCGTGAACCACACCTCGTCGTTCTCGCGCCACTCGATGGTGAACGACTCCTCGCCGCTCACCATCGATCCGCCCACGGTGCCGAGCGCGAAGCCCACGCGCCGCGCCTCCTCGATCACGAAGATCACGCGGAGCTCTGCGTCGGCGCGCATCCCGTTCACGCGGCCGTGCACGCGCAGCGTGGTGCCGGGGCCGGCGTACGGCGTGCCCTCGGCGTCGTAGCGCTGATCGGTCTCGAGCTTCGACGGCGCGATCGCGTTGCCCTCGCCGTCGAAGCTGACGCCCGAGTACGCAGGCCCGGGAGCGGGGCGCACGTCGGTGACCCGCAGGCCCGCGCCCTTCAGGGCACCCCACGACAGCAGCGCGTCGCCGGCCGTGCGGAAGCGGTCCTCACCGCTGCCGATGCGCCACGAATCGGCCGCCGGGAGGCTGTGCTCCGGCGGGTACTGCAGCAGGTCGTGCGCCTGCGTGGCGCCGACCGCCGCATAGTCGACCGTCTCGTCCTGGAAGGTGCCGCGACGCATGTGATCCACCCTACGTGCCGAGCCTGAGCCTCTACTTGGCCTTGCTCTCGACGTCGCCCGAGAGCGCCGCGATGAACGCGTTCTGGGGCACCTCGACGCGACCGATGGTCTTCATGCGCTTCTTGCCCTCCTTCTGCTTCTCGAGCAGCTTGCGCTTGCGCGTGATGTCGCCGCCGTAGCACTTGGCGAGCACGTCCTTGCGGATCGCGCGGATGTTCTCGCGCGCGATGATCCGCGCGCCGATCGCGGCCTGGATCGGCACCTCGAACTGCTGGCGCGGGATGAGCTTGCGCAGGCGCTCGGTCATCGTCGTGCCGTACGCGTAGGCCTTGTCACGGTGGACGATCGCGCTGAACGCATCGACACGGTCGCCCTGCAGCAGGATGTCGACCTTGACCAGGTCGGCGTCCTGTCGCCCTGCCGGCTCGTAGTCGAGGCTCGCGTAACCCTGCGTGCGGCTCTTGAGCTGGTCGAAGAAGTCGAACACGATCTCACCCAGCGGCATCGTGTACTTCAGCTCGACGCGCTCCTCCGAGAGGTAGTCCATGCCGAGCAGCGTGCCGCGACGCGTCTGGCACAGGTCCATGACGGTGCCGACGTAGTCCTTGGGCGTCAGGATCGAGGCCTTCACGATCGGCTCCGACACGGATCCGATCTTCCCGTCCGGGTACTCGCTCGGGTTCGTGACGACGATGGTCTCGCCGGTCTCGGTGATGACCTCGTAGATCACGCTCGGGGCGGTGGTGATGAGGTCGAGGCCGAACTCCCGCTCGAGGCGCTCGGTGATGATCTCGAGGTGCAGCAGGCCCAGGAAGCCGCAGCGGAAGCCGAAGCCGAGCGCGACGGAGGTCTCGGGCTCGTACGCGAGCGAGGCGTCCGACAGCTTGAGCTTGTCGAGCGCGTCGCGCAGATCGGGGTAGTCGCTCGCGTCGATCGGATACAGGCCCGAGTACACCATGGGCTTCGGGTCGACGTAGCCCGCCAGCGGATCCGTCGCGGGCGTGCGCGCGTTCGTGACGGTGTCGCCGACCTTCGACTGGCGCACGTCCTTCACGCCCGTGATCAGGTAGCCCACCTCGCCGACGCCGAGCCCCTTGGACGGCGTGGGTTCGGGCGCCGACACGCCGATCTCGAGCAGCTCGTGCGTCGCCCTCGTCGACATCATCTGGATGCGCTCCCGCGGCGCCAGGCGGCCGTCGATCATGCGCACGTAGGTGACGACGCCGCGGTACGCGTCGTAGACCGAGTCGAAGATCATGGCGCGCGCCGGCGCGTCCGCGTCGCCCTGGGGCGCCGGGATCTCGCGCACGAGGCGGTCGAGCAGCTCCTCGACGCCCTGGCCCGTCTTGCCCGAGACGCGCAGCACATCGTCGGGGCTGCCGCCGATCAGGTCGGCGAGCTCCTTGGCGAACCGCTCGGGATCGGCGGCCGGCAGGTCGATCTTGTTCAGCACCGGGATGATCGTCAGATCGTTCTCGAGCGCGAGGTACAGGTTGGCGAGCGTCTGGGCCTCGATGCCCTGCGCCGCGTCCACGAGCAGGATCGCCCCCTCGCAGGCCGCGAGCGACCGCGACACCTCGTACGTGAAGTCGACGTGCCCCGGCGTGTCGATCATGTTCAGCGCGACGGTCTCGCCGTCGACGTCCCACGGCATCCGCACGGCCTGCGACTTGATCGTGATGCCGCGCTCGCGCTCGATGTCCATCCGGTCGAGGTACTGCGCGCGCATCTCCCGGTCCGAGACCACGCCGGTGATCTGCAGCATCCGATCGGCCAGCGTGGACTTGCCGTGGTCGATGTGGGCGATGATGCAGAAGTTGCGGATGCGCTCGGGGGGCGTCGCAGCAGGCTCGAGCGGAGTAGAGGCACGGGGTGACATGTCCCCTCGATTCTACGGTGCGGGCGCCGCCCGTCCTGCGTCGCGCATCTTCGCGCACTTCGCTCGTATACTCCTATCCCGAGATGCCTCACACCATGCAGGTTGCACGGCTGTGACCCGCATGTTGCATGTTTTTCACGGCGAGAGCACAGAAAGGTAACGCTTTTCGCACGTGCTGACTTCGTCGAAGGCGACGAAGAACCGCGGGGGTAGAGTCCCCGACAACGTCTGTCAGAAAGAAGCTCCTCGCCTTGATCCGTTTCATGCTGCGCCGCACTGCGGGCTGGCTGCTGATGATCCTGGCGGTGACCAATCTCACGTACTTCCTCGCATGGGGCTATCTCGACCCGCGCGCGAACTACGTCGGCCGCCGCCCGCCGCTCACCGAAGAGCAGATCGTCGGGCTGCTGCGTCCGCGCAACCTCGACGACAAGATCCCGCTCATCGAGCGCTGGTGGGGCTGGTTCAGCGGCATCCTGCTGCGATGGGACTGGGGCGTGAGCCCGGTCGGGCAGTCCGTCAACGAGCAGGTCGCCTACCGCATGTGGATCTCGGCCGAGCTGATGCTGGGTGCGACGATCCTGCTCACGCTGGTCGGCGTCGGCCTCGGCGTCTACACCGCCTCGCGGCAGTACAAGGCCGCGGACCGCGTCTGGCAGGGCATCTCGATCGTCACGATGAACATCCCGGTCGTGGTCGGCGCTCTCGCGATCGTCCTGCTCGCGATCGCCCTCAACAACGCGGTGGGCCAGCGCATCTTCTACGTCACGGGCGCGGCCTCGGTGGGAATCACCGGATTCTTCCCGGCCCTGCTCGACACGCTGCAGCATCTCGTGCTGCCCACGCTCGCGCTCGTGCTCACCGGGTACGCGCAGTACCACTTCCTGCAGCGCTCGCTGCTGCTCGACAACATCAAGACCGACTACGTGCGCATGGCCCGCGCCAAGGGCCTGACCAAGCCGCAGGCCGTGCGCCGCCACGCGCTGCGGACGTCGCTGATCCCGGTGGCGACGCAGGTCGCGTTCTCCATCCCCGCCATCTTCACCGGCGCGATCCTGACCGAGCGGATCTTCGCCTGGGAGGGGATGGGCAAGTACTTCCTCGACACGATCACGAACAACGACGTCCACGGCGTCGTCGCCATCGCGGCCTTCGGCGCCGTGCTGACGGCGATCGGCGCGGTGCTCTCCGACGTCGCCGTCGTGATCCTCGACCCCGAGTGCGGGTGAGCTGACATGAGCGTGACGAACAGCCTGATCGATCCCCTCGAGCACGGCGACAACCCGCCGCCGTCGGAGACGGAGCTGCGCTCCCCCGACCGCAAGCGGATGTCGAAGTGGGAGCTGTACGGGCGACGCTTCGCCCGCAACCGCGGCGCCCTCATCGGACTCGCCATCTTCGTGCTGCTCGTGCTCTTCGCCGTCATCGGGCCGCTGTTCCAGCAGTACGACCACATCGAGCTCGACTTCCTGGCGCTGAGCGACCCGCCGAGCGCCGAGCACTGGTTCGGCACGAACGGGTCAGGCAACGATCTCTACGCGATGGTCGTCGTCGGCCTGCAGCGCTCGCTCATGATCGCTCTCGTGGTGTCGGTGGGCACGACGGTCCTGTCCGCGATCATCGGCGCCGCCGCCGCGTACTTCCGCGGCTGGGTCGAGCGCATCACGCTGCTCGTCATCCACTTCCTGATGGTGACGCCGACGTTCCTCATCCTCGCGATGATCTCGAACGACGCGGGCGGTGACTGGCGCATCATCTCGCTCGTCATGATCCTGACCGGCTGGTTCTTCTCGGCGCGCGTCATCTGGACGCTGTCGCTGTCGATCCGCGAGCGCGAGTACGTGCAGGCCGCCCGCTACATGGGCGTGCGCGGCTTCACGATCGTGCTGCGCCACATGCTGCCGAACATCGGCTCGCTGCTCGTGATCAACTTCACGCTCGGCGTCGTCGCGGCCGTGCTGACGGAGACCGGACTGTCCTTCATCGGCTTCGGCGTGAAGCTGCCCGACGTCTCGCTGGGCTCCCTCATCGGCATCGGCGCGAACAGCGTCTCCAGCGCGCCGTGGCTGTTCTACTTCCCGGCCGGCGCCCTGACGCTGCTGACCGTCTCGATGGCGCTCGTCGCCGACGGCCTGCGCGACGCGCTCGACCCGACCTCGGCGGCGGGAGGCCGCGCATGACGATCTCCGACACCACCTCGGCCACCGTCCTCACCAAGCCGGTCCTCACAGTCCGCGACCTCACGGTCAGCTTCCCGTCCGAGGCGGGTCGCGTCGACGCGGTGCGCGGGGTCTCGTTCGATCTGCTCCCCGGGCGCACGCTCGGCATCGTGGGCGAATCCGGATCCGGCAAGTCCGTCACGTCGCTCGCGGTCATGGGGCTTCTCGACGACAACGCCCGCGTGGGCGGCTCGATCCTGTTCGACGGCGACGAGCTGCTCGGCAAGACCGACGCGCAGATGTCGAAGCTGCGCGGCAACGGCATCGCCATGATCTTCCAGGATCCGCTGACGTCGCTCACGCCCGTGTTCACGATCGGCGACCAGATCATCGAGGCGCTCACGGTGCACGACAGCCGCCTGTCCCGTCAGGCGGCGACCGAGCGCGCGGTCGAGCTGCTGCGTCTCGTCGGCATCCCGAACCCCGAGAGGCGGCTGAAGTCGTTCCCGCACGAGTTCTCGGGCGGCATGCGCCAGCGCGTCGTGATCGCGATCGCCATGGCGAACCGGCCCAAGCTCATCATCGCGGATGAGCCGACGACGGCTCTCGACGTGACGATCCAGGCCCAGATCCTGGAGCTCATCAAGACCGCGCAGCGCGAGACCGGCGCCGCCGTGATCATGATCACGCACGACATGGGCGTGGTGGCGAACATCGCCGACGACGTGCTCGTGATGTACGCCGGCAAGCCGATCGAGCAGGCGCCCGTCGACGAGCTGTTCGCCGACACCCGCATGCCGTACTCGATCGGCCTGCTCGGCGCGATCCCGCGCGTCGACAAGGCGGAGAAGCAGCCGCTGGTCCCGATCAAGGGCAACCCGCCGCTGCTCGTGAATCTGCCCGACGCGTGCCCGTTCGCCGACCGCTGCCCCATCGCGGTGGACGCGTGTCGGCGCAAGGAGCCCGAGCTGCTGCCGGTCAGCGGCAAGGTCGACCACCGCGCCGCGTGCATCCGCGCCGAGGAGATCCGCTCGGGACACATCGACGGTCACCCGGTCTACCCGGTTCCGGTGATCCCCACCTCCGACCTCGTCCGCACACCGCGCGAGGAGCGTCCGGCGACGCTCGAGGTGCGCAACCTCGTGAAGACCTTCCCGCTCACGAAGGGCGCGTTCTTCAAGCGCCGGATCGGCGACGTGCACGCCGTCAAGAACGTCACGTTCGACGTGCGCGAGGGCGAGTGCATGGCGATCGTCGGCGAGTCCGGCTCCGGCAAGACCACGACGCTGCTGCAGATCATGGATCTCGCCGCCCAGACCGACGGCGACATCCGGATCAACGGCGTCAGCGTCGCCGACCTCAAGGGCGGCCGCGCCGAGCGCGACCTGCGCCGCGACATCCAGATCGTGTTCCAGGATCCGATGGGCGCGCTCGACCCCCGCATGACGGTGTTCGACATCATCGCGGAGCCGCTGCGCACGATCGGCGAGCCGAAGGCCCGGATCGAGGCGCGCGTCGACGAGCTCATGGATCTCGTCGGACTGAACCCCGCGCACAGCGACCGGTTCCCGACGGCGTTCTCGGGGGTCAGCGCCAGCGCATCGGCATCGCCCGCGCACTGGCGACGAACCCGAAGGTCGTCGTCCTCGACGAGCCCGTCTCGGCACTCGACGTGTCGATCCAGGCGGGCGTCATCAATCTCCTCGACGAGCTCAAGGTGAAGCTTGGGCTGTCGTACCTGTTCGTCGCGCACGACCTCTCGGTCGTGCGTCACATCGCCGACCGCGTGGCGGTGATGTACCTCGGAAGCTTCGTCGAGCACGGCGACGTTGATGAGGTGTTCGACAACCCGCAGCATCCGTACACGCAGGCGCTGCTGTCGGCGATCCCCGTGCCCGATCCGAAGGTGGAGCGGACACGCGAGCGCATCGTGCTCACCGGGGATCTGCCGAGCCCGACCGAGAAGCCCAAGGGCTGCCCGTTCGTCAGCCGCTGCCCGCTGTACAGGACGCTCGGCGAAGCGGAGCGCGACCGTTGCGAGACGGAGATGCCGGCCCTCACCGGCCGAGACGGCGTTCACGTGAACGCCTGTCACTACCGCTGAGCACCCTCACGCACCAAACTCACAACTCAACAGTCCCCACCATCCGAAGGGCGCCCACGAGGCGTCGA